>NZ_JAKTIG010000018.1:0-9745 GCF_027855145.1 Acinetobacter sp. AOR18_HL
TAGATGTCTTTCATAAATCATTTTTTACTCAGCTCCAAGTTGTAGATTCCAGCGATTAAATTGAATCTCAAACCAAGCCTTTTACCTCTATTTCGATAACGCTCAGCAAGAATTTTGAAGGTTTTCAGGCTGCCAAATACATGCTCAATTCCGATTCTTCTTTTATTGATTTCTTGATTATAGATTTTCAATTCAGGATCCAATTTACAGTGTCTTTTGGCTTTTAATGGCAACAGGCTATTCGGATACAACACATAAATCCCCTGATAGCCTTTATCTGCAAGGATAAAAGCCCCAAAAGGAATCTGGTTTAAATTGCGTTTGAACAACTCGAAATCATGCACTGCACCGCGACTGGTACATAAACTCATAATTTGCTGAGTTTTGTAGTGAATCATGGCCTGTACTTTAAAGGTATAGGTCTTTTTCTTGCCGCTATAGCTTTTCTTCTGTTTTTTTAGGTCTTTGGATTGGAATTTCCGTGGCATCCACGATCACAACATTCCAGTCGATGCCTTCGCCCTCGGGTAAATCTTTGGGTAAATTAAACAGATTGGACCGAATCAGGCAGTCTTCAACATGACGGACAATTCTTGAGGCTGTGGGCTCTGAAACCCCGTAACTCGTCGCAACGTGAAATAAGGTTCGGTATTCCCGCCAATAGCTCAGACAGAGCAGAACCTGATCCTCCAGGCTTAACTTGGGCGGTCTGCCTTTGGCAGAGACATGCTTCTGCAATTGCTCAACCATCAAATAGAAAGTTGACCATGAGATGCCTGTGTATCGCTTGAACTGAGGATCAGAAAGCTTGTTTGAATCGATGTATTTCATCCGCAGATTATGCACGAATGCCAAGAAATCCGGAGTGCAAATATTAACCAAAAAGAAGGTCGTTTTTTGATTTATGAAAGAGATCTATTGAATACTTATAAATAATGAAAGAAAATTTAAATGATTTGCATACTTTTATGGTCGTTGCTCAAGAGCGAAGCTTTACCCGTGCAGCCGCAAAACTCAGAACGTCACAGTCAGCCATTAGCCAAACACTCCGTAATTTAGAAGACCGAATTGGCATAAAACTATTATCAAGAACTACCAGGAGTGTCGCACCGACAGAAGCAGGTGAATATCTACTGAATTTGCTTCAACCTGCAATAGAAGAAATAGAAAATGGCATAAATCAAATTAGTGCTTTAAAAAATGATCCAGCAGGAACATTACGTATTAGTGCAGATGAATATGGAATACAAAGTGTTTTATGGCCAGCAGTTGAAAAAGTCATACAACAATTTCCAAAAATTTCAGTAGAGATCATATCTGATTATGGTCTTGTTGATATTGTAGAAGGGCGTTTTGATGCAGGACTTAGAAGAGGTGGTTTGGTTTCTAAAGATATGATCGCTTTACAGGTGAGTGAGCCAATACAAATGCTTACTGTTGCAACCAAAGAGTTTTTAGCTCGTTATGGTCACCCAAAGCATCCAAAAGATTTAGTGGAATACCACTGTATTAATTTAAGATTACCAACACATGGTGAACTCTATCGTTGGCAATTTACCAAACAAGGTAAAACACAAATAATTACTGTTAATGCTAAAATCGTTTTTACAACCCTATCTCCAGTGCTTCAAGCAGTAAGGAGCGGTGTAGGAATCGCTTATTTACCTATTGACATGGTTCAGCCTTATATTGAAAGTGGTGAACTGGAAGAAACGCTAAAGGACTGGCGACATAGCTATGAACCTTATCATCTGTATTATCCCCACAGACGTGAGCAAGCACCTTTATTAAATATCTTAATCGATGCGTTAAAAGAAAATTTTAATAGAAAGTAGCTGCGCATAAGACTTATAGTTTGAGTCAATGATTAGAATTTTGCTGCTAATTAAATAAACACGGATATCCCAATAACATCCGTGTACGAAAAGACCTAAAATGAACTATGCTTTTTTCTCTGCCAAGAGCATGGTCTGTTTAAGTTGTTTACGGTTGAAACCTAAAAACTCAATCACATTTCTAAACAATGCTGGTGCTTTAGCAATCGGGGTATTTATTTTAGGTACAACCGTCATATCTTTACGCTGTTCTATGCTCTCAACTACGCCTGAAACAACTTCTTCAATAGACACATATTTCCAAATACCCGAGTTACCTTTCCACACAGCTTTACCTGCTGGGTCATTTTGAATACTGTCCATCATTGGGGTCTTAAAGAAGGTCGGATGAAGGCTACCAACATCTATATTTGAATATTTTAATTCTAGACGAAGGCTATCACATAAAGCCCAGACGCCTGCTTTACTCGAAGTATAGTGAGTATTTAACGGGGAGTGGACGAAAGCTGCCATTGAGGACACAGCCAGTAAATATCCCTGAGTTTGTTTTACATACGGTATAGCTGCGCGAAAAGTACGAAATACCCCTGTAAGGTTAATATCGATGGTTCGCTCAAAGGTTTCAGGGGCCATATGTTCTAGTGCTTCGGTTGTAGCTATGCCTGCATTTGCAATCACCACGTCAATTTTACCGAAGTGTTGAGCTGCATTTGCCATAGCTGTTTCTAGGCTTTCTAAAGAGCGCACATCGGCTACCCAACCTGCGGCAATGCTTTGCCCACCTAGCTGTTTTACCTGACTTTCGACTTTGCTAAGCTCTAAATCTAGTAGTGCTAGTTTTGCGCCTTTCGCTTGTAATGCCTGAGCAATCGCAAGTCCTAGACCACCTGTTGAACCTGTGATGACCACAACTTTATCTTTTAATTTGTACTTAGACATATCAGATTTCCAGACATTTTTATAAATGAGTTTTAAGGAAATGGATTATTTCTGGATAGGTTTAGATTCATTTTCAAGTTGTTGAAGTAATCCCTGTAATTTCTTATGGTGTACAACCATTGCATCACTACCTGCACTAAAGATTCCGCGTAATATCGAGAACGGAACCCAACGCACTGGAGCAAAAATGCGTGGCTGGCGACGCTGCACACCTTTTACAATTGCTTGCGCCATATATTCCGGAGAAATAGGCTTGCGTAACCATGCTGGAAATGCTGCTTCAATCATCTTCGTTACAGTTGGGTTCCCCCCAAAGGCAACATTAGCGATCGGTGTTGCTGTCCAGCCTGGATAGACAACACTAGCGGTTGCACCAGTATATGCAATCTCTGTACGGAGACAGCGTCCGAGCATTTCTACTGCCGCCTTTGAAGCCGCATATGGAGCGTTTGCCATTCCATTGACAAAGCAATAAACAGAAGAGGTTATGAGGATTTGTCCTTTGTTACGGGTCACTTCTGGTAAGGCAGCACGGACTATGCGCCAGACACCCAGTAAATCAACCTCAACAATTTTATCGAACTCAGCTTCATCACAGCTAGCAATTGTCGAAGCACCATCACGCCATGAGATACCTGCATTGGCAAAAGCTATATCAAGGTGTCCAAAGTGTTTTATTGTTTTCTGGACTACATCTTTTGTGGCTACTGCATCAGTAACGTCTAGCGCTAATGGTAAAACCCGAGACGCATCAAATTCAGATGCAAGTTTATCTACAGCTTCCTGTTGCATATCGGTGAGTACCAAGTTTGCACCTAATGCATAAAATTCACGGGCTGTTGCTGCACCAATTCCTCCAGCGGCTCCTGTAATTAAAACAACTTTTTTGTTAAGGTCATATTTCATGGTCTTTCTCCAAATATTTTAAATTTACTGTTACTTGACTGGAACGATGCGTTTAAGAAAGTCAATCTGATCACGAACAACACGCTCAAAAGCTTCTCCAACGTAAATTTCAAAATGACCATCGGCGTAGTGCTTAATTTCATGATTGGGTGTATGGCTCGCATGACGCAATGTTGTTTTTGAGGGTGCAACAGAGTCGGTATCGCAGACACAAAAAAACACGGGGGCTTGAATACGTGATGTCTTACGGCCCGGGTAATAGCGTATGATGTCGAGTACAAAACGTGCAGCGACATAGTTTGGAATATTTGATCCTGAAGGCATGAGTGCGAGATAGCCTGAATAAGCATCAGGTGCATTCATTAATGCTGTATGTCCTGTTGGAGCTGCAAGAGGCACCATGACTGGCTTGGCGCCGAGCATTGATCCAATCTTGTCTTTTAATGCGAGTCCCGTGAGCTTAAGGGTCGTTATTGGGTTCATTGCCATGCTAGATGAGAACCCATCAGTGAAGGGGCATTGTGATATAACAGCAGCAAGCCGATTATCATCAGCAGCTGTTGCCAGCACATGGCCTCCACCGAAAGAAGTCCCCCATATAACCACGCGGTTTGGGTCAATTTTTTCTAGGCTACGTGCATAGGCAATAGCGGCTTTCCAGTCTTCAAGCTGACTTTTTATGTCTAGTAATTGTCGAGGTTGTCCTTCGCTATCACCAAAATAGCGATAATCAAACACTAAACAAGCATAACCTTCTGCCACAAAGCGCTCTGCAAAAGCGGTTAAACGCATTCGACGAGTACCACCCAGACCGTGCGCCATCACAATAATTGGTGTAGTGGCCTCGGTCGCTGGACGATATAAATAGGCACTGCATTTCATGCCATTTGAATCAAACTGAACATCAAGTGGTGCTTGGGGCACATTATTTAGACTTTTACCCATCGTATTTTTCTCAATATTGGCTATAACACTATCTTCTGAAAAATAATGAGATTGGGCTTGATGAAAGCTGCCATATTGCTTGACACTTTGCGCCAAAATTTGGATTGAGCAGGTGTGTTTAGTCATTTGCTTTTGCTTAAAAGCTTTAAGTACACTAGTTGATATTTAGCGCCAAATTAGAACTATACGGAATGAATGGATTGAATAAGCCGTTGTATAGAAGAAGGATTTCTGAAATCTATGTCCAGTTATTATTTGAATATCTGGAAAAACTAGGACATGACCCAGAAAAGGTACTGGGTGAACCATGGCCTAAAGCAGATTCAAATCATTTAGAAGGCGTAGATATCGATCATTGGGAAAGTCTTCTCATTATTGCCAAAGATTATTTAAATGACCCTTTCATTGGTTTACATGTAGGTCAAACCATTACAGCTCAGCATCTAGGTGTTTTAGGGTCAGTATTTCTTGCCTGCGAAAATCTGGGGGCAGTTTTAGAAAGGTTTGAACGATATCAGCGGCTTGTCTATGACGTTTATCCTGCCACTGTTCGTATTTATACTGAATATGTAGAACTTTCATGGGATACAAAAGGTGAGCAAGTCGGCCCTTTATCGGATGAAACTGGCCGTACCGTTATAGTTCAGTTTTGCCGTAGTCTCATTAGAGGAAAAGTAAAACTAAAAGAAATACATTTTATTCATGAACAGCCTGAAAATGTTAAGCCTTATGAAGAATATTTCGGCTGTCCTGTACTTTTTGAGCAACCCGTGGCACTTATGCGTTTTGATAAGGAAGTCTTAAGTCTGCCGCTTAAAAACTCCGACGCCGTCTTAGTTGCCATACTAGAAAAACATGCTGACAAGTTACTGGCAAGCCTGCCACATATTGATGAAATTACAGACCAAGTCCGTAAACAGATTGCTTACTTACTTCATCAAGGCGAACCCACTATTGAACAGCTTGCAGAGCGATTAAATTATTCACGTAGAACCTTGCAACGCCGTTTAACCGAGGCAGGTACGAATTTTCGTAAAGAATTAAATATTGTTCGTTACGAATTGGCAAAATCGTATTTAAAAGATCTAAGGCTACAAATTGTAGAAATAGCCTTACTGTTAGGTTATGCCGAGCACAGTCCATTTACACGGGCTTATAAAGAGTGGTCGGGTAAAACGCCACAACAAGCCCGTGAGGAAATGAATAACTGAGGGTAGAACCTCTTAAAATGAGATGTGCGTATGTTTTGAGTGTTTATTCATCATTTAACGCACATTCAAAATTACTTGGGTTTTCTTTACATCTTACTTTTTTCAAAAAATTCATCATTTTAGGGTCGTAAATACCTGCCTTGGTTAGCTGTATACGTGCCTCGCGCATCATTTTCATATAGTTTAATTGCTCATTTTTAGGAATATCCATCCAATATTTTGAAGGAATATCACTTTCATATTTAGCAATAATGCCAAAGGTTCTATTTAATTGGCTGGCTACCCAAGTTCGCGACTTTTGCCCAAAACCTGCTGGAAACTGATCTTTACGAATAATGAAGTTTGCTGAAATTTGAGTTAAAGGAAAAAGAACAATTGCTCCTTTCTCACCTAAACCTTTGTGTAGTTCAAAAGGTTTAAATGCCACAATAGGAGCGGGCACAATATCAATTTCATGGTTATTAAACTTCGCACCAGCATTGGTGACGTCTACCGATACAGCCTGACCTCCAACATGTTGGACAAGCTTTGGTTGCGCCTCATCATATTTAAATACCCCAATTTTTTTACCGGCAGCTTTAGCGAGTGTATTGATACTTCTATCATTTACAAATAAGTATGCAGGGCCAATTGTGCCTAAACCTGCAATTTCATAAGAACCGACCACCATGTTTTTTGCGGCCATTGGTGAAGACAACAGTTTATAGGCATTAATTGCCGTTTTCATATTTGTTAATGCGCCAACTGCATCTAAAGATCCTGTATATTTATTAAACTGACGACCACGTAAACCGCTAATAATAGCGCCATCACACTTACCGACTTTTAAATCTTCAGCCGCAATGCGTTCATCTACATATGCTTTTAAAGATAGATCAGCTCCCCAGTTTTTAGCTTCAAGTGCATAGTCTTTGGCTAAAGCGAAAGCATCTCCCGATTTACCAATGGGGTCATACACACAAACGACTTGTTGTTTTGCATAAATAGTTGTTGTTAAACATGTGCTTGCAATGAGTAAAATAGTTTTAAAACGATCCATATTTAATTATCCATTATTTAAATTATAAAAATTATTTTATGAATCTTGCTTAGATTAGATATGACACTTCAATAAAAATTTTAAGTGAAAAAGTCAAAAGAGAGCTTGGGATTAGCATCTTATTTTTTTAATTGTATGGCTATGTTGTTATGAATTGAGATCTACCATTGAGCTAAATTTAAAGAACAGCTGTATACACGTACTATATCTTTTTTTTAAGCATGTAAAGAGGTTTTTAATATATTCATACATAATAATTTGAGTTTCAGTTTTTAATTTTAACAGGCTAAAAGTTTTGAGGCTTAAAAGGAGATTTAGAAAAAGAAATCTGTATAGCAGCCAGTAGTCGCAAATACATCTTGTAAGTAGCTCAGCTCACTAGGGTAAATATAAAAGTGTAATGACAACTTACAGGAAGTTGTCTAGAAAATTATTCTGGTTAAGATTAGAAATAGGGTTTAATACATAAGCATCCAATAGAACCAGCTTAGGCGTTTAGTAATTTGCTAGAACAACACATACAGTTAACCAAGCTAAGTATTCATCACAGTTAAGAATTAGTAGTGAAGCAACAACATAGAGAAGCGAAGCCTTATATATGGTAGGTTTCCAAATCTTTTATTTAACATAATATACATTATACGAATAGGCTAATATTTCCATATTAACCCATTGATTTATATAGGTTTCTTGGCATTAAAGTCTAATGCTACTAATACAGCTCGTGGCTGTTTCCCTGTAAAATCCCAATCAAATATCATTGCAGCTTCGGCTGGCAGCTTCTGTCCAACGTAATCATTAAAGAACTGAGCGCCTTTAATTTTGTAGTCAGTAGATTTAAAACCGATTGCACCTTGTTCTAGCTCACGCTCAGAATAATTCTGTAAAACCGTTACAACGGTATTCGAGAATTCAATTGTTTTACCTGATGTTTGATCTTGGAAATCTCCAGCAGCTTTACGAATGCCTGTGACTGTCATAATTGGATGTTGTGAATTGTTCATTTGCTCACCTTTAAGCTACTGATTTAAATTGCGATACTGGCGGCTCATACCACTCAGGCAATTGTTGTGAAAAGTCGATTTCTACGAGCTTCATAAATGGAATGACGTTTTTAGCCTTGTTGTCATGCAAGTTCTGCAAAAATGCCTTTGAAAAGCCACAATCGCAAAGTTCAGATAAATGTCTATAAAACGTAGGTTTAGGAAGCATTTCAGCTAACTTTTCTAAACCATGTTCACGTACTAAACAGTACGTAGAATAAATATTTCGGATACGTGTTTGAGAAACCTTACCGCTATTGGTAACGACAACTGGCGAGTTAGATATGGCTTCCAAGACACTTTCATCATTAATCAATTTCACAGTTTGACCTCTCATGGCATCAAATATTCCGTGCGTTGCTTTAGTCCAAAGTGTTTGAAGTAAATCAGGATTTGCCTTTTGAAATGCTATAAGTTCATAAAGGTTCGTTGGTACTCCATTACGCTCAAGCCAACGTTTTTTTAAACGCGACTCAAAACGTAAAAGTCCGACAGTCCAGTTAATTAACCGTGAGTCAGACATGACATCGACAACTCGTTGAGCTGACTTGTCATTTTTCTTTGCCAGTTGCTTGAGTTCTTCAAACTGAGAAAGAAATTCGTCATGCTTTAAATAGCATTTATGGTTTACAAGTCTGGATGTCTGGCCACCCCAATACACAGAGCTATCAAACCGCTTATTTGAAAGTCTAGTTTGACCGCTACTGACATTAGCCAGAAAATCCAGAATCTTTTTAGCCGTTGTCTGGTCTGACAACTTAGCCGAGTAAGTCACATCAATATGTGAAACCCAAGCACGATTCCAATCGAGCATACGGGTAAGAACTGGATAAGCCATGTGTAAGAAGCCGATCATTTCATCAGCACCCTGCTCTATATCATCCGAACCAAAAACGTTATGGCCCTGCAATAACTTTGCAGGCGAAGCCTTAATTTGTACGTAAGGCTCATAACTAGCATCGAAAAATACTTTCATTGCCATCCCCGTATAATGAGTTGGCACACTTTCAAATGGATGAAATAAAGCAGCAGCAGAAATTGAACCATCGTCATTCTTATGAACTGATCGTGACGCAAGTGGAATTTCTATGGTGTGAAGATCGATATCTACAAAAAAATAACGCCCTTCCGCATCTACTGAGTAGAAGCTGGATTCGAATGGCGCATTTATGCAAATATGATCTAGCATGGGCTAATTACGCATGTATACAAATAACATTTAGCAGAATTTAATACAATTACACATGAATAGCAAGCACATATAACACATATACAAGTAATATTGTATGCAAGTTAATAACCCTAAAATGTGATCAAAATGGCAGTAACAGTACGTTTAAATGACAAAGAGCAAGAATCTCTTAGAAAGAAGTGTGTAGAGCTCAATAAAATTCTGATCAATAAAAATCTACAGCCCATTAAAGATAGTGAGCTTGTACATATAATTCTTGATCAAGCTATCGATAATGTTGAGATATCAGCAAATGGAAAAGTAGTCGTAAGAAACTCGAAAGACCTCTAAAAATTCCGAAATTTCGGACTAGAGTCCACCATTAGAAGTACAAAAAGACGTATAAAATTCTCAAATTTGAGACTAGAGTCCACCATTAGAAGACGTGGACTCCTCTTCCGCCCCTCGGATCGGTCGGTCGGGCGTCGAGGCTCCTTCTCCCTCCCTCACCGCTTGGCGTGCGAGATTCGCATAATGAGCACTGATGTTAAATGCCCTGCGAGTGCGTTAGAAATGCTCGCATCATTGACAAAAAACCCTGCAAATGCAGGGTTTTATAGTCAACGAACACGGCAAGTAACATAATGCCGTATTAT
>NZ_JAKTIG010000019.1:0-24268 GCF_027855145.1 Acinetobacter sp. AOR18_HL
TTAGATTGGCTTACACCATTAGAGAAATTTGCTCAGCTTGTTGATTATCATATGGCTTTTGAAACTGTCGCACCTCATGTTTGAATTCGCCCTTGATTATATTAATGAGATTGATGATGTAAAAGATGAAGAGGATAGACGTCGTATTAAAGATGTTCTAGACAATATTATCGATTATACGCAATCACATTTTACTTTCGAAGAAAGTTTGCAAGAGGAAGCTGATTATAAATATCGTGTACCTCATAAACGTGTACATGATTTATTTATTAAAAAAATAGAGTTATATCGTGAACGTTTTGAAATGGGGCACACGATTGAAGCAGAATTACAAGAAATTTTGGCTAAATGGTTAATTAACCATATTCAACATGATGATGCCGATTATGTAGGAGCAGTAAAAGAAAATATGATGGGAATTATTAGAGAAAAAGAAAAGAAAAAAGGGAAAAACTGGTTTGCTCGGTTTTTCTCATAACCTGAAATAAAAAGAACTCATAATTTCAGTTAGCGCGGCAAACTATCGATTCGGTAGTTTGCTTTTTTTATTGAGCAAACTTTGATTTTCAAGCATGACACGGGCAAAATATCTCTAGTCTTTTTCAAGGAATGCATAATGCAGGACATACCTATGTCACGATGGTTATCGCCCCTGATGGCGTTTTGCTTATCTTTCATCATTATGGCGACATTGGCACCCACAATGGGAATCCAGATTGATCGTCAACTCGATTTCTGGTTATTGTGGTTAGGCACAATGTTGTTATTGGCACTACCAGTTTGTTATTTGGAAATTGCTTTAGCAAAACGGTCGAAGACTACAGCCTTAAATGCTTTATCAAGTTTAACTCGTGAAGCAGATAGTTCCCCAAAATGGCGTTTGGTTGGCTGGCTTGCAGTTATTTTTATTCCATTTTTAGCAGGTAATGTATTAAGTACCGCTGGTAATTTACTGAATACACAACTTAATAATAGTGTTTCAGGACAACTTGTTTTTGCTGGCCTTGCTGTTGTGGCCCTCATTTTATCCTTTATTCCACGTCAAATTTTAATTTTACTGATGACGGTTGGTGTAATTGTTTCTCTTGTTTTAGCTAACACGATGGGAACGACTTTACAGCCTTGGCATTGGACCAATGTTGAGTTTAAAGAATGGGGGAATGCGACTGTACTTGCACTTGTTGCGAGTGGATTGGGCTTAGGGCTTTATTGGCAAAATAGTGTAGGTGCGGTTCAGTCGCAAGAAGGTGCAACGAAAACAGTTCTTCCAATTTGGTTAGCTCAGTTAATTGCTGTGATCGCCTTTGGTTTCTTTTCTTTACAAGCACAGCTTCCTGTTTTTACTTGGATCTTTACCGCAGTAATGACAACAGCGTTATTTGTGCAATTGGCTAGAGAGCAGCTTGCTCAGCGTCAGCTTATGCCTATTTTACAGTGGGTGATTATTGTTGTAGCGATTGCTGTTTGGGCTGTGCCTGAGCTTCATAACATCTTTACGCTGATTTTGATGCTTTGGGGATTACTCATTTGCTTGATCTATGCCATTTTTGCTGGCTGGATTATGAAAATTAGCCATTTGCGTAAATCTATGAATTTTAGCAATGAGTTGTTTTATAACTTATGGCGCATTGCGGTACGTATTGTATTGCCGCTTTCAATTGTCATTGCCATGATTGCGGTGATTGGACAAATTATCTGATGGAAAAAGCTCAGCAAGTGTGGGTTGCTTATGCAGCCCCAGAGCAACAGTTTTTAGTTGCTATTCCATTTGAAGCTGGTATGACTGCATTACAAGCAGTTGAGGCGAGTGGCTTGCAGACACAGGTCAGTTTGCCTGAGCCATTACAACTTGGCATCTTTGGCGCAAAAGTTGAAGCACATGCGATTTTGCAAGCTGGTGATCGAGTTGAGATTTATCGACCTTTAACGATTAACCCTAAAGATATACGTCGTAAACGCGCCGAGAAAAACCCTGTGGGGCGATATATTAAAAGTAATCGCTTTAAGCAATAAGCCCCATAAACAAAACCCCTCAAAGTATTTCACTTGAGGGGTTTATTTTTATTAGAAAAAACGATTATAGTGGTGGTGCAGTTAAAATCGCTTCTTTAGAAGCAGGTAAACCTGGTTGCGATTCTGGAATAGTTTCTAAACCTTCAATTTTAGTTACTGTGCCAGTGCCATCAAAGTAAATTTTTAAATGCTGACCATGTGCTGCGGGGATTTTTGCTTTTTTAGCATAAGTTCCCGGGATATAGTTGTAAATGTAGTCCCAACGTAGAGGATTGAGGGGATCAGTCACAGTTGGACTACCAAGCAAAAAACGCACTTGCTGGAAATTCATGCCGACTTGTACTTGAGAGGCTTGAGCTTTGGTCAATGGAGTCCCTTGAGGAATATCAACCTTATATACACCAAAGATTGAACAACCAGCAAGGAGTGAAGTGACTAATAACGTCAGCACGAGTTTTTGCATTTTGCTACACTATCCCAATAAATTATGATGCATTTGATCAAAGGATAGATCATACTTCATCTAAATTCTATTGCCTATTCCAACTTGAGATTTGTTGAGAGACCTTTTTTCATGCCTATTTCCAATCAAGATTTGCGCAAAGCTGGACTTAAAGTTACCCTTCCTCGAATTAAGATTTTGGAATTATTAGAAAATTCAAAACAACATCATCTTAGTGCTGAAGATATTTACAAGACTTTGTTAGAACAAGGGGAAGATGTCGGTCTTGCGACAGTTTACCGTGTGTTAACACAATTTGAAGCTGCAGGTATCATTCAGCGCCACCATTTCGAAAATAATCATTCTGTTTTCGAAATTATGCAAGAAGATCATCACGATCATTTGGTTTGCCATAATTGCAACAAAGTTATTGAATTTACTAATGATGTTATCGAGAAAGAACAGCATGCTGTAGCTGAGCAACATGGGTTTACCTTAACGGGTCACTCATTAAACCTCTACGGTTACTGTAACGAACCTGAATGTCAGGAAGTACTGCGCAAGAAATAATCGTTTTCACACAAAGAAAACAAATAAAAAAGGAAGGTTACGTTTAACCTTCCTTTTTTTATGAAGAAATTACTGTCGGTCGAAGGTTAAATGCTGATTTGTGCCTGCAATTTGATCTGGACCTTCTTCGGCAAGCTTAATTGTTAAACGCAAATCGTTTGGTGAGTCGGCATGTTTTAATGCATCTTTGTAGGTAATTTGGCCTGACTTATAAAGATCAAACAGTGCTTGGTCAAAAGTTTGCATACCGAGTTCACGTGAGCGTTTCATTAAATCTTTAATTTCATGAATTTCGCCTTTACGAATATAGTCTGAAATTAATGGTGAGTTAATGAGAATCTCAATCGCTGCACGGCGCGAATTACCATCTGGAGTCGGAATAAGTTGCTGTGCAATCATGGCCTTTAAGTTAAGTGATAAATCCATGTAGAGCTGGCTATGACGGTCACTTTCAAAGAAGTGAATAATACGGTCAAGTGCTTGGTTGGCATTGTTCGCATGCATTGTGGCTAATACAAGGTGACCTGTTTCGGCGAAGCCAATCGCGTAGTCCATAACTTCACGAGAGCGAATCTCACCAATCAAGATTACATCGGGTGCTTGTCGCAACGTATTCTTTAAAGCAATTTCAAATGAGTCTGTATCGATCCCGACTTCACGTTGGGTAATGATGCAGCCAGCGTGTTCATGAATAAACTCGATAGGGTCTTCAATGGTAATGATATGACCTTTAGAGTTATGGTTACGATAGCTAATCATTGAAGCCAATGATGTCGATTTACCTGTACCTGTTGCCCCTACAAAAATAATGATGCCACGTTTGGTCATCGATAAATCTTTAAGCACTGGCGGTAATTGTAAGTCGTCAATTGAAGGAATTTTGGTTTCAATTCGACGTAGTACCATGCCTGGCATGTCGCGTTGCTGAAAAGCACTTACACGAAAGCGCGCACTTTTATCGCGGTTCATAATCGCAAAGTTACATTCACGAGTCTCTGCAAATTCTTTGCGTTGTTTTTCACTCATGATGGAGTGTAATAGTTGCCCGATAATTTCGCCTGAAAGACTATTTTTTGAAATGGGAACAATTTGCCCGTTAATCTTCATCGATGGTGCAACGCCATCTGTAATAAAGAGGTCGGATGATTTTTTTTCAACCATCAGGTTGAGCAGGTCATTAAAATCCATATTTATTCTCTAATTATTTTTATAGAAAGGATTCAGGCTGTTTAGCAGCAGTACGAGCCGTTTGCGGGCTGATCACACCGCGAGACACCAAATTTTTTAAGCTTTGGTCGAGGGTGGTCATGCCATGATTTGCGCCAGTCTGAATAGCTGAGTACATTTGCGCGACTTTATTTTCACGAATTAAGTTACGAATAGCAGGAATACCAATCATGATTTCATGAGCTGCGACACGGCCACCGCCATTCTTTTTAAGCAGGGTTTGTGAAATAACAGCCTGTAAAGATTCAGAGAGCATGGCACGAACCATGTCTTTTTCTTCGGCAGGGAATACGTCAATCACACGGTCGATGGTTTTCGCAGCAGAAGTGGTATGCAGTGTGCCAAACACCAAATGACCTGTTTCGGCAGCAGTAAGTGCTAAACGAATAGTCTCAAGGTCACGCATCTCACCGACCAAAATAATATCTGGGTCTTCACGCAGTGCTGAACGTAGTGCCTCATTAAAGCCGTGTGTATCACGATGCACTTCACGTTGGTTAATCAGGCATTTCTTTGACTGATGTACAAATTCGATAGGGTCTTCAACCGTTAAAATATGGTCATAACGGTTTTCATTAATGTAGTCCATCATCGCTGCAAGTGTGGTGGATTTACCCGAACCTGTTGGGCCTGTCACCAGTACAATGCCGCGTGGATAGTCACAAATATCTTTAAAGATTTGACCTAAGCCTAAATCTTCCATGGTGAGTACTTTGGACGGAATGGTACGAAACACTGCACCTGCACCACGGTTTTGATTAAATGCGTTAACACGGAAACGAGCAACGTTGGGTACTTCAAAAGAAAAGTCGGTTTCGAGTTTTTCTTCGTAGTCACGACGCTGTTTATCATTCATGATGTCGTAGACCAGACGATGAACATCTTTATGATCTAGAGCAGGTAAGTTAATGCGACGGACTTCGCCATCCACGCGAATCATTGGTGGCATGCCAGCAGATAGGTGTAAATCGGACGCGCCATTTTTCACAGAGAAGGCGAGTAGCTCTGTAATATCCATAATTTCCCCAAGTAAATCAAAATATGTCATTATTTTGTAGAATAATATACGGCTTTCACCGAGGCTTACCAACACCTCGCTTTAAGTGAAAAGCAAAAAAGTTTTTTGAAAATGAGAACCTTGTCAATGAATTACCTGCAAGATGCGCGGCAGCACGTATTACAGCAAATCCAAACTGCTTGTGAACATGCTCAACGTGTGCCTGAAACCGTACAACTTTTAGCCGTATCGAAAACACATCCAAGTGAAAGTTTGCGTGAAATGTATGCAGCAGGGCAAAGAGCATTTGGCGAAAACTATTTGCAAGAAGCTTTAGAAAAAATCGAAGCTTTGCACGATTTAGACATTGAATGGCATTTCATTGGTCATGTTCAACGCAACAAGACGAAGCATGTGGCCGAGAAATTTGATTGGGTACATGGTGTAGATCGTTTAATTATTGCCGAGCGATTATCTAATCAACGGGGTGATGATCAATCAGCCCTTAATATTTGTTTGCAAGTCAATATTGATGGGCAAGACAGTAAAGATGGTTGTGCACCAGAAGACGTTGCCGAGCTGGTTGCTCAAATTAGTCAATTACCAAAAATCAAGTTACGTGGCTTAATGGTCATTCCAGCACCTGACAATACTGCTGCATTTGCAGATGCTAAAGCCTTGTTTGATGCTGTGAAAGACCAACATGCCCACCCACAAGATTGGGATACTTTAAGTATGGGAATGTCGAGTGATTTAGAAGCTGCAATTGCTGCTGGTTCAACCATGGTTCGTGTAGGAACAGCCTTATTTGGTGCTAGAGACTATTCGCAAAAAGGCTGATGTAAGCTTTATCTTACAGAAACTGCGGCCTTTTGCGGCTATGGCAGACAACGTTTTTTTCGTACTATGAACTCATCAGGAAACAGGATGTTTCTAAAAATAACAATAAACAGTGATGAATGGATGCATACAGGTACGACAGGAGTTATACCAACGCAGAATCTAAAAAAGCCCCGACAGGATGTCGGGGCTTTTTAGTTTTAACCTACTACTTCTATGGTACTTGCACCTGCGCCGAGTGGTTTTACCTGAATTTGTACAGGAATACGCTCATGCATTTCTTGAATGTGTGAGATGAGAATGACCTGACGACCCTGATTTTGCAATTGGTCTAAAGCATTCATCACCATGTGCAAAGATGAGGCGTCTAAAGTACCAAAGCCTTCATCAATAAACAGCGATTCAATTTTCATTGAGCCCGAGGCCATATTGGCAATCGCTAAAGACAAGGCAAGGGCAGTTAAGAACGACTCACCGCCAGACAAAGATGCAACAGAACGGGTTTCTCCATCCATGTCATGGTCAATAATCGCAAGACTTAGAGACTGATCTAGGCGTTTTAACGTATAACGTTGAGACAGCATTGCCAGTTGCTGGTTGGCATGTTCCACTAAAATATCTAGGTGATATTGCTGAGCGTAGTCGCGGAACTCTTTACCTTTTGCATCACCAATCAAGCCTGAAATTTTGCTCCAGCGATGTTCTTCTTGCTGAATATTTTGAATTTGCTCAGCGTATTGTTGCTGCTTAGCCAGATTTTGCTGATGGACTTCAAGTTTAAGTTTAAGCCGATCACGTACTTCAAGCTGGGCTTTGAGCTCTGCAATATTGTCTTGAATAAGGCTAACAAGCTTTTCATATTCAATATCTGGCTGAGTTTGTAAGTGCTCGCTCAATTGCTCTTGCATGGTCTTAAGGGCAGAAGAGGCTTCACTTAATAAACGCTCGGCATGATTAAGACGGTTACGAATGTCTTGCTCTTGGGCGGAATTGATTTGCATGAGCGCCGTAAGATCAGATGCCTGAAAATCAGCATGGGCTTTTAACCAGTTTTGAATTTGCCCATCAATCTGCTGCTGATGCCCCGCAGTGTGTTGATGTTGATGCTTGAGCTGATCGAGCGCTTGTTTTTGCTGCTCAAAGTGCTGTCTGGTTTGCTCGAAACGCTGTTTAGCCTCGTGATAAGCGGTTTGTTGTTGCTGACGTTTAACGTCATGCTCAATTAGCCATTCGTGCGGTTTAATATCAGAGAGGCCCGTCATTTGCTGAATGAGCGACACCGCTTTTTCATTATTTTGCTGACCTTTAAGCGTAATCTCTTTGAGATTTTGATCGATCTCATCAATTTGCTTGGCCATTTGTTCAAAGTTAGCAGTCAACATTTTAAGTTCCTGTTGCTGCTGTTCAAAACGCTGTGAAAGCTGTTCTTGTTGCTCAAGTTGCTTAGCACGTACGTCTAAAATTGACCAAGTCTGCTTAGCTGTTTGGCTACTTGCTTGCTGCCATGCATGCTGTTCGGCTTCAGATAAACACTCAACAATATGTTGAACTTGTTGTTGCCATTGCTGTGCTGTATTAAGCAAACTTTCATTACGCTGAATCGTTTGAACAAGCTGATTGTGTTGTTTAATGGCTTGGGCTAAACGCACGTTTTCTGAGTCAAATGAATTTATGGCAGTTTGTGCCGCTTGTCTGAGTTCGTTCAGCATTAGCAAGATTTGTTCAGGAGCTTGATTAAGCTCAATATGTAAGTGATTGAGGCTAAATTGTTGCTCAAGTTCTTGTTGCAAGCTTGATTGTTTTGTTTGAAGTTGGGCTAGATATTTCTGAACTTGCTCAAGCTCGGCACGACACTGGGTAAGTGCATGTTGCTGGGTTTGCCATGCATTAAATTTAGTTTGCTCGAGTGCAACAGCTTGCTGCTCTTGTTGTTGCTGCAAATCGAATAAAGCTTTGGAAACTGCACTATCATCAATACGGTAAGGGTGGTGGGTACTTCCACAGACTAAACACGCTTCACCTTCTTTAAGATTGGCACGTAACTGCTCAATATTTTCGGTGTGTAATAAACGCTGCTGTTGCAGGATGTGCTGTAACTTTTCACGTTCAGCTTTTGTTGTTTGGTAGTCTTGTTCAGCTAACTGGCAAACGGTTTTAAGCTGTTCTTCTTGCGCGGAGGCTTGAGTATGTTTTTCGTTGAATTGTTGAAGCTCAGCATATAGCTCATGATAAATTTTTATTTTTTGCTGAATCAGATCTAACTGAGTGATTTGAGCAAGTTTCTGATCTTTATCTTTACGCTGTTGCTCAAGTTTTAACTCAATTTGTTCAACTGTACCTAGTGAAGCTGCGAGTTGTTCAACTTCACTTTTAGCTTCCGATAGCTTTTGGCGGGCAAGGGTAGGATTGCCAAGCTGTTGTTCAATTGTTTGGTAATTTTGAATAAATTGCCCGAGCTGATGCAGATGCGCTGAAAGGCCTTTGTCCAATACAGCATATTGCTGAGTATGGGTAAGCTGTTGTTGCAGATAAATTTGATTCTGCTCAAGCTGTGCAATGTGCTGTTGCACAGTGTTTTGCTGTTGGTGCAGTGGACTGAGTTTCTGCTCGAGTACGCTTCTTTTTTCTTTGCACTTTTTATATTCATCGGCAATAAAAGCGCGTTCTTGAATGGACTGTCGAACTTGATTTAAGGCTTGTTGATGCTGTTGCTCAAAATCGAGGGTCTGTTTGAGCTCTTGTTCTGCAAGTTGATATTGTTTTTGTCCTTTTTCAAAAATTTGCACCAACTCATTAAACTTGGTTTGCGCTTGCTGAATTTGCGGCTCAAGCTGTTGCAATGTTTGTAAAATTTGAGATTTCTGAAAAACTTGTGGGCGTATTTCAGAGAAAACTTCGAGTCGTTTTAATTGCTCACGCTCACCAGCCAATTGTTGATGATGATTTTGCTGTGCTTGAAACTGTTGCTGTTTAGCTTGAACTTCTTGCTCAAGTTTCGCTTTACGCTCAAACCATTGTTGTTGTTTGTCTAAGATATTTTTTTGTTGTTCTAACTGTTGATGATTTTGTTCGGCTTGCTGGTATTGTTCGGTAAATCCAGCAATATCTTCATCAGACAAAATTTCAATGTGGCCTAAGAACTCTTCAAGCTGTTTACGCTGCTTTGCTATATCTGCGGTTTTACGAAAAGCCAGCTCACCAATTTTGGCGAAAATGCTGGAGTTGGTCAGGTACTCGAGTAACTCTCCACGTTCGCTGTCTCGTGCTTTTAAAAACGCGGTCACTTCTGACTGAGCAAGTAGTACAGCACGAGTAAACTGTTCAAAAGAAAGCTGGGTAATTTGTTTAACTTTTTCATCAACCGCTTTGGCTTTGTCTGCAAGTACCACGCCATCGGTCAGGCATTTTAAATGCCGTTGTACGCTTTGTAATTTACCATTTGGGTTTTCACGTGCCCGCTTAATTTCCCAGCGTGCCGAATAGCGCTTTTGATCTTGCGCAATAAAGCAAAGCTCAGCAAACCCATGTCCTGTACCACGGCGTAAGACAGTTAAAGGTGAATTGGTCAGTAACTCTGAACCATCAACATCTTTTAATTTACCATCACTGTCTTTTAGACGTGGAACCCGATTAAACAAAGCCAGGCACATGGCATCTAAAATGGTCGACTTACCTGCACCAGTTTTTCCCACAATCGCAATGAGACCTGCATGGGCGAGAGGTGCACTTTCAAAATCAATAAAGTGTTCATCAGAAAGAGATGCCAGATTTTTTATTCGAATGGATAAAATTTTCATGACATATCCTTAAGGTGTTGCATCATTTTCAAGATGTTTTTGTGCTTCTTGTACTAGGCTTAGAAAATCTTTTAAGACGGCATCATCTGCGTTGTAACCTTGTTTTTCCCAGATATTTTGAAAGAGTTTTTCTGGTGTTGGTGGTTCAAGTGCGATTTGCTGAGTAGTATTTGAATCGGTGGTGTCTTTATTTACATATTGACGTGAAATACGTACTAAACGATAGCGGTCAGGTGGTAGGGCTGCTTCAAACTGCTGACGTAAATTCGGCTGTGGCGGCGTTAAACTATAATATTCAATATCGACATATTCACGGTGGTCAATATTTTCAATCACGCCGTGAGGCAAGGCTTTGAGTTGTTGCAGCACCTCGTTTAGCTCACCACGAATGCGGTGCAATTGTATGCAACGTGGAATTTCTACAGCGTCAAATTGCAAACGGCTGTCTGTATCTTGAGTCGGATCAACTTTGACCTCAACCACTTGATGCTTATAATTAATTTCACTAAAAGAAAGTGGAATGGGCGAACCACTATAACGAATGTGTGGCTGACCTACTTTTTGTGGTTTATGCAAATGCCCTAAAGCCACATAGTCGACAGCATCTTCAAATAAAGTTGTTGAAAGTGCCTCTTCATTACCAATAATAATTGGGCGTTCAGAGTCGGATGTTTCCCCACCTTGCATATGCGCATGCGACATCAAAATAAGTGCTTGGTCTGGTGTCTTGCGACGTTTGGCTTCTGCTATGAGTTGCTGGTGCAAATAGGCAATTGCGTTTTTGCTATTGGTGGTATGTTCGTTAAAACCCGTAATTTCGGCCGAACGTAAAAAAGGCAGGGCAAGGCACCACGCCACAATATCCTGATTTTGATTATAAATAGGCAAAAGTAGTCGATCGAGATCTAGAGTTTTATCTTCATTCCAGCGAACCACGCCCACGGTTTTTGCATTGTATTTTTCTAAAAGTGGTTCGACCTGTTCAATACGATAGCCTGAGTCATGGTTACCCGCAATCATGAGTGTTTGCATGTGCGGCGCAAGCCGATGAGCATCTGCTAAAAATTGGTAGAGTTGTTTTTGTGCTTGAGATCCTGGGTTAATAACATCAAAAATATCGCCAGCGATGAGTAGGGCGTGTGGCTGTTTTTCTTGAATTTGAGTGAGTAACCAGCTTAAAAATTGTTGGTGTTCGTAGTGGCGTGAATGATTATAAAAAAACTGTCCCAAATGCCAGTCAGAAGTATGTAGAAAATGTACGGACATAGAAACAGACATCAAGCCAAAATAAACACAGATACGTTAGCATAAATTGGCAGGAGATTTTATCAAGACATTTTAAAGTGCTCGTTATTTAAGCCCATAGTGAAACTTGAATTAAATTTTTCACTTTAAACGCTGCTTTGTTACTATCAGGGCAAACCATGAACTTTGAGAACAAAATGACCATTCACGAATACGAAGTAAAAATACAGTGGGAAGGCAATACGGGTACAGGCACTTCATCTTATCGTTCTTATAAACGCGATTTTAGTATTCAGCATCCGCAAAAGACCACTATTCAAGGTTCATCAGACCCTGCTTATTTGGGCGATGTGACCAGGTGGAACCCTGAAGATTTATTGGTCGCGTCAGCTTCTGCTTGTCATAAACTTTGGTATTTACACCTTTGTGCAGTCAACCATATTCACGTTGTGAGTTATCTCGATCATGCACTTGGTTTTATGGAAGATACAGATCCGGTCAAACGTGGTCACTTTACCCAAATTATTTTAAGACCAGAAGTTATTTTAGAAAAAGGTGCCGATCAAGAGCTTGCTGCAAAACTGCATGAAAAAGCACATCACGAATGTATGATTGCCAATTCGGTGAATTTCCCAATTACATGTGAAGCCAGCTTTAGCTTTGCTGAGTAAACTATATGAAATAGCCACCGTTAAAAAGGCGGTGGCTATACATTAAAAAAATAAATAGAGTCGTTAAATAAAATCTTTAAGCTGCGTTTTCATCGACTTGAAAAATACCAAAAACGTTGTGGTCTAAATCGACAAAATAGCCATGCCAAGCGCGGCCTGGAATAGCAAATTTATCCATTGCGACAATACCACCTTGCGCTAAAATTTTTGCAGCTACCTCATCGAAGTTTTCGACCTGAACCGAACAGGTAAATGCATTGGTGCCATATTCCATTGGAGGTGTTTGAGCAGGGCGCTTTAATAGCCCTCCAATAATTGAAGGTGTCTCTATGCGGTAATATTCAATTGGTAAGTTTTCATCGAGTTTAAATTGCCAGCCGAACACAGCTTGATAAAACTGCGCATCGCGGGCAGGGTTTGAAGACTGGATTTCAAAATAGGCAATAGTGTTCATATTATTTAAATCATATTTTTATGGTGTAAAAAGTATACGCATAGCCTTTATAGCCACGAAAGGACTATTGTGTATGCTGAGCGTAAAATAAATGAAAGTGCTAGAAAATAAAAACCGACGATTCGAGTGATGAGAGAATCGTCGGTCAAAAACTTCATCAAGGGTTTCGGCTGCTAACAAAACCTAATCCGAAGGAAGGAAAGAGTCGTAATGAAAGGTCACCGAAACAATTTTGCGGATGCCGTGCAAAGGAAGTATTCGGTTGCTGCGACCTTATTACCCTATATAACGTCAAGAGATCAGGATTGGTTGACAGAAAAATGAAAAAAAATCGAAAAAAATTTATAATTATTTTTTGAACCCATAAATTAGGCAAAAATATGACCAAATTACGTTCTTACTTTCTCTGGTTTTTTGGTTTATGCATCGTACTTACCTTAATTGTAGGTGTGGTTGCAGCACTATTACCAGCGAGTGTAGGTGGTATTTTAACAGCCGTTCCATATTTAGGCGCAATGATTTTTGTCTTATTTAAATTTTTAAAGAAAGAACGCCGTGCACCGACTGTACAAGAAAAAAAGAAATTTACTTTAGGTTTTAGTCTGATTTTTTGGGGCTATAACTTGTGTGGTGTTTTATTTGGCCTGTTTTTATTTGCCAGAAAAGACCCTGAGATTTTGCAGAACTTTATGCTTTACCTCAAACAACCTCAGTTCTTAAGTATTATGGTGATTATGCTTTTAATGTTAGCTATTCCACTTTATTTAATTACCTACTGGTTTTATGGTAAACAAGCACAGCGCATGGCTGACAAAATGTTTAACGTGCAATAGATCACTATGAAAACTCATACGTTTAAATATAAATGAGTCTTATACAATTAAATAAAACTTGAATCCTCAGCTTAGGAGGAAATATGAATAAGAATGTATTAATTACAGGTGCAAGTGGTTTTATCGGAACGCATTTAATTAAGTTCCTCTTACAGAAAAATTATAACGTGATTGCGGTGACACGGCAGGCTGGAAAGGAATCTGACCATCCTGCCTTGCAATGGGTGCAAAAGTTTGAAGATATTTCGACACGTCAAATTGACTATGTGGTGAATTTGGCAGGCGCAAATATTGGCGAGAAACGCTGGACCGAGTCACGTAAAAAACAACTCATTGAAAGCCGAGTAAATACGACCCGAAAATTGTATGCATGGCTCAAGCAATCTCAAATTTTTCCGGAAGTAATTGTGTCTGGTTCTGCGATTGGTTATTACGGAATAGATGATCAAGAAAAGTGGGCAGAAGTGTGCACTGAACAAAGCCCGCCACAGCCTATTTTTATGTCCGAGCTTTGCCAAGAATGGGAACGAGCAGCGTTAGTAGATACTCAGCAAAATACTAAAATTATTCGTTTAGGCGTTGTGTTTGGGCAGGGTGGCGGCATCTTGCCTAAAATGTTATTTCCTATTCGACTCAATTTAGTGGGTCAAATTGGTCATGGTCGTCAGCCTGTAGTGTGGGTACATATTGAAGACGTATTAAACGCAATTGAGTTTATATTTCAGCATCCTCAATCTGCTCAAATTCACAATGTCGTGGCGCCAGAAAATGTGACTCAAAAGGTATTTGTTGAACAAACTGCTGCGGTACTCAATAAGAAACCACTGTTGTCAGCACCGAGCACGGTTTTCCGTTGTTTGTTAGGGGAACAGTCGCAATTGATTTTGAATGGGCAATACGTTAAACCCGCTGCCTTGCAAGCAGAAGGATTTGAGTTTACTTATCCTCAATTAAAAATGGCTTTAGAGAATATATTGGCATCAGGCTAAGATTTTATTTTGCAAACGCTCTGGGGAATATGCTTTGGCATCAACTAATGTCGGTTGATCCAGCATAAGCTGACGGAGCAATTGCGCAGAACCTGCGCCCATACACAATCCATTTCTAAAGTGACCAAAGTTTGCCCAGAGGTTATCCATTTCAGGCATTTTGCCAATGTATGGAACGCCATTTGGTGAACTTGGTCTGAGGCCTGCCCAGCGATGTACAATCGGGAAATCGGCCAGTTCAGGCACCATTTCTAAACATGCTTCTAAAATATTGTGCTGAGTGGTTTCGTCGGTAGAGTTGTCAAAACCACGATGTGCCATGCTTGACCCGCACACGATATGACCGTCCATACGTGGAATCAAATACATGACTCGATTCATACACATGGTCGGTAGCCAGTGAGCAGGGGTTTTAAATAACAGCATTTGACCTTGAACAGGTTCGACTGGAATTTCGAGTTGTAATTGTGAGTTCCAGTAATGGCTCCAAGCACCCGAAGTTATTACAAAATGGTCTGCTGTATGTTTGCGACCGTCTTCGGTTTGTAGCGCTTGTATAATATCGCCATTTTGAATCAGTTTTTTAACAGCAGCGTGTTCAAAAAACTCAACATTTGGATGTTGTTTTAAATAGCTAATCAGGGACTGTAATACGCGTGGGTTGCGAATATTAGACAGTTCAGGGAAATAAATGGCTTCTTGAAACTGATCGGAAATATGCGGGTTTACTTGTTCTAGCGCATCTCGCTGTAAATATTCACAGCGTTGCATCGGCTCTTGATGCTGCTCGGCGTAGGAAAGTCCAACGTCAAAATCTTCTTCATCAAAAATCAGCATGCCTGTGTCATGTATTTCAAAATCAATCCCTGTAACAGGGTAGAGCTTTTGGTTCCATGCTTGATAAGAGGCTTTGCCAAATTGAGCAAGTTGGTTCACTGCATGCACATAGCGCCACGGGTACATCGGAGAGAGAATGCCTCCGCCAGCCCAAGAGGCTGCTTGTCCCGCTTGTTGTTGATCAAAAATGCTGACTTTACAGCCTTGTTCAACCAACTCCAGCGCAGACATTAATCCACTTATGCCCGCGCCAATGATTGCAATATGCATGCAGTGTTATCCTTTCTCTGCGAACTTAGTTCATTTCCTTGAGTTTTTCAGCAGCGGTTTCTGCAAAGTAAGTCCAGATTCCGTCTGCACCAGCGCGGCGGCAGCACATCAGTGATTCTAAAATGACTGAATCTGATAACCAACCATTTTGAATTGCGCCAGCTAACATTGCGTATTCGCCACTCACTTGGTAAATGAATGTCGGAACACCAAAGGTATCTTTCACTTCACGTACCACATCCAGATATGGCATGCCCGGTTTTACAATCACCATGTCGGCGCCTTCTTGAATATCAAGCGCGATTTCATGTAATGCTTCGGCACGGTTGGCAAAGTCCATCTGGTAGTTATATTTATTACCACCTTTTAGGTTGGATGCAGAGCCAACAGCATCACGGAATGGACCATAGAAGCTTGATGCATATTTCGCAGAGTAGGCCATGATGTTGGTGTAGATATGGCCATTGGCTTCTAAAGCCTGACGAATTGCGCCAATACGGCCATCCATCATGTCACTTGGAGCAATCACTTCGGCACCTGCTTCTGCGTGACTTAAGGCTTGTTTAATCAAGCACTCTACAGTCTCATCATTCAGCACATAGCCTGTTTCATCAATAATGCCGTCTTGACCATGAGTCGTGTAAGGGTCGAGGGCACCATCGGTAATTAACACCATTTCTGGTAATTCTTTTTTAAGCAGACGGCAGGTGGTTTGTACTAAACCATCTTCACGCCATGCAGCTTCTGCGGTCAGGCTTTTATCTTCTTGCGGGGTAACTGGAAAAAGAGCCAGTTTTGATACGCCCAATTCCAGAAGTCTTTCAGCTTTTTTCAGTAACAAATCTGCCGACAAACGCTGAATGTTTGGCATACTTGGAATATCTTGGGTCTGATTTTGTCCCGGTAATACAAATACTGGATAAATCAAGTGATTGGTAGTGAGCTGTGTTTCGCTGACCATCGCACGCAACTGGTCATTTTTACGGATACGGCGCATGCGAGTGGCTGGAAATGCAGGACGATTGAACGTATAAGTCATAACAATCTCGATGTTCGGTATTACACTAGGATAGGTTGGCGGATATTCCATTACTGTCAACCGACTGCTGTATTGTAGCCCCATAATGCTGGATTTGTACAAAATTATGGGTGTTTATCATGCTTTTAAATTTAGGCAACATATGAGTGAAGAAAAGAAAAATTGGACTGGGAACATCCACTTAGGTGCAAAAACTGACCTAACTGTGGTTCTCAACCAATTATGTAAGGCGTTTAATAGCTCTCCTTTTTTTAAGCATAGTGGAATGATTATGCGTGTGGTGGACGGGCACATTGAAGGCTATATCGAGATGCAACCCAACCTGATTGGCAATTTGGCATTTCAGATTTTACATGGCGGTGTTGCTGCAACTTTGCTCGATAGTATTGGCGGAATTGTAGCAATGGAACACCTATACCGCCGTTCAACTCCCGAAACTTTAACTGAAACCATCAAGCAAGTGTCGCGTTTGGCAACCGTCGACATGCGTGTAGATTATTTAGCACCGGGGCGTGGTAAATATTTTATTGCACGTGCCGAAGTACTACGTTTAGGTCGTAAGGGCTGCACCATGCGTATGACCATGGTCAATGATGAAGAGAAAGCCATTGCTGCCGGCATTGCTTCATATGCCTATTAAGCAATGAATTGAATCATTTAAAAGCGCCAAGTGCGCTTTTTTTAGTGTTTGAAAAGCTAAAATTTTCATAAAAACTTTGAGATAAACATTAATTTAATTAGAACGAACGCATGAGTTATAAATTTTTATTCTCATATTATGAGGTTTTAGCGTTAAAATTAGCTCCTTTGACAATGCGGTATGTCTTGTTTATAGAAAAATAAAAACTCTATAACAAGGTGTAGTGCGAGATTGATGGCAAAGCCAACTCATCTTTAGGAACATACCATGACTGATGCACAAAGCAATGTACAAGAAACAGTGCCAACAACATCTGCCTCGGATGAAAACAATCAAAACAAGCGCAAAAAATTTCTTGGTTTTTTTGCGCTGATTTTATTGATCGCCGCTATTTTGTATGCAATCTGGGCATTATTTTTAAATAATTCCGTGAGTACGGATAATGCCTATGTCGGTGCAGAAACCGCGCAAATTACTTCAATGGTAAGCGGACAGGTCGCTCAGGTTGTCGTAAAAGATACCCAAACGGTACATCGTGGTGACGTGCTGGTTCGTATTGATGATCGTGATGCCAAAATTGCATTGGCACAAGCCGAGGCAGAGCTTGCCAAAGCAAAACGCCAATACAAACAAACCGCGGCAAACAGTAGTTCTTTAAACTCTCAAGTGGTGGTTCGTGCTGATGAAATTAACAGTGCTAAAGCACAAGTTGCACAAGCACAGGCAGACTACGACAAAGCAACTTTAGAACTGAACCGCCGTGCGCAGCTTGCTGCCTCTGGTGCAGTGTCTAAAGAAGAGCTCACTAAAGCACAAAGTGCAGTCGAAACAGCTAAAGCAGGACTAGAACTTGCTAAAGCTGGTTTAGCGCAAGCTTCTTCGAGCCGTAAAGCTGCTGAAAGTACCTTAGCTGCAAATGAAGCGTTAATTCAGGGTGTAAGCGAGACTTCAACACCTGATGTACAAGTTGCACAAGCACATGTTGAACAAGCTCAGCTTGATTTGGAACGTACCGTGATTCGTGCGCCAGTCGATGGTGTGGTTACGCGTCGTAATATTCAAGTCGGTCAACGCGTTGCACCGGGCACCAGCATGATGATGATTGTGCCGCTCAATGATTTATATGTAGATGCGAACTTTAAAGAAAGTCAGTTGAAAAAAGTCCGTCCGGGTCAGGCGGTCACGCTTACTTCAGATTTATATGGCGATGACGTTGAATATCACGGCAAAGTGATGGGCTTCTCTGGTGGTACTGGCTCTGCCTTTGCCTTAATTCCGGCTCAAAACGCAACAGGTAACTGGATTAAAGTGGTTCAACGCTTACCGGTTCGTATTGCACTTGACCCAAAAGAACTTGCTGAACACCCACTGCGTGTTGGCTTGTCGATGGAAGCAAAAGTCGACTTATCTGCGAAGTAAACGCTTATGAAAACGCAAACACCTTTTGCCGAACTAAGCGGTGGCCGTTTAATACTGGCAGCGTTTGTTATTGCCTTGTCGAACTTTATGGTCGTGCTCGATACGACCATTGCTAACGTATCTGTACCGCATATTACCGGTAACCTTGCCGTTTCAAGTACACAAGGCACATGGGTTGTTACGTCGTACGCCGTTGCAGAAGCGATTTGTGTACCTTTAACAGGTTGGCTTGCAGGTCGCTTTGGAACTGTTCGGGTTTTTATTTTTGGCCTGATTGGTTTTACCATTTTTTCTTTTTTGTGCGGCCTAGCAAACTCATTAGGCATGCTGGTGTTTTTCCGTATTGGCCAAGGTCTATGCGGTGGCCCACTTATGCCACTCAGTCAAACCTTGCTGATGCGTATTTTCCCTCAAGAAAAGCATGCACAGGCGATGGGTCTATGGGCCATGACTACCGTCGTTGGGCCAATTTTAGGGCCAATTTTGGGTGGTCTGATTAGTGATAACCTGTCTTGGCACTGGATTTTCTTTATTAACATACCAGTCGGGATTATTTGTGTTTTAGCGGCAATCCGTTTGCTTAAACCAGCCGAAACAGAAACGATTTCTTTAAGAATCGACACGGTCGGTTTAGGTTTGTTAATTCTCTGGATTGGTGCGCTACAGCTCATGCTCGATTTGGGGCACGAACGCGACTGGTTTAATAGCACCAGCATTATCGTTTTAGCTTTAACTGCCGCCATTGGCTTTGTGGTGTTCCTCATATGGGAACTCACCGACAAACATCCCGTCGTGGATGTCAAAGTCTTTAGGCATAGGGGCTTTGCCATATCGGTGCTGGCTTTGTCGCTTGGCTTTGGCGCGTTCTTTGGCAGTATTGTACTGATTCCCCAGTGGCTGCAAATGAACCTTTCCTACACCGCGACTTGGGCCGGCTATTTAACTGCAACCATGGGCTTTGGTAGTTTGACCATGTCACCAATTGTGGCAAAGCTTTCGACCAAACATGACCCGCGCGCACTGGCAAGTTTCGGTTTGATTTTGCTGGGTGCTGTGACCTTAATGCGGGCATTCTGGACGACAGACGCCGACTTTATGGCGTTGGCTTGGCCACAAATCCTGCAAGGTTTTGCTGTACCGTTCTTCTTTATTCCACTGTCAAACATTGCACTGGGTTCGGTACTCCAGCAAGAAATTGCATCTGCTGCGGGCCTCATGAACTTTTTAAGAACCATGGCAGGGGCGATTGGTGCTTCAATTGCAGTCACCGTATGGGACGACCACGCCAAAGTTGCACGCAGTGAAATGGTTTCAAACCTTCATACAACTGAAGTACAAAACACACTTTTGCAAAATGGTTTTACGGCTGACTCGACGCTTGGAATTATTTCAAACCTTGTCGATAAAGAAGCCATTACCATGTCGGCAAACCATGTATTTTTACTGTTTGCGATTGTATTTGTCTTTGCAGGACTGGTGATTTGGCTGTGCCCAAAACCCAAACAGGTCAGCGGCATGCCTTCTCACTAAACATCAAAAAGCATCTCTTCGGAGGTGCTTTTTTTAGGCCAACTACAAAATGAGTGAATTTATAAATAGCAGATTTTGCCTTTATTTAAAGAAATAAAGCATGCCAGAATTGGGCAAATCAGTTATAAAAGAGTGTGATAACAAACAAGGAGACATCACACAGAGCACAAAATAACCATCCTTAATCATTTAATATTATTAAAACTTTATTTTTATCAAAGATTAAAAAACTGAAGACCTGAAAACAAAGAAGCTTGCATGGCAATTGCATGGATAGGCAGGCGTATATATTGGAGTTATCACGTGAATAAAAGATATTCATTTTTGTTCAGTAGTTTATTAGCAGTCGGTTTATTACAAGGATGTGGAGATGACTCCTCGTCAGATCAGCCCAAGGATGATTCAAATACAACCCCGCCCAATTTAATTGTAGATAATGACCCGACCAGTTGTAGCAAGCTGGCCCAAGACGGTTCAAGTGTGGTGGTCGGTTCAAACCAAAATGGTGACCCAGCAGCGCCTGAGGGTGCTTCGGGTTATAGACTCGGTAACACGGTTAAATACGCAGATAAATATATGGTGGTGGCAAACACGCCACTTGCGGTAAAAGCAGGTTGTGATGTTTTAAGAGCAGGCGGTAGTGCAGTCGATGCTGCCGTTGCGGTACAAGCCGTGCTTGGTTTAGTCGAACCACAGTCGAGTACCATTGCCGGTAGTGGCTTTATGATGTATTACGATGCCAAAACCAAACAGGTCACTGCCTATGATGGCCGTGAAACCGCACCAGCGGCAGCTAACGAATTTTATTTAATTCGCCAAAATATATATGACCCAAATTCACCTGCGCCTGTACCAAGTGCGCGCCGTAGTGGTCGCTCGATTGGTGTGCCGGGTGTGATGCGTTTGCTTGAACAAGCACAAAAAGAGCATGGCAAACTCAAGTGGAACCAACTTTTTGGTGAAGCGATTGGTTTGGCTGACAATGGTTTCCGCCTACCGGGACGTTTGGCAGATGCACTTGCAAGTAATGCAAACAGCTTAGCGCTTGATGCAAATGCAATGGCAACCTATTTTCATTCAGATGGTTCACCACGTAAAGTCGGTGAGACCATGACCAATAAGGCTTATGCAAAAACCCTAGAAGCACTTGTTGCAAAGGGAGCAAATGCAATGTACAGCGGTCCAATTGCTCAAGCGATTGTAGAAAAAGCTGCACAACCATTTGGGGATGACCCAGCAAAAACTCCAATTACTCCAAGTTTGATGACCTTGCAGGATTTATCGAACTATCAGGTTAAAAAGCGCGACCCGATTTGTACGACGTATCGTGACCGTTACTATGTTTGCACCATGCCACCTCCATCTTCGGGAGGGATTGCGGTTGCGCAAACGCTAGGTATTTTAGAAAACTTTGATATGTCGCTGTATCCACCTAAGAACCCTGAAAATGAAGGCGGTGTGCCCGATGTCATGGGTGTGCATTTAGTGTCTGAAGCAGAGCGTTTGGCCTATGCTGACCGTGACAAATATGTCGCAGATACCGACTTTGTTCGTTTGCCTGCACAGGGTATTCCAAGTTTTATTGATAAAAATTACTTGAAACAACGTGCCGCACTGATTAACCCGAACCAAAGTATGGGCGTTGCACCAGCGGGTAATTTCAACCCAGCTTCGGGTGTCGACACGACTGTTGAACATGGCACGACTCAGTTCACCATTGTAGATGCCTATGGCAATGTGGTTTCAATGACATCGACTGTTGAATCGAGCATGGGTTCATTCCACATGGTGGATGGTTTCTTGCTGTCGAATCAGTTAACTGACTTTAGCGCGAACCCTTATGATAGCACTGGGGCACTGGTTGCCAACCGTGTAGAAGGCGGCAAACGCCCACGTAGTACTATGGCGCCAACCTTAGTATTTAAAGGCACTACGCCAGATGAGTTTTATATGGCAACAGGTTCACCAGGTGGCGGTACCATCATTCAATATGTGGTTAAAACATTGGTGGGAGCATTGGACTGGAACTTAAATGCACAGCAGGCCACTTCACTTGTTAACTTTGGTGCGACCAATAGCAAAAACACCAATATTGATAGCTCGAATGTACAGCTTTCCTTAGTTGACCTAATTGAAGGCTTAAAAGCAAAAGGGCATGGCATATCGAACACTGCGCAAACCAGTGGTATTTCCACGATTATGAAAGTAAATATAAATAATCAAAGTAAATACGCAGGTGGGGTAGACCCACGCCGTGAAGGTATTGTGCTAGGCAATGGTGCTTTATAGACCCAACTTAAAAAAAGCTGTCATTTTTGGCAGCTTTTTTATGAGGGGCCTTGAAAAAAACAAAAGGCTCTCCATTATGTAAATATGTTCATCAGTAGCAGACTGTTGATAAATTGCACAGCATTTTATTTTAGTTATGCTATGATGTTCAGACATTCATGGGGATGTTATTGGCTTCGACGCCGGTGATGAAACTCATAGATGCATGCCGAGAGCGCATTTTCTCTCGTAAATAAAATTTGCATTTTAATAGTCGCAAACGACGAAACTTACGCTCTAGCTGCCTAAGGGCAGTTTGTCCGCTTCCTAGAATACTTGTGGTTTAGGAACCCGACCGTAGCGCACGCACACAAGTCCGTATAGAGTCAAGCCTCGGGGCTTTATACCAAACTTAGAGGATCGCACCTTGTACCCTGTTCGTCGGGTCACTTGGTGTTAAAACAATAGACGATATCTAAGCATGTAGTATTCTCGAGCGTAGTGCTGGCGGACGCGGGTTCAACTCCCGCCATCTCCACCAAAATTCGTGAAAAGCCCTGAAACGAAAGTTTCGGGGTTTTTTTATTAAGTTAAATATGAAGCGAAATATTTATAAAATGGTCTTCTATTGATTCATGGATATAGGAAATTGACACCTTTATTTCATAACGTACAATAGCGGATCGACATTAGTTTCACATTTCAAAGGCTATTAAAATGGCAAAGAAAACAGTACAGTCAATAGAACCTAATATTGCTGATTTAGCTAATGGCTGGCTTAAATCTTTCAAATTAGATTATAAATTAGAACAAAAATCTTTAAACGATGAGATAGATAAAGCTCTTTTTGATTATTTTACTAAAAATGGTGGAAGTGGTACTAATAGGCCTGATGTAAAACTGTTATTACAAGACAAAAATCTAAACTTTTATCCTATACTTATTGAGTATAAAGGCTATAAAGATAAATTAGTTAAGTTGGACGAAAATGGTCAAGTTGAAAATAAAAATTCAAAAAATGAACCCAACTTTAAAAATATAAATTCATTTGCGGTAAATGGTGCTGTGCACTATGCAAATGCTCTGTTACATCATACAAGGGCGAATTCAAACATGAGGTGCGACAGTTTCAAAAGCCATATGATAATCAACAAGCTGAGCAAATTTCTCTAATGGTGTAAGCCAATCTAACGCCTTTCTAGGACGAGTATTCAGTGACATGGCAACTTGATTTAAATAATGCTGATCTGCCTGATTTAAATCAATCCCTTTAGGTAAATATTGCCTAATTAAACCATTCATATTTTCGCATGTGCCTTTTTGCCAAGGTGAATGTGGGTCACAGAAATATACATCTATGCCTAAATCTTCTTCGAGTATTTTATGTTCTGACATCTCGCGTCCACGGTCATAGGTCAACGTTTTACGCAGTTCTGCAGGTAAATATTTCAGAGCTTCAGTTAAAGCCTTGCGCACTGATTCTGCCTTTGCATCAGGTAATGTTGCCAAGATACAGAGCCGTGTATTTCGTTCAATAAGTGTTGCTATCGAACTTTTATTGTCTTTACCTTTAATTAAATCAGCTTCCCAATGACCCGGTATTTTTCTTTCTTGAACTTCGGCTGGGCGCTCATGAATAGTTTTAATATCCTGTAATATAGAATCTTTTTTAGGTTCACCGTTAGCTTTTCGCTTTTTATTTTCATGACGCAGACAGGATAATAAGTCTTTTTTCAACTCACCCTTGGGTAATGCTCGTATCGTTGAATAAATCGTTGTATGGCTTACATTCATTGTTTGATCCAAATCAGGAAATGTCTTTAAACGCTTTGCTATTTGCTGAGGAGACCATAAACAACGGATCGCTTCAACAATAAATTTCCAGAGGATTGAATCGATTTTGAGTTTTCTGTGACCACGTCTACGTCTAGCGAAGGTGTTATCAGAAGCATATCGAGCTTGATAAACGTCATTGATGCTATTTCTTTTAAGCTCACGATAGATCGTACTAGGATGTCTTTTAATGAGTTCAGCAAATTTTCTGGCTGAAAAGCCTTCTTTTCTTGACTCAAGCATTAATGCAGTACGATCTTCAAAGTTAAGATGATGGTATGACAATTTTATATACTCCATAAACCCTTTAAATTAATTAGGTGGTTTATGTCGCACTTCAAGTTTTACTCTGCC
>NZ_JAKTIG010000020.1:0-4364 GCF_027855145.1 Acinetobacter sp. AOR18_HL
GGAAAAAACAGGTGAGCAAACCTATGCAAGTTATATTGCAAAATGGGGCTTGGCTTCCGAGCTGACCCAATCACATATGAAGATCGGCAAAAAAAATATGTCCAGTTTGACTATGTGGGAAGTACTGGATTTAGCCCAAATGGAAGTGAGTACATCTGATAAATACAGCCGAATTTTTAGGACATATGCCAAGGCATTCAAAGGCGCAAGACAGATTCGACCAAGTAATGGTTTGCTTGAATTATTAGGATTAAAAAATTTAGAAGAAGATGAGGATTTGGCTAATCAACAAGAAGAGGAATCTAGCCAGGTTTATGATGCGTTGGCTTTAAGTTCACAAGACTGGTGGACTATTTGCTATCACAAAAAACGTGTCGAGTTTCTTGAACTCGTGGAATCCGATTTTGAAAAAAATGGGATTCAGACCGACTTAAAATCCGCTAAGGATTTTCTGTTCGGGCTTAAAAACGCATCGCGTTTTTCGAGGGGTCGAGGGGAGAAATCTCCCCCGCTCATGGAATAATTTGAAAACGTAGTTTTAAAATTGTGTAGTGAGTACACATTCCGCTTCGCTAATGTTTTTCCCTGTGGCACACTGGGGGAAAACTAGCGATAGGATGTGTTTTATGAGTTATGCAATTCTCAGAACAGAAAAACTGAAAACGATGGGCAATATTGCTGCATCTTTGAGCCATAACTATCGCAATAGACCTACTCCTAATGCTGACCCATACCGCACTGTTAATAATGAACATGATTTAAAAACAGCAGGACAGGTGATGGATGGGATTAAAAATCGACTTCCTGAAAAAACACGTTCAAACGCTGTCCTATGTGTTGAATATTTAATAACGATGTCTCCAGATTGGTCGGGATTGGGGACAGAAAAAGAAGCGGATTTTTTTAAACGGTCACTGGAATGGTTAAAACAAAGGCATGGCGCTGAGAATGTTATTAGTACCTCGATCCACCGTGATGAAACTACCCCGCACCTTGTCGCATACGTTGTTCCTATTGATTCACAGGGAAAATTGAATGCTAGGGAATTCTTAGGCGGTAGGGCAAAACTATCAAAAATGCAGACTGATTTTCATGACCAAGTGAAAGATTTAGGGCTTGAAAGAGGGCTGGAGGGATCAAAGGCAGAACATACGACAATTAAAGATTTTTATGCTGAAATTCAAAAGCCTGATAATGAAAAATATTTAATTCAAAAACCAACATTAAAAACAATTACTTATAATGATTCTGCAATTCATATGTTGGATGGAAAACCTTTAAAAGATGAGAAGTTGCAGAAGTATTTTGGAAGTCTTTTTGATGAGCAGCATGAATACTATCAAAAGCAGTCTTTAAAAGCCCAAGAAGCCTTATCTGTGAAGCTTTCAGAGCAAATTATTAAGACAGAGAAAGAAGCAGAAGCCCATAGAAATGCAGTAAAACAGATAAAAAAATTAGAAAAAAAGATTGATAAAATGCTTAATGAATTCTCTCAAGTTATTGAGTTTAAAGAACTTTTCCCAAATGATTACAAGGAAATAGAACAGAGTTTAAAAGATCGAATACAAGATCATAAAAATCAATTGATTAGAAAAAGGGAAGAGAATGCACGATTTGAAGCCCAATTAAGGGCGCACCGTGAACAGTTAGCAAAAGAGCAAGAGAGACAACAGGCAATAGAATTTAGGAAGACACTAGAAAGTGATCGTAAAATGCAAATAGAGGCTGATAGAGCGCATTTACGGTCTAAAGTGGGTGAATGTACTACTGAACCTGAAAAACTGGCTTATAACGCAATACAGAGCAAATTAGAGGGTGTTATTAGAGAGGGAGCTAACTACACTGTTTTGCTTGATAACAATGAGCCTACAACTAACCCATATGCTGAGATACTTAGGCTAATGGATGATAGAGAAGCATATGATTTTAAAAAGAAATTAGAAATTATATTAAACCAATGTGCAGATTCTAAGAGTAAGGGCTATGACGATACCTATAACGGGTGGGGAACAAAATCAAGTTACTATGATAGTTTTGATACATCTGCAAAATATATTGTTGCAATTCAAAGTATTATAGATGATCAGGTACAAAAGGGCGGTTCATGGTCTTATGAAAAAGCGAGTGAGGTAAAAAGCGCTTTAAGTGATGTGTTGGTTGGTAAGTCTAAAAATGAATATGACGTACTTTTGATTGATGAGAAATCGAAAGAAAGGCAGCGTCAATACAATGAATCTGTTGAATTATCTAATAAAAATCAATTAGATAATAGTTTGTATTTTGAAGAGAAAAAGAAAAAGGGCAATGATTTTGAGATGTAGGTTTTAATTAATAGAGATACTTACTTATGGATTTATAATAATATTTCTATAAATTATTAATTTTGAAGGGATAAGTAAATGTTAGAACTAAAAATTTCAAATATGTATATTGATTCTTATGTTGATTTTCAAAAGCAAAATTTTGATAGCACTTTATTAGAAATCAAACCAATACATCAAGATAATCATGGGATGGCTTTTGATAGTGCATTGTTAGATGCGGTTGCTCAAATTAGTGATGTCAGTACATCAGTTGCTATAAATCTTTTTTCTAGCTGGCTGATTATTCAAGCAGAAAAAAACAATATGACACCTTCATTTAGGTTGAATGGTAGAAAGCTACTTGAGGAAGAGTTGAAGAGTAAGGAACTGCTTAATAAAATTCTTGAAGAGGAATTAAAGACAATAAAGCTAAGAAAGAAAATAGAAAAAGAAAAAAAATAGATGTGTAATCGAAATTTTAGGTGAACGAGTGTCTACGAGTGGCACAAACTTCATCCGATTTAAGATGTTTTTCCCTGATTACAAGCTCCCTTTTGATTTCAAACGGGAGTAACAGAGCATCCCAACGGGTGCGGTGTAGGCTGACACTAATTTTAATTAAAGTATGTGAGGTGATTGTGTTGAATTTATCCCCTAGTAGTAAGAAATATTTCAAGATTGATCCTGAAACTAATGAAGAAATTCAGCTAGAACAAGTTAGTGAGAGAAATAATGTATTGTATACCTCCAGAGCAATTACTGTTGATGCTGGGGATAGCATAAAAATCATTGATGTAGATGGCTTTGAAGAAATTCGAAAAGTTAGAGATTCAGGTAAGGAAATGTATAGACAAAAAATAATACTGGGATAGATTTTCCCGTGAATGATTATTTTGAATAGTGTTAACAACTTAGAAAACAAAGGCTTAGAGTTATTAATTAGAGTAAGAATTTACTCTAATTTTCTTGAAAATCAATGTTTTGCAAAGCTTTGAATTTTAAGATATATTACTTTTAGTTTTTATACAGACCAAAAAAAAGCCCTACTTCTTGGCGGAACGAGGCTTTTGATTGGCTACTTTCAGCGGCTTGAGGTGCTGATTTCACAATGTATACGGATAGTATAAAGGTGATTTCCTCCCCCATCAAGCCTGAATATAGGCTTGAGAATGCAAAACAGACAAAATCCTCAAAAAACAATATCTTTCATTAAAAGCGCTCCTGCGCTATCTGTTGTTGCCCCTGCATCCCGAAAAAATCGCCTTGGAACAATTACTAAATTCTGTTCCAACCAGTCACAGCAAGGCTTACAGCAAGACGATACCCAGTACAAAGAATACAGAAAACAAACTGAGCAGTTAAAAGAAAAAGCTGGGCAGATCCTCTATACCCCAAATGCAGAAAAACAGGAATTCCGTGTCTGTTACTGTGGCAAGTTGCGTATTTCTGAAAAAATGCCGGTTGGTGTTCGTTATGACTCTGCTAAAAAACGGGCGAGCTATGACAATATTCAATACTGTGGCAGCGTTTGGACGTGTCCGGATTGCTCAAAAAAAGTGAGTTTGGCAAAAAAAGAATTAGTAGCTAAAGCGGTAACTTCAGCTAATGCAAAAGGTATGCATGTAGCAATGCTGACGCTGACTATTCCTCATTATCTTGGTGATGATCTGAAAGACTTATTGAGCAAGATGAAAAAGGCTAAAAATTACTTGTTCACAAATAGAAATAGTAGGGAATGGTTTGCAGACCAGTTCCCACTGGTTGGTGAGATCACGGCAACAGAGGTTAAGTATTCAGATAGAAATGGCTTTCATCCCCACCTGCATATTTTGCTGTTTTTGAATCGTGAATATCAGAAAGAAGATATAGAAAGAATTGAGGGTGAGATTTACGAGTTCTGGGCTGAGAAGTGTGTCAAACGTGGGCTTGGAAAGCCTAGTCGTAAACATGGCGTAGACCTGAAAATGGAAAAAACAGGTGAGCAAACCTATGCAAGTTATATTGCAAAATGGGGCTTGGCTTCCGAGCTGACCCAATCACATATGAAGATCGGCAAAAAAA
>NZ_JAKTIG010000021.1:0-10487 GCF_027855145.1 Acinetobacter sp. AOR18_HL
GGCAGAGTAAAACTTGAAGTGCGACATAAACCACCTAATTAATTTAAAGGGTTTATGGAGTATATAAAATTGTCATACCATCATCTTAACTTTGAAGATCGTACTGCATTAATGCTTGAGTCAAGAAAAGAAGGCTTTTCAGCCAGAAAATTTGCTGAACTCATTAAAAGACATCCTAGTACGATCTATCGTGAGCTTAAAAGAAATAGCATCAATGACGTTTATCAAGCTCGATATGCTTCTGATAACACCTTCGCTAGACGTAGACGTGGTCACAGAAAACTCAAAATCGATTCAATCCTCTGGAAATTTATTGTTGAAGCGATCCGTTGTTTATGGTCTCCTCAGCAAATAGCAAAGCGTTTAAAGACATTTCCTGATTTGGATCAAACAATGAATGTAAGCCATACAACGATTTATTCAACGATACGAGCATTACCCAAGGGTGAGTTGAAAAAAGACTTATTATCCTGTCTGCGTCATGAAAATAAAAAGCGAAAAGCTAACGGTGAACCTAAAAAAGATTCTATATTACAGGATATTAAAACTATTCATGAGCGCCCAGCCGAAGTTCAAGAAAGAAAAATACCGGGTCATTGGGAAGCTGATTTAATTAAAGGTAAAGACAATAAAAGTTCGATAGCAACACTTATTGAACGAAATACACGGCTCTGTATCTTGGCAACATTACCTGATGCAAAGGCAGAATCAGTGCGCAAGGCTTTAACTGAAGCTCTGAAATATTTACCTGCAGAACTGCGTAAAACGTTGACCTATGACCGTGGACGCGAGATGTCAGAACATAAAATACTCGAAGAAGATTTAGGCATAGATGTATATTTCTGTGACCCACATTCACCTTGGCAAAAAGGCACATGCGAAAATATGAATGGTTTAATTAGGCAATATTTACCTAAAGGGATTGATTTAAATCAGGCAGATCAGCATTATTTAAATCAAGTTGCCATGTCACTGAATACTCGTCCTAGAAAGGCGTTAGATTGGCTTACACCATTAGAGAAATTTGCTCAGCTTGTTGATTATCATATGGCTTTTGAAACTGTCGCACCTCATGTTTGAATTCGCCTACGTATTGTTTTCAAATCCTGAATTAACAAGTTTTATTGTTGGTATTTTAAGTTCTATTTCTAATGCGATAATACCAGTATGAGGAAGTGTGAAATCTCCAATGTCATTAGACGAATTAAGACTAGCTTTACTTCTAGCTACATAATCTATGTAGCCATACTCACTTTCTGGCCTAGGTTCTACTTTAAGACTAAATTTTTGGCCTGCTATCGATGGGAATATCTTCAGAGGAACATATCCAGGATTTTCATTACTCCATAGATCGAAATCTGCTTGAGTCGCGTCAAAATTGTATTTGCAGACTGGAGCAGAAGAGTTAAGGGAGGTAGTTTGAGCTAAGAGGGTTTGAGACGCTAATTTTTCATTCTTTGTAGTCGATGAAATGCTTTTAGATGATACTTTTTGGCTAGCCTGATTAGGCGTTACTGTATTGGTATTATCAGAAGATACCTCATACATTGCCCAACATAATGTAATTGCACTAACAGCAACTATACCTATTTTTTTCATAAATATTCCTATTAAGTTAAGTATTAAATTCTTTGAAAGTAGTGATAAAGTAAAATTTATTATTAATATTTAAAATTATTGGGTTTAAAAACTATTGAATATGATTAATCATATTCAATAGTTACAGTAGCCATTGCACGGACCTTACCAGCAGTCACATTTGTTGCTGTTTGATAGTAGCGGGCAGTCATCGGTACGTTATATTGAATTGTCTGGTTAGAAGACAATGTACCTAGGGCTAATTTGTCACCTTTTTTGATGACTTGATTCTTATTTTGATAGTTCCAGAGTAACTGTACACCTACGCCGTTTGCTTTTTCAGATGTCGGAGCAGTATTTGCGAGTACCTGAGTGTTTGTTCCGTCTTGGGTAAAGTCATAAGTTAAACTAATGAGGTTTTTCTCTTCGTAGCCAGTAGGGTTGATACCACCATTACATAAGATGTTCATATCAAAGGTTTGTTCGCCTTGAGTAGAACCAACGCCTTTGAACCCAGCTTTTGTAACGGTTGGAAGCTGTACAACTTTATTAATATTACCCTGGATTTCACATGAAGAAGAAGCAATGGTAATCGCATTACCATTAACAGTACTGGTTAAAAAAGGGCGGTTCATATAACCACTTACATAGTATCGACTATATAAGCCAGGAACTAACGTGCCCGAACCAGTCTGTTCAGCTGTTTTCACAATTTCGACAACAAAATATCCCGAAGCAAGAAAATAACTCGTACCTGGTGTCACACTACGACTATATGGATAATACCCTGAAAAGTTAGTTGCATTTTCAGCTTCACGATATAAGCGAATACCAATCCCAGGAATATTTGTAGAATAAATACTGTTACCGAGTGAGCTTAAAGGGTAACTTTGAGTTAATACCGCTGTAATACTATCACTATATGACGTGCATTTGGCTGTTGAAGCCTGTCCAGTTGAGTTGATTGGAAAAGTTGCTTTTCTTAGAACCTTTCCAACAGGATCACTTGGTCGAACAACAACTCGTCCAACAGCCATTGATATATCAACTGTGCTGAATCCAGAACTGAGTGTACAGTAAGCATTGGCTTCACCATATACACCAAGACCAGCCGTAAATAAAAAACCTGTTAATAATATTCTTTTCATTTGCAGACAGCCTCAGTCATTACCATGCTTTGTTGCTTGTTTTGCAACTGATTACTGATGTTGTACTCAACCGAACAACGCTCATTGCTTTCGTCGCCCCATTTCACATAGAGACTATCTTGAGCAAGTGGGGTACGTAAGTAAATCATACTACCTTGTGCAACAATACCTACAGCTTCATCTTTTTGGTTAAAGACTTGAGCTCCAAATGGTAAACTGTTGCCATCAGCAGTTTTACTATTAATGTAGACTGCATAACCTGTCTTGGTCGTAAAATCTACTTTCGCAATTGCACCAGCAAAAGGTGCGATACGTTGACTTGTTTCTTCAAGCTCTACTTGGCTCGACATCTCTTGTGGGTCAAGCGTAATATCGTTTAGGCGATAAGGTGTAACATACGGGATAACCGCATAACCAGCCTTATTTACGCTTAAACCAACGGTATTATTAACTTTTGCCCCAGCTGCATCAGGTGCATGTACAAGTACCATTGTTTGACCTTGCTCAGGTCCAAATAAAATACCATCTGAATGTGCAACTACACTACCACTTAAGCTAACCATTGCTTGTTGGTAAGAATCAGCAATACTATAAGAGCCGCCAACAGTTGCATAGTTCGTACGATAACGTCCATTAGCGTTAAATGTTGGATTTGCATAGTCTTGATGTGAAACAGAGGCACCATAACTAAAGCGATCACCAACCATCCCACTTGCGCCAACAGTACGGCTGTCTTCAGAAGCAGTAACGTTGACGTTGACTGAATTCTTTTTAAAGTTAATTGGGAATGAAAGCGTCATTAAATATTCAGTATCATGCGTCGCATCATTTGAACCGTACTCAACCTTACGGTTAATCGCAGATAAACCATAAGTTAAACCATGGTAGTTATTGCTATAACCAATTTGGTACTGTTTAGTACTTTCGCTACGGTTCCAATAGTCAACCCACGAACCCACTACATAGAAGTTACCCCAACCTTCAGGAAGTCCTTGGTTTAAAGTAATTTGGAATTCACTACGCTGGTGGCCCGCAGCCGCATAAGTGTTTACGCCTTTTTCTTCTAAATCGCGAATAAGTAGAGCATCACGTAATTTATAAAAGTTTTCTGTCGAGTAACGATATGCAGCAAGGGTTAAGTTTGTGTTAGTCGGAGAAATTAACTTACTATAACTTAAACGGAAACTTTGCCCAGATTGTGATGACTGTTTTTCAAAATCAGCTTCAGAGTGGGTCACATCTAATGCAACAGCACCAATTGGTGTAGCAAAAGCAGCACCTAACAATACAGCAGCATAATTTTCTGTAGCTTGTATGCCTGTATAACCTGTTAGGTAGTTGTTAATACCTTGTTGGTATTTACCCTGAACTACCCAAGGATTAAGGTCAATATCTTGATCTCGGAACTGACCTACAGTTAAAGAATAACGGTTTACACCTGGACGCAACATTTGTACAACTGAAGCATATGGAACCGAAAATTTTTGTACTTGACCATTTGCTTCAATAATAGAAACTTCAATTTCACCACCAAAACCAGTAGGGTAAAGGTCATTAATCTCAAAGTTACCTGGTGCAACCGTTGTTTGATAGATAAGTTGGCCTTGTTGACGAACTTCAACTTTTGCATTGGTTTTTGCGTTACCACGAATACGAGGCGCATAACCCAACATACTATTTGGTAGCATTCGGTCATCACTTGAGAAATCGATACCACGATAACCAATAGAGTCAAATACTTCGCCGTTTGTAAAACTATCACCTAGCGTTAAAACACCACGGTATTTAGGGAAGGCTCTTTGTAAGTATGTACTTGTTTCTTGATAATCTGATTTAGATTGATTTTCAGCAGGGGTATCTTGCCACTGCCACTGGCCATTATGACGTAATTGCCAACCAGCAATATTTAAACCAGCTGTAACGCCCATAAATGCGTTTGTTGTTTCACTTTGATCATTCGACTGATTAAATGTTTTATAAGCACTACCACTATAAGACAGAAAACCAGCATTGATACCACGATCCCATACGCTTGGGTCGACATAACCTTGCGCATTTTTTTGCAAAGCAACTTGCGGAATAGAAATATCTACACGTAAACGGGAGGTATCAAACTCATAGAATGCATTTTCAACCCACTCTTCAATTTTATAACAACTATTATTTTCTTTTTGAAGGGTAGTGTGTTTAGACAAAACGTCTTGTTTAACGCCGTACTCAAGAAGGTTCATCCCTGTAAAACAGGTTACTGCATTTTTATTAGGGTCTAATGCTTTAAAGACCATACGACGTTTACCAAACCATTGACCATTTACATATACGTCAACGTTATATTCGCCTGGTAAAACAGGGTTTCCATATTTAAAACGAGAAATATCAACTTTTTGAGCATCCCCAATTAAAAAAGCAGAATCAAATTCAGCCTCTACTGGAGCACTCGTAGTTGTTTCTTCAGCATGCACGAATACAGGCATTGTCATTGTGACAACACCAGAAGCCGAGTAGTAACAAATATGGCGTTTTAATAATTTATAAGATTCTTGCCTTTTTTTTGGCATAGCTAAGTCCGCCTACACATATAGGTGCTTAAATTTATTAAAAAGATAAATCTGATTACTGAAGTTTTATCGGGTGCTCAACGCGACCACCGTAGTCATTGACGTTAATAAAACTCATATCTTGAAGGTTGCCATTCTTAAGCTGAACTGACGCTTCAGAAAAAGGCTTAATCATTAGCCCCTGAGGTAATAAATCTACTTTTTTATCACCTGCCTTTTGGTAAACAGAAGTCATTGTGATATGAAAAGGGGTAGGATTCTTTACCGTTAAGCTTTGACCAGATTTAATCCATTGAAGCTTATCTGATGCTAAATTCGCATCTTCTTTAATCGATGAAGGACGATAGAAGAATTTAATACGTGAACGAATTGCAAGTTGTAAGAAATTATCAGGCGTCGTATCTTCACTTTTTGAAGTAGGTCTTGGTGGAATATCTAAAATATTCAACCACAGAACTGTTTCTTGCTTCTGATTTAACTGAGAAGCATTTGGTAAAGCTGTAATACGAAGAGTCTGACTTTTCGTTGCTTCAACACGAGAAATAGGAGGAGCAATCATAAAAGGAACTTTTGATTGGTCCGGTGTACTTTTTGGGTCACCTTCGTCAATCCAAGCTTGGACAAGTGCTGGCTTTGAACCGTTATTGCTAACTTGTAGCGTAACTTCTCTAGCATCTGACGGGTAAATTACACGAGTGCCATGAATTACAATTTCTGCTTGAGTAGCAGGTGCAATAACTGCTGAAGCAAATGCTAAACCTAACAAAAAATTATAACTGTTCAATTTCATTTTCGAGTTCTCAACCAAGAAAGATTCAGGAAAGCGTTACACAAAACAGGGTTTCCATGCGGACATAGAAACCCCGCTATCAATTAATTATTGATAGATAATTGTGTATTGAACAGAAGTAGTTACTTTACCAGCAGTAGAAGCGCCAGTTGCATAGTATTCAGCGTAGTAGTTAAGGTCAGCACCTGCGCCATCAGCTACGTCAACCCATTGAGAGTTAGCTTGAGCACCGTTTGCACCCGCAGCAAGTACTGGGATGAAGTTGTTATTGCTACCTAAAAGTTGAACGTTAACGTTTTTAGCACCAGTAGCGTCTTGGTTAAGTAAACGACCAGTATTAAAGTCAACAGTTGCACCTGGTTCGAAGTAAGTAGCTACTTTACCTTGTGAACAGTTAGCTAAGTTGATTTGGAAAGGAGTACGACCAGCAACATCCCCAGCAACAGCTAAAGTTTGTTTAGAAACAGTTGGAAGAGTAACTGTGAAGTCTTTACCAGCAGGGGTAACGATGTCACAAGTTTTGTCTGTAACTAAACCATTAATTGTAATTGTACCATCAGCAGCTTGAGCATTAGCAATCCCTACAACCGAAAGAGCAGCGATCAAAGCAAGTTTTTTCATAGTGTTTTCTCAAAAGTCTGGATAAAAGTTTATTTCCTTACTTTTCCAGTGTTTGACATCTTGAAAAGTAATGCGGTAATCTTAACACTTCTTAAACAAAATGCAAACTAGATCACATTATTTTTTCATAATTTTAATTAAATCACATTTCGTATTTGAAGTTCAGGCCGACCATCAATGGCCTATATCATTGTTTATGAAAGTTTTTTTATTTTATAAAAGAAAAGCTATGAAGAGAAGCAAGTTACATAAGAACACGATGTAAATAAAAAAGAATTAAACAAATTATGTGAAAAATAAGCTTAAATTCATAGAATACAATTATATAGAATAAATTATGCATATGTATACAGAAAAAATATACAAATAGTCATTTTTTATAAAAAAAGAGTGACTCATCAATCAATTCATCAAAACATGCGACGAATTCGACAAATCACTCTTTCATCAAACTTACTGCAGAAATAAGTTTGGATATTAATGGTAATTAATAAGCACGACTTTGTGGTTAGAACTTATGCTCTCAATGCTTGTGTCCATTTTCTCAGTATGTTGAGCTAATTTAAAAAGACTATCTTTATTTAAATATTCACTATCAAGTTTAATATTTAAATTATTTACCTCAACACATTCTATCTCGCTATGTTCTCTTGAACATGTATCTTCAACAATATTTCCTCTTATCATTATTGTGTTACTTGCATAACAAAATAGTGTGTAAGAGGAAAGCACCATCAAAACAAGAAGTTTAAATATATTATTTTTCATTTTATATACCTATTTATAAAATAGTTTATATATATTTGATACCTTATTTTTAATTTAAAAACAATCATTAAGCTTTAAATAATAAAAAATTATTAATTTATACGTGATATAAATCACATTAAATACTTTAAATAATGCAATAGTTATAATTTCTAAAAATTTATTAATAATAAAACCACCAAAACAATATTAAGTCATTGTTATTTTTAAAAATTTAAAAAATAATGATTAATAAAAAAACAGACTGCAAATTAAAACAGCATGATATACATTAAAATATTTAATAAAAATATAATTCATTTTTTAATTTATAATTTATATTTCAAAATTATTACTGAGAAATAAAATATAGATTTCAATAAAAATGTGACTAAATATACATTACTCAACCAATCCGTAATTAAATTTGCTTTATATTGCGGATTTGAGCATATCAGAGTTAATAAATTAGAATTTAGCATAGACTTTAAAGATTTTAGGAAAATATTCTAGCGAGATATAGTTTTAATTTCTAGGAGCTCTAGGTAGAGAAAAAGCTCAATAAAAATCAAACAAGCGATTATTAGCCAAACCTAATCATAATTTCTATTTAATTAGATTTTATAAATCCTATTTATTATCTATCAATAGCAACGTCAGAAGATGCTAGTGCTGAATTTAACTAGAATAAAAATTCATTCCACATAGCTAAAAGTACCGCAATAGCTAGAAAGAAATAAGCACTACAAACAAATGAAAGATAGCTACCAAGCTATGGGGCAATATTGAATTATACAACTGTTCGTATAATACGGCATTATGTTACTTGCCGTGTTCGTTGACTATAAAACCCTGCATTTGCAGGGTTTTTTGTCAATGATGCGAGCATTTCTAACGCACTCGCAGGGCATTTAACATCAGTGCTCATTATGCGAATCTCGCACGCCAAGCGGTGAGGGAGGGAGAAGGAGCCTCGACGCCCGACCGACCGATCCGAGGGGCGGAAGAGGAGTCCACGTCTTCTAATGGTGGACTCTAGTCTCAAATTTGAGAATTTTATACGTCTTTTTGTACTTCTAATGGTGGACTCTAGTCCGAAATTTCGGAATTTTTAGAGGTCTTTCGAGTTTCTTACGACTACTTTTCCATTTGCTGATATCTCAACATTATCGATAGCTTGATCAAGAATTATATGTACAAGCTCACTATCTTTAATGGGCTGTAGATTTTTATTGATCAGAATTTTATTGAGCTCTACACACTTCTTTCTAAGAGATTCTTGCTCTTTGTCATTTAAACGTACTGTTACTGCCATTTTGATCACATTTTAGGGTTATTAACTTGCATACAATATTACTTGTATATGTGTTATATGTGCTTGCTATTCATGTGTAATTGTATTAAATTCTGCTAAATGTTATTTGTATACATGCGTAATTAGCCCATGCTAGATCATATTTGCATAAATGCGCCATTCGAATCCAGCTTCTACTCAGTAGATGCGGAAGGGCGTTATTTTTTTGTAGATATCGATCTTCACACCATAGAAATTCCACTTGCGTCACGATCAGTTCATAAGAATGACGATGGTTCAATTTCTGCTGCTGCTTTATTTCATCCATTTGAAAGTGTGCCAACTCATTATACGGGGATGGCAATGAAAGTATTTTTCGATGCTAGTTATGAGCCTTACGTACAAATTAAGGCTTCGCCTGCAAAGTTATTGCAGGGCCATAACGTTTTTGGTTCGGATGATATAGAGCAGGGTGCTGATGAAATGATCGGCTTCTTACACATGGCTTATCCAGTTCTTACCCGTATGCTCGATTGGAATCGTGCTTGGGTTTCACATATTGATGTGACTTACTCGGCTAAGTTGTCAGACCAGACAACGGCTAAAAAGATTCTGGATTTTCTGGCTAATGTCAGTAGCGGTCAAACTAGACTTTCAAATAAGCGGTTTGATAGCTCTGTGTATTGGGGTGGCCAGACATCCAGACTTGTAAACCATAAATGCTATTTAAAGCATGACGAATTTCTTTCTCAGTTTGAAGAACTCAAGCAACTGGCAAAGAAAAATGACAAGTCAGCTCAACGAGTTGTCGATGTCATGTCTGACTCACGGTTAATTAACTGGACTGTCGGACTTTTACGTTTTGAGTCGCGTTTAAAAAAACGTTGGCTTGAGCGTAATGGAGTACCAACGAACCTTTATGAACTTATAGCATTTCAAAAGGCAAATCCTGATTTACTTCAAACACTTTGGACTAAAGCAACGCACGGAATATTTGATGCCATGAGAGGTCAAACTGTGAAATTGATTAATGATGAAAGTGTCTTGGAAGCCATATCTAACTCGCCAGTTGTCGTTACCAATAGCGGTAAGGTTTCTCAAACACGTATCCGAAATATTTATTCTACGTACTGTTTAGTACGTGAACATGGTTTAGAAAAGTTAGCTGAAATGCTTCCTAAACCTACGTTTTATAGACATTTATCTGAACTTTGCGATTGTGGCTTTTCAAAGGCATTTTTGCAGAACTTGCATGACAACAAGGCTAAAAACGTCATTCCATTTATGAAGCTCGTAGAAATCGACTTTTCACAACAATTGCCTGAGTGGTATGAGCCGCCAGTATCGCAATTTAAATCAGTAGCTTAAAGGTGAGCAAATGAACAATTCACAACATCCAATTATGACAGTCACAGGCATTCGTAAAGCTGCTGGAGATTTCCAAGATCAAACATCAGGTAAAACAATTGAATTCTCGAATACCGTTGTAACGGTTTTACAGAATTATTCTGAGCGTGAGCTAGAACAAGGTGCAATCGGTTTTAAATCTACTGACTACAAAATTAAAGGCGCTCAGTTCTTTAATGATTACGTTGGACAGAAGCTGCCAGCCGAAGCTGCAATGATATTTGATTGGGATTTTACAGGGAAACAGCCACGAGCTGTATTAGTAGCATTAGACTTTAATGCCAAGAAACCTATATAAATCAATGGGTTAATATGGAAATATTAGCCTATTCGTATAATGTATA
>NZ_JAKTIG010000022.1:0-32331 GCF_027855145.1 Acinetobacter sp. AOR18_HL
GGCAGAGTAAAACTTGAAGTGCGACATAAACCACCTAATTAATTTAAAGGGTTTATGGAGTATATAAAATTGTCATACCATCATCTTAACTTTGAAGATCGTACTGCATTAATGCTTGAGTCAAGAAAAGAAGGCTTTTCAGCCAGAAAATTTGCTGAACTCATTAAAAGACATCCTAGTACGATCTATCGTGAGCTTAAAAGAAATAGCATCAATGACGTTTATCAAGCTCGATATGCTTCTGATAACACCTTCGCTAGACGTAGACGTGGTCACAGAAAACTCAAAATCGATTCAATCCTCTGGAAATTTATTGTTGAAGCGATCCGTTGTTTATGGTCTCCTCAGCAAATAGCAAAGCGTTTAAAGACATTTCCTGATTTGGATCAAACAATGAATGTAAGCCATACAACGATTTATTCAACGATACGAGCATTACCCAAGGGTGAGTTGAAAAAAGACTTATTATCCTGTCTGCGTCATGAAAATAAAAAGCGAAAAGCTAACGGTGAACCTAAAAAAGATTCTATATTACAGGATATTAAAACTATTCATGAGCGCCCAGCCGAAGTTCAAGAAAGAAAAATACCGGGTCATTGGGAAGCTGATTTAATTAAAGGTAAAGACAATAAAAGTTCGATAGCAACACTTATTGAACGAAATACACGGCTCTGTATCTTGGCAACATTACCTGATGCAAAGGCAGAATCAGTGCGCAAGGCTTTAACTGAAGCTCTGAAATATTTACCTGCAGAACTGCGTAAAACGTTGACCTATGACCGTGGACGCGAGATGTCAGAACATAAAATACTCGAAGAAGATTTAGGCATAGATGTATATTTCTGTGACCCACATTCACCTTGGCAAAAAGGCACATGCGAAAATATGAATGGTTTAATTAGGCAATATTTACCTAAAGGGATTGATTTAAATCAGGCAGATCAGCATTATTTAAATCAAGTTGCCATGTCACTGAATACTCGTCCTAGAAAGGCGTTAGATTGGCTTACACCATTAGAGAAATTTGCTCAGCTTGTTGATTATCATATGGCTTTTGAAACTGTCGCACCTCATGTTTGAATTCGCCGAAGTATAGCTTTTTTGGTTAAAGAGGGATGTTGCTGTTGTTATAATAGTTTCTCTTTTTGTCATCGGGTTCCCCGTTGCGGATATTTTTTGATTAACTTTGCTATTGTAAAGTGTATAAGCTTAAATAAAACTTATTTTATAGTATTTAAAAAATTATATTTATTCAATAGCTTGGTTGATTTAAAAAACAACATATTATATATTTAATTGGTAATAGTTTACTTTTTTAAATATTATTAATTAATCCGTTGATTTGTTGAGATAATACACATAGTATCAACTTGTTAAGTATGGGTGTGCGGAATTTATTTTAGCAATTGAATGCAAAATTGTAATAAAGAGAGAGCCTATAACTTAACTATAAGAAAAACTTTTTACAGAGAATCATTATGTTAAAAAAATTTGAAGATTTTAATAATCCAAGAGAAAAAGCATTGCAGGGGATGAAAAATAGTATTCCTGCAAAACAATGGGATGAAAATTTACAATTTCTTAAACAGTTAAGAAAAACGATTGCAGAGTTACCAGTTTGCAACCATCCTGCTATTGAACTGTTAAACGGTGGATATCTTGATAAACAACGTTTGACTCTTATTCATTTAGAATATCGTCATGCGATTGTACAAATTTTTACTGATGCTTTATTAAAGGCTCAATTTTTAACAAAACAATTGGAACCTAAACTCCACTCTGGAGCGAAGATGTATCCACGGGTATTATTAAGTTTAAATATACTTGATGAGTTTGGTTTTCGCCCTGGTTTAGACAAAGATAATTACTATCTGGGTAATCCTGAATATGCTCATTATCCTTTATATGAAGATTTACTAAATGATTATGGTTTAACGGAACTTGACCGTCGCAATTATAAACCATCAAAAATCGCTAATCAGGTTAGATCATTTTTAGAATCTTCTTATGATAGTTATATTAACGTCGTGGCATTATTAGCTGTTGCAGAGGAGGAAGTCATTCTTTTTAGTCCTCCATTACGTCAAGCAACTAAATTCGTAAATATCGATGTTGAAGGTGGTGGTTATTACCATGTACATGGGGTATCTACGGATGAAACATCTGAGGCTGCTGATGACGATCATGAAGATGACTTGTGGTTTGCATTAGCACAAGCAATTACAAAAGATGATTATGAAAGCTTAACCAAGCTATGTATTGATTACTGTGCTTTATGGAATGAGTTCTGGGATGCACAAATTGCCGATGTTCAATTCATTGAAGAAAAGAAATTGGCGTAAAGATTCTATTAAGTCTTAATCAAGCCCATCTTAAACAGGTGGGCTTTTTTAATTGTAAAATTTCTAAGGAGCTAAACTACATTCTCAAAAAAGATCTAAAAAGTTTGTGAATAACTCATGGCTTATCAACAATCATTAAACAGTTCTATAAATCTGCTACAATTACGCCAATTTTTATTTTGATCGACTTTAGGTCTTTGGCACTGCAATCTCCGCAGTAGGTGTATTTCATGAGTTTTAAAGATGAGTTAGCGGCACAGGTTGCTCAACGCCGCACATTTGCCATCATTTCCCACCCCGATGCCGGTAAAACGACCATGACAGAGAAATTACTGTTATGGGGTAAAGCAATTCAGGTTGCAGGGATGGTAAAAAGCCGTAAATCTGACCGCGCAGCTACATCTGACTGGATGGAAATGGAAAAAGAGCGTGGAATTTCTATTACCACTTCTGTTATGCAGTTTCCTTATAAAGGTCACACCATTAACTTACTTGATACACCGGGGCATGAAGACTTCTCTGAAGATACTTATCGTACCCTAACTGCAGTTGACTCTGCATTAATGGTGATTGATGGTGCAAAAGGTGTCGAAGAACGTACCATCAAATTGATGGAAGTTTGTCGTATGCGTGACACTCCGATCATTTCATTTGTAAACAAGATGGACCGTGAGATTCGTGAACCACTTGAGTTACTGGATGAAATTGAGAATGTCCTCAATATTCGCTGTGTACCAATTACATGGCCATTAGGGATGGGGCGTGATTTTGCGGGTGTATACAACATTCTTGAAAACAAATTGTATGTCTACAAAGCAGGTTTTGGTTCAACTATTACAGATATTGAAGTACGCGATGGCTATGACCATGCAGATATCCGTGAAAAAGTAGGTGAGCTGGCTTGGGCGTCTTTTGAAGAGTCACTTGAGCTCGTACAAATGGCGAATGAGCCTTTGGACCGCGAATTATTTTTACAAGGTAAACAAACTCCAGTTCTATTTGGTACAGCATTAGGTAACTTTGGTGTTGACCACGTGTTAGACGCATTTATGAATTGGGCACCAGAACCTAAAGCGCATCCAACACAAGAGCGTGTTGTCGATGCTAAAGAAGAAGGTTTTTCTGGTTTCGTCTTTAAGATTCAAGCAAACATGGATCCGAAACACCGTGACCGTATTGCCTTTATGCGTATTTGCTCAGGTAAATATGAAAAAGGTTTGAAAATGAATCACGTACGTATTGGTAAAGATGTTCGTATTAGTGATGCATTGACATTCCTTGCGGGTGAACGTGAACATCTAGAAGAAGCGTGGCCAGGTGATATTATTGGTTTGCATAACCATGGCACAATTCAAATTGGTGATACTTTCACAAGTGGTGAAGATCTACATTTCACAGGTATTCCTCACTTCGCACCAGAGATGTTCCGTCGTGTGCGTTTGAAAGATCCATTAAAGTCAAAACAATTGCAAAAAGGTTTGAAAGAGTTGTCTGAAGAAGGCGCAACTCAGGTATTTATGCCACAAATTAGCAATGATTTGATTGTGGGTGCAGTGGGTGTGCTTCAGTTTGACGTTGTTGCTTACCGTCTGAAAGAAGAATATAAAGTTGACTGCGTGTATGAGCCTGTAAGTGTTAATACGGTTCGTTGGATTCATTGTGATGATGACAAGATTCTCAATGAATTTAAGAAAAAAGCACATGATCAGCTTTCTATCGATGGTGGTGGTCACTTAACTTATCTTGCACCAAGTCGTGTGAACTTGCAGATTATGCAAGAGCGTTGGCCTGATATTCAGTTCCGTAACACGCGTGAACACTAATCTTTAAGATTTGACAGACAGCTTCGAACAGAAGCTGTTTTGTTTTGAAAAATAAGAAAGGATGATGAAATGAATTTGAATAGAAAGACAGTTATTGCACTTTTAGTTGCGGTAATCATATTACTTTTAGCTATTTGCCTTTTTGTCTGGAAAAGCTTTCAACCTTCATCATCTTCTCAAATGAAATCAGCTTCTAACCAAAATCAAAATATAGAGAAAGCTGAAGTACTCCCATTTCTAAACTTGCAACAAGTAAAAGCTGATTATGCTTTGCCATTTTGTGAGAAGAAAAATTGTATTGATGTCGATATTCAAACGATAAAGACTCAAGATGCATGGCTAAATGAATGGATCGCGAAAAGTCAGGCTAAGGTAATTCAAGATCAAATTGATTTGAAAAAAGACTTAAGTTTGCAGCAAGCCATTAATGCCTATGTTAAAAAGTCTGATGAATGGCAAGATAAATATTCAAAGAATCGGGCTTATGAATTGCATCTTCATACCCGTATTGCATCGCAGCGTAACCAATATGTTTTATTGCAATTAGGACTTGATACCAAGCAAGAAGAGCTCACGATTAAAGACCGTTATTACTTTTTTGTGGCTGACCGAAAACTGCATAAGAGCTTAACTTTATTAGATGTTTTGAAAAAAGATCAACAAACTACTGTGCATCAAATGGTGCAGGTGGCATATCAAGACTGGTTAAAAAAGCAGACTGCTGACATAAAGAAAGAAGCACCAAAAACTTTATATTGGGGGCAGGCAGATTGGTTCTTTGATGGTGAAGGGGTTGGCTTACATTATCAGGCAAACCAGATTACTAAAGAAGCTCCACAGCTCGATATTTATTTATCTAAAGAACAGACCAAAAAAATATTACAACCCGAGGTTTATGAACAAATGTTTTAAGATAGTAGCAGAATTTGCAACCTCTATTTATATGCGCTAATTTCTTAGAAAGGCACAGCGTAATCTCCTTAGAATAAAAGGCAAAATATGATGTTATCTTCTAAAGCTTCACTGCGATTAACTTTGCTTGCTTCTGCTATATTTCTGGCAGCATGCCAACCTAAAGCTGATCCTAAGGATTCTCAAGAGCAGCAGAAATCAACTGTTCAAGAACAAAAGCCAGTAGAGTTGACTTTGAAGGGTGAAACAACTCCTAGTAAGGTGGTTTTACCTGATTGTGATGGTAAAACTTGTCCAGAATTTACGGTAGAGCGCTTACAGAGTAATTTTCCTTTTATTGACAAAATTATAGATCAACAAATCTTAAGTACATTAAATCAAATTTTAGAAATTGCTGAACCTGATGCTAAGGGCACGCAAGCGGAACAAAAAGCAGAAACTTCAGCAGTTGCGGGTGCAGAGCAAAAAAATAGCTTTGATGCACAGGTGCAGCGCTATGCAAATTCATTTATTGATCTAGATAATGAGTTAAAAGCTTTAAGTAGTAATCATCAGATTAATCTTTTAGTTAAACCTAAGATTTTGCAGGCTCAAGGTAAAGTTGTAACTGTAGTGCTTAACAGTAGTAGTTATTTAGGTGGGGCTCATGGCTCTGCTGCACAGCATTATTATAATTTTGATTTAAAAGAGCAAAAGCAAATTAAGCTTGAAGATTTATTACGTCCTCAGCAAAAAGCAACTTTAGAGAAGTTAGCGCATGAAGCCTTTAAGACATGGGTGACGGACTCTAAATTGGCTGATAATGTTGCTGACTATGAACAAGCATGGCCATTTAAATTATCTAATAACTTCTTGTTGGGTGAGCAAGGTTTAATCCTTCAATACGGTGAGTATGAAATTGGCCCATACGTGGTTGGGCTCCCTCGATTAGTCATTCCTTATGACCAATTGCAAGATGTATTGAAAGAAGAGTATTTGCCACAGCCTAAAGCCAAACCAGCTTCGGCACCAGTTGCAAAAAGTGCTGGCTAATGCATTTGTTTGATACCCATACCCATTTCGATGTTGCCGATTTTGATGAAGATCGGCAGCAGCTAGCACTCGAGGCTAAAAAAGTGGGTGTAGATGCTTTGGTTTTAATTGGCTTTCTACAGTCACGTTTTGATGAGTTGGTGCAGACTTATCATCAGTTAAAAAGTTGGGAAAATGTGCCTACTTCTTATTTAGCACCAGGCTTACACCCGTTTTATATTGAACAGCATCAACCAGAGCATCTTTCTCATCTTGAACAAATCTTGCAGCAAGAAAACTGCGTGGCTGTAGGTGAAATTGGCTTAGATACTTTCTTGAAAGAACATAAGCAGCCAGATGTATATGCGAAACAAAAACAATATTTTGCAGATCAGTTAGAGCTGGCAACGCAATATCAAAAACCAGTGTTACTCCACATTCGAAAAGCGCATGGTGATGTGCTTGCTATATTAAAAGCTCAAAAATTTAAATTGGGTGGAATTGCTCATGCATTTAGTGGTGGGGTAGAAGAGGCAAAAGGCCTGATTAAGCTTGGTTTTAAAATTGGTGTGACAGGACAGATTACCAACCCGAACGCAAAAAAACTTCATACGGTTGTGCAGGCTATAGGTGCAGAGCACTTGGTGATTGAAACAGATTGTCCAGATATGACACCGCTTTGCTGTCAAACCGCAACAGAACAGCGGACTCGTAATACCCCTGTTAATTTACCTTACGTTCTACAAAGTTTGGCTGAAAATTTAAATATGTCAGAGCCAGATTTAGCTGAGTTACTGTGGAAAAACTCTCTCACTGCATTGAAATTATCGTAATAAAAATCAAAGATTAGAAATAGTAACTAAAACAAAACACAGCGATTAAAAAAGAAGCTTAAAGTAAGAAAACAACATGTAAAAACGTGAAAAATAACATTGCCAGACGTGGGAGGATAACCCAATGGCTAAGTATAGCAATATCAATAGTTTTAATGCTTTACAGACGCTAACAGTAGGTTCCAGCAATTATCAGATTTTTAGCTTAGCCCAAGCAGAGAAAACGCTAGGGGATATTGCCAAACTGCCGAAATCTTTAAAAGTATTATTGGAAAACTTATTACGGTTTGAAGATCAGCATAGCGTTAAAACGGAACACATCCATGCTTTAGCAGAATGGCTAAAGACCCGTACCTCAGATCAAGAAATTCAATATCGACCTGCACGGGTTTTAATGCAAGATTTTACGGGTGTGCCTGCAGTGGTTGATTTAGCTGCAATGCGAGCAGCGATGGCGCAAGCGGGTGGCGACCCTGAAAAAATTAACCCATTATCTCCCGTTGATTTGGTGATTGACCACTCTGTCATGGTCGACTATTTTGCCGATGATCAGGCCTTCGAAGAAAACGTACAAATTGAGATGCAACGTAATGGTGAGCGATATCAATTTTTACGTTGGGGACAGTCTGCATTTAATAACTTTAGTGTAGTGCCACCGGGTACGGGAATTTGTCATCAGGTTAATTTAGAATATTTGGCTCAAGCGGTGTGGTTAGGCGAAGATAACGGCCAGACTTTTGCTTTTCCAGATACTTTAGTGGGTACAGACTCACATACCACCATGATTAATGGTTTAGGTGTTTTAGGTTGGGGTGTAGGAGGAATTGAGGCCGAAGCGGCTATGTTGGGCCAACCGATTTCGATGCTTATTCCTGAGGTCATTGGTTTTAAACTCACAGGAAAACTACCAGAAGGGATTACTGCAACTGATTTGGTGCTGACTATTACTCAAATGCTTCGTCAAAAAGGTGTAGTTGGGAAATTTGTAGAGTTCTATGGAGATGGTTTAGCCGATTTACCACTGGCTGACCGAGCGACCATTGCCAACATGGCACCAGAGTATGGTGCGACTTGTGGTTTCTTCCCGATTGATGAAGTGACTTTGGGTTATTTGAAATTAACTGGCCGTCAAAGTGATCGTATTGAACTGGTAGAAGCGTATAGCAAAGCACAAGGCTTATGGCGTAATGCGGGTGATGAACCTGTTTTCACCGATACTTTAAGCCTTGATATGAGTACGGTTCAGGCAAGTCTAGCAGGACCAAAACGCCCTCAAGACCGTGTGCTTTTATCAGAGGTGCCGAAAACCTTTAATGCGCTGATGGAGTTAACTTTAAAACCAGCCAAAGAAGCTAAAGAGCGTTTAGAAAATGAAGGTGGTGGCGGTACTGCTGTCGAGGCAAAAAAAGCAAATATCCAACATGAAAGCCCATCTTGCGTAATTGAAGGAAAAACTTATCCATTAAATCATGGTGATGTTGTTATTTCGGCAATTACCTCTTGTACCAATACTTCTAACCCAAGTGTAATGCTAGCAGCAGGTTTACTTGCTAAAAAAGCGATTGAAAAAGGTTTGCAGCGTAAACCGTGGGTGAAAAGCTCTCTTGCACCAGGTTCTAAAGTCGTGACTGACTATTTGCTGGCTGCTGGACTTACGCCGTATTTAGATGAGTTGGGTTATAACTTGGTAGGATATGGTTGTACGACTTGTATCGGTAACTCAGGTCCACTACCAGAACCAGTGGAAGATGCAATTCAATGCCATGACTTGAATGTTGCCTCTGTACTTTCTGGTAACCGTAACTTTGAAGGGCGCGTACATCCATTAGTTAAAACAAACTGGCTTGCTTCGCCACCTTTGGTAGTGGCATATGGTTTGGTTGGTAATATTCGTACCGATTTGACTACGCAACCTATTGGGCAAGGTAAAGATGGACAACCTGTTTACTTAAAAGATATCTGGCCAAGTCAGGCAGAAATTGATGCTGTCTTACAGAAAGTAAATACGGATATGTTCCATAAAGAATATGCTGCGGTGTTTGATGGTGATGAAAGCTGGCAATCTATTCAGATTCCAAAAAGTAAAACTTATGAATGGGCTGATGATTCGACTTATATCCGCCATCCGCCATTCTTTGAAGGAATTGGTGAGCCACCCAAACCAATTAAAAATATTGAACAGGCACGTATTTTGGCAGTGCTTGGTGACTCGGTAACGACTGACCATATTTCACCGGCTGGTAATATCAAAAAAGACAGCCCAGCAGGTCGATACTTACAAGAGCAAGGTGTTGAGCCAAAAGACTTTAACTCCTATGGTTCTCGACGCGGTAATCATGAAGTCATGATGCGAGGTACTTTTGCCAACATTCGTATTAAGAACGAAATGCTTGGTGGTGAAGAGGGTGGTAATACCATTCATGTGCCAAGTGGTGAAAAGCTCGCTATTTATGATGCAGCAATGCGTTACCAACAAGAACATACACCGCTTGTGATTATTGCTGGTAAAGAATACGGAACGGGTTCTTCACGTGACTGGGCTGCTAAAGGAACGAACTTGTTAGGTGTAAAAGCTGTCATTGCTGAAAGTTTTGAGCGTATTCACCGTTCAAACTTGGTAGGTATGGGCGTGTTGCCATTACAGTTTATTGATGGACAAACTCGACAATCTCTCAACTTAACTGGTCATGAGGTGATATCAATTCGAGGTTTGTCTGATGGCGTTCAGCCTCATCAAATTCTTGAAGTTGATGTCAAAGGACCAAATGGAGTAGCGAGCCATTTTAATGTGTTATGTCGAATTGATACGTTAAATGAGGTCGAGTACTTTAAGGCGGGTGGTATTTTGCATTATGTACTTCGGAATTTGATTGCTGGTTAGTTAAAAAAGAAACCCCGTAAAATATGGGGTTTCTTTTTATGAAAATCTAACTAAATTTAAATAATTTCTTCCAGCTAAATGATGACGTCAGTACCCAAACATCGAATGGATTAAAATATAGTGAATCTACATCAAAAAAATCGCTAGATGCTTTTAGGGAAAGCTTTAGTGGTTCTGATTCTTCATCAGCCGAAAAAGTTTGATTTTCTAATAACTCTGGGTTTTCTGTAAGAAGATATAACAAGAAGTTATTCAAAATATAGGATGCTTGATCTACCTTTAGGTTTATACATCCATCTGGTTTGCCGAATTGCTGCATTCCACAAGAGTAGAGTAAATTATCATCAGAAATAATAGGGATAAAGGCTTTAAATAGATCTAATATATTTTCAGCGTTATAGCTAAGCCAATCGCTTTTAAGGTGTGTAAGACCCGAAGTCTCAACTTTAATTGCTAAGCCACCTGCTTTCATGAGGGTCTGACCTAATAACAGAGCTTGTTGTGCTAACTCTATTGATCCTCCATCACAAACAACATAAATAACCATATTATGTTGTTCAATTTTTTTTAATTCGCTTTCAGAAAAACGACCTAGACTAAATGATCTAAAAACCTCACTGACATTCGGATCATTTTCATATTCTTCAACTTCAGCGTAATATTCGTTTGTTAAAGATTTAATAATTGAGCCCGCATAAATATATCCAGTTTCATTAACAAGTAGGGCATGTAATAGAGCTTGATGATTTTCCCAAATACCAGGAATACATAAGATAATTTTTTGATTAAATTCTTGATTCATTATTAATAAGTTCTAAGGAGCTTTTCCCACTCATAATATCGTAAAAGATATGCGATACCAATTGATTGAGGTAAAATACCTCCCGTGTTTTATATCCCCAAAGAGTAGCAATGACCGATCTCCAACAAGATGAATATGACCGCCGTTTTGCAGGTGTAGCCAAAGTTTATGGTGATTCATCGTTCCAGCACTATGAAAAAAGTCATGTGATGGTGATTGGTATTGGTGGTGTCGGCAGTTGGGCGGTAGAAGCTTTAGCGCGTACAGGTATTGGTGAGATTACATTAGTCGATATGGATGTGGTTGCAGCATCAAATGTAAACCGTCAGCTACCTGCGATGACATCAACTTTGGGCTGTGAAAAAGTTGAAATTATGGCGGAACGTTGCCGCCAAATTAACCCACGTATTAAAGTTAATATTATTGATGACTTTTTAACGCCTGAAAATGTCACAGAGCTTTTAAACCCTGTACCAGACATTGTTTTGGACTGCATCGATGACGTTAAAGCAAAATTGGCTTTGATGCTTCATTGTCGTTTTAATAAAATTCCTTTGATTGTTTCAGGCGGAGCAGGTGGTAAGATCGATCCCCTTAAAATCCGCGTAGCTGATTTATCAAAAACAGAACAAGATCCAATGTTAGCGAAGCTCCGTAGCCAGCTTCGTGCTCGAGGTATTTGTAAAAAGCCAAAAGAGAAATTTGGTATTACCTGTATTTATTCAATCGATAATCCATTTTCTAGTGCAGATATTTGCCCATCGGCGGGATTACGTTGTGGTGGCTATGGTTCAGCGGTAGTGGTGACTTCAAGCTTTGCTATGATTGCTGTGGCTGAAGTTTTGAAAAAGCTTGATTTAAAGAAAGCCTAATTTAAATATTGAAAAGGCATGTGCTTATGTAAGTGCATGCCTTTTTATTTTTGAGAGAAACTATTATTTAATCATACAGCTCTATGTTGTCTTGTTTGGGTTGTGTGGGTAACTGCTGATCATAAAATTTAAAGCACCATAAAATTAGAACAACAACGGTGAAAATGACAAACCCTTTTAAATACTTCATGAATAATTCAATCAATTGAATGGTCTTGATAAAATTCTAGCGAAGGCTATCTATCTAATCTAATATATAAAATAGACCTAATAATCTAATTTTGAGATGGTTATGCTCACATTAAAACAATTCCAATATTTTATAAAAATTGTTGAAGAAGGGAGCTTTACCGCTGCTTCAGAGAAATTATTCATTGCTCAGTCTGCTTTAAGTCGGCAAATGAAGCTATTAGAGGAAGAAATTGATTTTCAGTTATTTGATCGTACTGATAAGAAAGTAAAACTCACGGCGGCAGGAGAGGTCTTCTATAAAAAAATTAAAGATAATATGCATTATTTAAATGAGATCATTGGAGTTTCTAAGAATATTGCAGAAGGAAAAAATCGTCAGATTAAAATTGCTCATTCGAGCAGTATTATTATGGATGATAAAAAGGTTCAGATATTAAAAGAAATTAGCTTAACGCAAAAAATTAACTTTGAGATAAACACGTTGTCATCTGAGCATCAAATTTTGGCTTTACTGAATGGGGAGATTGATATTGGTTTAATTAGACCGCCAGTTCGGCATACACTAGATGACGTCAATGTTATTAAATTATATGAAGAACCTTTAATGGTGGCCGTGCAGATTGATCATGCTAAATTTGCAAATAAAGAGAAGGTCGAAGTCAAAGATTTAAAAGAAGAATACTTTGTTTCTACACCCCATTCTAAAAGAGGTGGATTAAGCTATTTGGTCTCAAATCTATGTTTAGCCGCAGGATTTACCCCACAAAAAGCTCCAATTCAGTCGCGTAAGATTTCACAGTTACAACTTGTAGCTGCAAATGTTGGTGTAAGTATTGTGCCTAAAGAATTTCAGCAGATCTTGCCTGCTCAGGTAAAACTATTGCCTTTAACCGATCAGCTATCACTTTCGGAAGTAGTTTTGGTTTATAGAAAAGATCATGATGAAATAATTCAACATTGTGCCGAACGCATTCATCAAATTTTTCAATTTTAGGAAATTGATTAGGCAGCTAATCTATAATAAGTATAAGTAACATTATCGTCTTTATAGACATCATAACTACTTTGTTTGAAGTCAGAAACCCACTCACTTCCAGTATATCCTGCGATGTGTCCATAAACGTGGTTGCGGGTTCTGTGAATGATGTAAATGTCACCTTCTTGAGGTTCGTCGAAGGCTGGATCAATTTGTTTATAGCCAATCTTTTTGAGAGTATCGCCCCAATCTGAAGCTGCGATTGGATGGTTTTCAACATTAGCACCAGCAGATTCGAGTGCAAGACGGATACTACGTGCGCATCTAGCTTTACTGCGTCTAGAAGTAACGCTTTCTAATTTTTCTACAAACTTTTCTACATCGATCGGTGGGTTGGTTGAAGTTTGAGTTTGATGATTATTGGGTTTCATGGTGAAAGGATAAGGGAGGCTTGGTGCGCTGTGCGATACAACAATGGCTGCCTGATTTGAATCCTGATACATGTAATTATCAGCTACTTGTCCGTCATAAATAATCATCGTGAAATCTCTACCGTGCTACCCATATCCATATTAAAAAAATCACCACCTACCTGTGGCGTTCAGAGATACTAATAGGCGTATCTTAAAAGTTTTGTGTATGTTATGTAATAACGTATCTTTTTTCCAGAGGTGTCTGCTTTGGAGCGAAAATATACTTATCAAAAGAGGTGGTCAAAAATTGTGAAATTTAAATTATTGATATCATTATAAATAAATAACTAATCAGAGCTTAAATTTGAATATTTTTTTCCAACATTTGCGAATATACTCAAAATCTAAGTCTCTGATTTAAAATGCCACATTTTCTTACAATTTAAGAAGTCGTCGCCAACTTAAACCTGCTGCTCTTTTACATACTCTTCAGTGCGAATCATAGCTGCTCGCATGTTCTGAATTGCATTTTCAACATCGGCTAAAGTTTTTGCGTTTCCGCCACTTAGCGCCTGACGCCATTTACGAGCACCCGGTAAGTTTTGGAATAAACCTAAAATATGACGTGTAATGATTGAAAGGGGAGCACCTTCAGCCATGCGTTGCTCAATATAAGGCAGCATTTGTTCCATAATATCGAATCGATCTGGTGCTTCTAAATTCCAAAGTTGGCCGAGCTCAGCAAGTAGGTAAGGGTTATGGTAGGCTTCACGGCCAATCATGACACCATCAACATGTTGTAAATGAGCTTGAGTTTCGGCAAAAGTTTTAATTCCGCCGTTAATTTCAATGGTTAGGTGCGGACGTTCTTGCTTTAAGCGGTATACATCTTCGTAGCGTAAAGGAGGAACTTCTCGATTTTCTTTTGGAGACAAACCTTTCAAAATAGCAATACGGGAATGCACAACGAAATATGTACAACCTGTTGCAGCGACAGTATCTACGAAATGTAGCATTTCTTCGTAAGACTGCATGTCATCGATACCAATACGGTGTTTGACTGTTACAGGAATCTTTACTGCTTTTTGCATATTGTGAATGCATTCAGCAACCAAGTCTGGCTCTGCCATTAAACATGCACCGATTTTATTGTTCTGTACGCGGTCACTTGGGCAGCCTACATTCAGGTTGACTTCGTCATAACCCCAGTCTTCAGCCATTTTTGTGCAAGTGGCAAGCTCTTGTGGGTTTGAACCGCCAAGTTGTAATACGATTGGGTGTTCTTGAGCGTTATAGTCTAAATGACGTTTTGCATCGCCAAATAGAATCGCACCTGTAGTCACCATTTCTGTATAGAGCACAACGTTTGGGTTAAACAAGCGTGCAAAGAATCGGTAGTCCTTTGTAGTCCAGTCCATCATCGGGGCAACACTGATTCGCGGAGATTGAGTGTTTTCAATGTTTTTGTTAATAGTCATTAAAAATCATACCTTTAAACTATATTTCGCAACCTGCGCGAATCTGTTTTAACCAGTGTTTAGGTGGGTTAATCGGTTTGCATTTACACCAAATTTTACACCATAATGGAAAAAACATGTTGTGGTGTAAATTATGGGATCAATTACAGCAAGGAAAGGTGCAGATGGTAAAGTTAACTATCGTGCTGCGATTCGAATCACTCGAAAGGGCTTTCCTGCTTTTTCTGAAAGTAAAACATTTCACTCAAAGAAATTAGCTGAAAACTGGATTAAGAAACGAGAAGTCGAAATTCAAGAAAATCCTGATATTTTGCTTGGCAAAGAAAAGTTGATTGATCTGACCTTATCAGATGCCATAGATAAATATTTGGATGAAGTCGGGAGCGAGTACGGAAGGACGAAACGCTATTCTCTGCTCTTAATTAAGAAACTACCAATTGCGCGCAATATTATCACAAAAATAAAATCAGTACATTTGGCCGAGCATGTGGCTTTAAGGAAGGGTGGAATTCCGTACCTCGATCTTGAACCTATTGCAACTAGTACACTGCAACATGAGCTTTTACATATCAGAGGTGTTCTTTCTCATGCTGCTGTTATGTGGGAAATGGATATTGATTTAAATAGCTTTGATAAGGCTACTGCTCAGTTAAGAAAAACACGTCAAATATCCTCCAGTCAAAAAAGAGACCGACTGCCTTCGAGAGATGAATTGATTGCATTGACGAAGTATTTTGCAGAACGATGGAAGCTAAATCGTTATGGCTCTAAATACCCAATGCATTTGATTATGTGGTTTGCAATTTTCTCATGCAGACGTGAAGCTGAATTAACACGATTGTATCTTCGAGATTATGACCCACATCATTCAACGTGGAAAGTGCATGATTTAAAGAATCCTAATGGTTCTAAAGGTAATCATAAGTCATTTGATGTACTTGATCCGTGTAAGGTGCTGATCAAAAGACTGAAACATTCAGAAGTTCGAGAACGGATGCTAAAGCTTGGACATAATGAAAATTTGTTATTGCCTTTGAATCCCAAAAGTTTGGGTAAAGAGTTTAGAGAAGCTTGTAAAATTTTGGGGATTGAAGATTTACGATTTCATGACTTGAGACATGAAGGCTGTACTCGATTAGCTGAACAGAGTTTTACTATTCCTGAAATTCAGAAAGTAAGTTTGCACGATTCTTGGGGGAGTTTACAGCGTTATGTATCAGTGAAAGCGAGAAGAAATATATTACAGTTGGAGGAGGTGCTACGCCTCATCGATGAAACGTAGCAAAATCTTTGGATGCCTCTGAATATTGCTTATCCAAGACAGCAGCAAGATCCTTAATGTGTACCAAAAATGGAGCACGTTTACTTTTATCTATTTTGAATACTGAGAAAGGGAATTGTTGATTATTCGCTTTTCTCAGTGCTTCGGCTTTGCTGAGGTGGGGATAATAGTCAGAAACTACTGTCATTAGTTCAACGGTCATAGAACGATACTTTATAAAAAGTAGTTCGGTAGTATTAATTTGAAAGCAACTCATGAAGTGGGTATTCCATACATAAAACTTTTTTAATTTGAATGGGTCACCTTTGAAGTAAGGCTGACCATCCCTATGTCTTAATCTTATTTTTTTGATGTAGGTCTTTATGTAATACTAATAATTAGAAATAATATTTTACTAGAGTTGTGGTATAACATATTGAAAACTATTATTTAGATTCATAAATGAGAAATTGCACACTTCTTGATTTTGAGCAATTGCAGGATGAAATTCTGAATTGCTTTTTGGATCATGCTGGACGTTTTTTAAGAGAACATAAAATAATAAGCGATCCTGACCCAAAGACTGAGTTTGAAGCGTCAGAACGCGAATTTTTGGTTGAACTGATGGTAGAGCATAGCCAAATGCAGTTCTTTGGTGAAACGTATTCGGTACAAGACTTGCTGAATTTGCTTGGTCAAATTAATACGGTAATAGAGGGGATTCGTGATTATAGACAGCAGCAGATTAATGAGAAATATTCTGAAATATTAAATAAATATATTGAGTTGGTTGTTGATGAAGGCGGGAGAGTCTACACCTATAACCCGAGTTTGAAGCGTAGAATCAATGGAATTTTGAATATAAGAAAACGATATGCGCCGCTGTTGCATAAAAAGCTTGAAATATTCTATTCAGAATTAACTGGTTATGCTCAAAAAAATGGCAGATTTAAAAATGCTTCGCAGGCAGTACAACTGATTTTACCCGCGCTGCAAATCAAGTTTAGAGAGTTTGATTTGCAATGGGTTCAAAGCAGATTAGAGACAAATAAACAGAAAATTTTAGATTTAACAGAAGCCAGAAAAAATAACGAGAATAAAGAAACCTGTGAAGATGATGATTTTGGTGTGTCATTTAAAATTCAGGATAGAACCTATCTAAACCAGATCAGGGAATTACAGAATGAAAATAAAAAATGGGAACAGTTTCTACAGCATCCAGAGCGGTATTTTCCACAGCAAAAGCAACTCCCATTTAATACAGCATATTGCGATGAAGTACTAGTCAATCACCTGCGACGACATCGAAATCTTATGGTGAAAATTCTCGTTCATCATTCAGGTTGAGCTTGGAAACCTGTCTAAAAAGGTGTTTTTTATTCTGATTTTTGATAATGTGAAGATAGGGTCTTAAATTAAAAATAAGCAGAGTAATATAGTATTTTGACTATGTAATGAAATTGGGGGATTTGGGGTGGTATCGGGGAAAATTAGTTATCGGCAGAGGGTGAAGGACATTTCAGGAATAATTCTCTTTTGGATGAGACTTGTTCAGTTTAATTATTATTTTGATCCTGCTGGAGGAGTACGGCAACAACCGAATAAAGCACAAAAAATTGGGTTAGATTTTCTTTCTAAGCTGTATGAGTTTAACCTATCTAAAGCATATGTAGAAGACAATTCTGATTTTTTTAGAGATCAAATACTGGCATCTTTCCATCGCGTCCTAGAAGATAAAAAAAAGCAATATCATCATCTTTCAGCGTGTCTAACCTCTGTAAAGCTTAAACAAGCTTCAGTATTCCCATTTTACACTGAAATGCGCTTGATCGATGCTCAAATCGAATATCCTGCCTTATTTGCTAAGGCTGTCGATCAGCATACGATTCCCTTCATCAAAATTGATTTTCCAAAAGGAAATATCGATCTAAAGACGTTAAGTTTTTTTGATCAGCAACTCACCATTCCTGATCAATTCATGAATGAGATGGATCGTCGAATTATTCCGTTTCAAGCAAAACTTGATGCTTGCTTCAAGCACAGCCAATCCATTAAATTTATCAGCCTAAAATTATTGTATATCGATCCCTTATACAATGTATCGGCTGACTCCAATAATCTAAATCATGCTAAAGAGCGCTGTCAAAAGCACCTGCAATTTTTTAGAGCGGAAATACGCAATATTGAAGGATTGCTGACACATTTTGATAAAATTGAATTTGGTATTAATTACTGTTTTAATATTTTTGCTGTTTTTTGTTTTAGAAATACACGTTCAGAAACGATCGCATCACTCGAAGAAAAAATTCGGCAGGTCTGGGAAAGTACGTTTTATGATTTGACGGAATTCGAACGTTGTACTTTGGCTCCTGGTTTAGAATTGCAAACCAAGCCTTATTGCGTGAGGGTGCAAAATTATCAGTGGGATGATTTTGAGACGGATGGAATTCTAAAAAAAGACTCAGCAAAATACAAAAATTTTGTTCGGACCACGTTAAATTATTTTGCTAACCAAACCGAGCTTTTTACTGTAAGTATCGCAGGACACGCATTAGAAGCAGGATGCTATTCAGAATTCGAAACAGCCAAAGATCAGCCAGTACTTGCTAAAACAGCAGTAAAGCAAAAACGAAATACTGTTCATAAACCTTATTCTGCTCATCAAAAAATATACGCAGATTTACTCAAAAAAAGTAAATTTTCCAGATCTGTTGCTGGGCAACTTGCAGAAATTCAACATTGCTATAATTTTTTAATACGAAAATTCGAAATCGCTTATCCCTTCAATCTTTATACAGATTTTCAATGGCTGATTAAAATTGAAATGTTTGTCTACTTGGCTGGAGAGTGGAAGCAATCATTGTATCAACCTTTAATGGTTAATCGTCCTATTTGGGCAACGGATCTCAATCGAATTTATGAGTATTTCTTTGCTGGAGTGAGCTTTATAGATATTTATACATCGCTGAAAAGATTGCTTGAGGAGTATGGCTGTATTTTTAGTACAAGAGTTCTGGTTGGTTTTTTGGCATTGCAGCAGATAGAAGAAAGGCAGGCTAAGTTCCATATGCAGGTGATGCGTCCAAATGAAATTAAGCACACACTTGTTGAAAATATCCGTTCTTTATTAGCAGGAACATTAGTTGAATTGTGTGATTATGGGAAAGCCTTAGATCAGATCGGTGTATCAGTCTTAAGCAGATTCAGCTATATCAACCATACACTTAAAAAGAAAGAGCTAAGCACAGTAAGGGAAAATGCGCAACACCAAGGACAGTCTGTAGCAAAATGGTTAAATTCACAAAGTGCACAAAGCAAAAAAGCGTATAGAATGTATTTGAAATACTGGGATGAGATGCAGGCTTATCAGGGGACACATGTATTGCTAACTCTGGTGATTGGCTGTGGCAATTTTACTGAAAATTTTACGATGATTGATTCTACAATTCGTAAGGCAATAGATCGATTGCAAAAAGTGGGTCAGCCAGAAATCTATGCATATCTTGGTCATTGGACCATCATTCAGTGTCAATCAGCTCAGCCCACTTATAAAGTAACCCTGTTGTTTTCGATCGATAGTAATTATACCGATTATGATGAGCGGACTGGCGAGTTGGGAGGGGGCTTCAAAACACTGTTTCTCGCTAAATTAAGAATGTTGTTCGGTAAATACAATGATAATAACACCATTGATGCGGATCATGTATCTATTGACATTTCAACATCCAGATTAGATGACGTAGACTTCCAAACTTTGGAAGAAGATCGAAAAAAACTGAAAAAAATATTGCATTCATGGTTCTATGAAGCCAGTCATTATTTTCAGTATTTTGTTTTGACCCCAATTGCGAACAAAAAAAATATTAAGGGGATTCAGAGAAAATAAAGCTGAAAACCATTTTTCTGACTTAACTATCGTAACGCTAAAATATATAAAAAGCCGAGCTTAGCCGAAGGTCTGGAAATTCTGCTGATCGGCTGGGCTATGGTTATTGCTTTTACGCTAAGACGGTTTTATATACTATTAATATAGAGATTAATACTAATAATAGATTAATGACTATAGCGTATAGAACTATAAATACTAGATATATCAATACAATCACTGTTACTCATACAGATAACAAGAACAGTTAGACATGTCATTCAGATCTGAATATATACCCAATATGGATGATGATAGGGACCAATAGTCCATGTAGGATGAGAGCACTATTCGATATATGCGGATAGTGGATGACTTGTTCTTACTCTAGATAAGAACACTATTTAAAAAAATAAGTCGATTGCTTAACTATGACGTGAATCATAGTTAAGGAAGTTCAACGTGTTCCCATTGGATTTAGATGATCAGGCAGGGGTGATGTGTACCATTCATACCTTTGTGGATGTATGTCTTAATTTTGATATTTCAGACGAAGCATTCATTTTCAACCTAGAACGCTTGTATTGCGCATTTGAAGCGTTTAAACAAGAAGGGCTTGAGTATGCAGCATCGCTTAGGGCGTTTATTGCAGTTACTGAATACGTCAATAGCCAACGTGGCATGCTTAGCTTTGCTGAATATCTGACAGGGCTTTCAATAGGGGAAATTAAGGCATTAAGACGAATCCTGCATGCGCATCGAGGGCTGATACGTGATGAGATCAAAAGCTTTGCGAGACGGAAAGAATTCAATCGAGTGGCATTACTTGAGGAGTTCGAAGGCGCAATTAAGGGGTATTATTCGGTTCTAGTGATCAGAGTGGATTTGAGCTATAGCAAGGACAGCATGAGTGAAATTACAGTAAATGACTTCTATCAGCATATCGGAAAACTACGTGATTTGATCACTGATAAGAATGGATATTTTGATGCACTTTTGACCTATGCGATCGCACTGGAGCAGGGTATAACCAAAGGCTTTCATGCTCACTTAGCATTGGTGATTAATCGGTCTGAGCACCAGAGCGATTATAAGATTGCTGAAGGGGTAATTGAGAAGTGGAATGAGATTACTTTAGGCAAAGGGACGGGATGGAACATCAACACGACAGAAAATAAAGAAAACTACGAGAAACAAGGTCGTTTAGGCATTGGAGATATTCGTCGAACAATACCCGAACAAGGCAATAATGCTTTGGGTGCAGTTGCGTATCTCAGTGACCCAGATAAATACGAGCAGACGTTATTGGTTAAACCACGAGGGCGTAAAACGTTTTATAAGGGGGATTATCAGCATCATAGTCGCCCAATACCTGACACAGAAGAAAATAGAAGAATCAAAGAGTGGAATGCGCAGACTGCTTTAGCAAAGCTGGAAGAGGAGATTTGGTTTAAAAAAATATGAACATGCCAGTTCTATGAAATCAATTCATTCATAGGACAACACATGAGCCATTCAGAGTTAGAGTCTGCAGCAGTACGTTTAGAACAAGACGTTTTAGAGCATTACCAAACGATTCGCTTTGCCCCGATTCCAGAAGGTACTGATTACAAAGATCATCAAAAAAATATTGATGATGAGTTTAAGCGTAAATTGTCTGGTTATTTTTCAGCATGGCGCAGAATGATGGCCGTTGGCATTCATGAGCATTTATCTTTTTCCTTTTGGGCAGACAAGTTCTTTCAGGCTTACTGCAGTGTATTACAGGAAGAGCAGATTCGGTTCTTTGAGGTCACGGCGCAAAGAAGCGCTGGTTTTTATATCGATAAGATCGTAAAGCGGCTGAGAGTGCTGTTTGAAAGCACCAGCTTAACTGAAGAAATGCACAAGCAGAATGAGCGTTATGAAAAGCAAATTGAAAAGCTGAGAGAATCTTATTGCAATACCAGTCAAATCTATCCAGATGCTGCGGATTTGAAACTAGAACTGAGCTTAAATGAGGCAGGAAATGAAATGATCGGCATACGGCAGCTAGAGCGGTATTTATTAAATTTTCAAAAAAGTCTAGCGGCTGAGTATTGGTATAGAACACAAGTCGTTTACCGCTTTTATCAGATTGTACGGGATGATGTTCAGCAGCGCTATGTGATTCACTTTTATCTGAGCTTTAACCGATCACTCTATTCTGATCCTTTGGGATATTGCAATGAGATCAGAGAGCACTGGATGAGAACGACTGGATATCTGGGCACATGCGTTTATCCAGAAATGCATCATCAGCTTTCCGATGCTGATGCACAAAAAGCGTTGCGGATTGACTGGATCATGCAAGAAGAAGCGGGCTGTCCTTTGGGTGCATTAAATAGCATGCCGGAGAATCAAACGGGGCAGTTTGGGCTTCCGAATAGAATCTGCATTTACCCTAAAGGATTTAAATGGTTTGATGGAGCACCTATACGGCGCTGAAAATTTATATCAGTGTCCTGCACTTGCTTGACGCTCTACATTGCGCAGATTATCCTTAGTCTGCTGACCTACATCGTCAGTCGGTTTTGACAGACCGTTTACACACAAGCACATCAAAAAAGTAATTTTTTGGTGGCTAACTCGTTCGTCCCCCTTCTTTGCGGTAGGGCGGAGGGGGGACGCGCTTGCGCGTGCTGGTTTCTTTGTTACCAGTCTGTCAACCCTCTTTCGTTCTGCCACCTTCAATTGACAGTGATTTGGCAGGATTCTTTTAAAACAAAGGAGTACGCCATGCGCTTACATCAATACCGTCTTTTACATTTCTCTTTTTTATGTGTGCCCGATCTACACCACAGGGGTAATGTGACCTGATGCTGTGTATTTCATGCATTGCTGTGTCGATCACTTTCTAAGAATAAAACTTTTTCAAGTACATATTACCGATATGAAGATGAATCTCTCATGCTGTTTTTGAGGGGCATAGATTTGTGTGCTTTATCGTCTATAACACTTCAAAAAAACATAGATATTCATTCCAACATTTATGACATGGGGAACACTGTGTTTGATTAAGACCAAGACCAGTGATGCCTAAAAAAAAGAGAAAATGATGATGTTTAAAACCTTCCTAAAAACTGCCCTTATTTCATCACTACTTGCAGGCGCATCATTGGCGCAGGCAGGCTGGTTTGCACAAGCCAGTGAATCCTACCTTGTTCAAGCACGTCATACAGGCGGTGGGGTTTATCAATGTCTTTATAAAACCAATCCTGGCAACCGTGGTTGGCGTAATTTCACGGTGAACTTTCAAGGTGGTTGTCCACGCTTTGTTCACTTTAATGCGCAGAATGGTCAAGTCACTGTGCCCAACTAAATGAGGGGAACATTCAAATGACTCAAAAAACCATATTGGGCTTGGCGGCAATCTTAGCCCTGACCTTGATCAGCATCGCAGGCTTCTACTTCTTTAGCCCTAAACACACAACTGAAAAAACGGTTCCAGCCAGTACTTCTGAGGTCAGCTCTGCACAACCTTTAGAATCCGCCAGTTCAGAAGCAGTATCCACTGTGATTGCAGCGGCAGAAGTGGATGGCATCGATGTCAAAGAATTGACCACGGGAAGCAAGCGTCTGAGTCCATCAGATCATGAACCTGAATTGCTGAGTTTTGAGTTTGATCAAAACCTTAAGGCGGTGGATACCTTACTGTCGATGCTGCCTTATGATGAACTGCCTGAATTTGAGCAGGAAAATATAGACAAGTATCAGCGCTATATCTTTGCCAAAGCCGCAAAAGATACAGGCAAATCAGTGCAAGACTTTAGCTTGCAAGAACATGGCGCACTGGAGTCGGAGCAAGCGGGTAATCGCTACTACGTCTATAAATTTGATAACGGCACAGACTGTGAAATCCATCTGGTCAGTATTGACTTAAATACGGGCGATTATGGCGTGAGCTATAACTACTGCTAAGGATGAAATGTATGAAGCGATTTTTTAAACCGATCCTACTCGCAGTGACTGTAACGGCAGGAATGTTGTTGAGTGGATGCAGTTCTGGCCTTGATCCAAATACATTTACGGTCGAACTCGATGTAATTGATACCAGTAACTGGTATGCCCAAAATCAATCCGCTACGGTATTGACCATCCGTTCCAATATTGCAGAGCCTATCGATGTCAGCCATGTTTCTGTCAATCATGGACAATGTCGTTATGAAGGCTATCGTCGATCGTTGGAATATCCGCAGCACTTTAAGATGGGGCAACGTTTAAGACTGAAATTAACAGACTGTAGCTACAGCAATGTGGTGCAGGTTGATGTCGAAACAGATAAAGGCACTGCAAGCTATAGCTTTCAATAGCGACTCTCCTCGACAAAGCAAAATTTAAATCAAACCGTGTCCTCAATGGGCACGGTTTTTTTATGTCCTCAATTCGCTCTTCGCACTGAATTCATTTCGCAAGGAATACCCATGTCTTTTATTCGATGTCCCTACTGTCAGTCTACCCAGGTCAGACAAACCGATTCAGGCAATGCGCATGCCAATTATTTTGAGCAACTACAACGTTGTATCTCACCAACACAGATGGCGATGTTTGGCATGCAGGTCGCTCGCAAGTCAGGCTTTTCACCGCTCTTCGGTGCAGCTGTTGGGGTAGTGGTGGGTGGCGTACTGGTGGTGGTGAGTCAGTATGCCTTTGAAAAATACTACAGCAATGCCGAGCAGTATCTCTGTCTGGATTGCCAACAAGCGTTTGCATGGGTGCCGTAATCGCATCTCTAACTTTACACGGTTACATCTTTGAATAGATGGATTGTTTAAACCCTTACAGCACATTTCTGCATCTTTACATCTTTCACTTTTATTTAAGGAATAATCAAAATGGCACATCAACTTGAACAAATGGCGTATGTCGGACAAACCCCGTGGCATGGTCTGGGCAATCAACTTAGCCAAAACCAACCGATTGAAGTCTGGGCCAAGCAAGCGGGCATGGATTGGCGCATTGAATCATCCAATGTCAGCTACATGGCTCAAAACTCACGTGGACAAAGCATCATCATGCCGTATGAAGAACAACGGGTACTGTACCGTTCAGATACCCATGCTCCTTTATCGGTGGTGAGTCAGCGTTATCAAGAAGTCCAACCGATGGAAATTCTGGAGTTCTACCGTGATCTGACTGAGCAATCAGGCTTTGAACTGGAAACCGCAGGTGTCCTAAAAGGTGGGAAAAAGTTCTGGGCTTTGGCACGTACAGGACAAACTGCAGAATTGAAAGGTGGAGATGTCAGCAATGGCTATATTCTGCTAGCAACCGCATGTGACGGTACGTTGGCGACCACAGCACAATTCACCAATATCCGTGTGGTGTGCAACAACACTTTAGCGATTGCCTTACGTGGACAGAGTTCCAGTGCAGGTGTAGTCAAGGTACCGCACAGTACCAAATTCGATGCCGACAAAGTCAAAGATCAACTCGGTATTTCAGTGAAAACATGGTACAACCACATGTATGAAATGAAACAACTCACCCAACGTAAAGTCACCCAGAAAGAAGCAGCGGCTTATTTTGATGCGGTATTTAACAACAATAGCCTAAGTGCGATGGAACAGGAGGATAACATTATTCAGTACTACCGTAATGTTGCGTCTCAAGCCAATCCACAACCCAATAAAACTGAACCGAATGGACGTGCCATGACCAAAGTCATGAATATGTTTAATGGGCAGGGACGTGGAGCAGACTTATCTTCAGCCAAAGACACCGCCTATGGACTACTTTGTGCGATCACCGAGTTTGTCGACCATGAACGTCGTGCGATGAGTACTGATCACCGCCTCGATTCGGCATGGTTTGGTGCAGGGGCAGCATTGAAACAACGTGGATTGGAGCAAGCTTTATATCTTGCAGCCTAAATTTTATCTCGTATCCCTCTTTGCCACATCTTCGGATGTGGTTTTTTTTATGCCGTTTTAAAATCAATGATAGAAGGATAAACCCATGAATCAGATTATAAACCCAACAGTAACGTCTCAATCTCAGTATTTACCAACTGTAGCCAATGACAAGCTTAAACAAAGTCAATCAGGTTCAAAACGTAGTTTAAATGCCAAACGTCTGATCAACACCAAACAACTGGACTATCAGGCATGGCTGGAAGTGCGTAAGCAGGGAATAGGCAGCAGTGATGCCGCAGCCGCCTGTGGCTTGAATCCTTATATGTCGATGCTGGAGCTGTGGATGATCAAAACAGGACGGGTACAGCAGAATATTGATGATGAAAGCTCAGGACATGCACCTTTATATTGGGGCAAGCAGTTAGAACCGCTAGTGGCTGAATACTACAGTCTGCATACCAACAACAAAGTTCGTCGGGTCAATGCGGTGCTGCAGCACCCTGATCCTGACAAAGCCTTTATGTTGGCAAACTTGGATTATGCCGTGGTGGGCAATGAAGACGTGCAAATCCTAGAATGCAAAACCGCAGGAGAATATGGCGCTAAACTGTGGCGAGATGGTGTGCCGTTATACGTGTTATGTCAGGTACAACATCAACTGGCGGTGACAGGCAAGCAAGCGGCACATATTTGTGTGTTGCTGTGTGGACAGGAAACCAAAATCTACAAAGTCAGTCGTAATGAAGCTTTGATTGAACAGATCATTCAGGCAGAACGATTATTTTGGGAATGTGTTGAAAATGACGTTCCACCAGCAGTGGATGCCAGTGAATCGGCAGCCAAAGCTTTACAGCAGCTCTATCCTGAACATACCCCGCTCAGTTGTGTTGATCTAACGGAGGTCGAACTTGCCAATGAACTGTTTGATCAGCTGATACAGGAGAAACAACAGATTGAACAACACCAAAGCCAGTTTGACCTACTCAAACACCGAGTTCAGGCACTGATGCAGGAACATGAACGTGCCGTATTTCAGCAAGGTTCAGTGACATGGAAGAAGAGCAAGGATAGTATTAGCCTGGACATCAAATCCTTACTTCAGCACCAACCTGAACTCATTCAACAGTACCCACTGCAGAAAGCAGGCAGTCGTCGTTTCAACATTTATCACGATTAGCTCAAAACTTAGAGTTAATCACTCAGCAAGAAGTATCTGAAATCCCGTGCAGCCCTGCATGGGATTTTTTTATGCCGATTTTATTTTAAGCACACAGGGCAACACATCTAAACATCTCAACGACAGAGGAATTTCAACATGATTAAAGGTTTAGCCATTACACCACCCATCTTGGGACGGATCAGTATTGGCCGTGTAATAGAAAAAAATGGCAAGCGTCTGCCAGAGAAAGACGATCAGTTCACCATTACCAGTCAAATACAGGGTAAGGACGGTTGGATTAAACACCCCTTGGATGAGCAATTGCGTAATCAAGCACCGAATCAAAAGTTACGTAGCATCCCTGTACGTATGATCTTCAATGACCCTGAATTGAACTTACGTGCCGAGTACAGCTTGTTTGACCGACAGACAGGTCGCCCGATTTGTGTGGGGAATGGTCAGACGTGTCAGCGTATGACATCACAAGGTGTAGAGCAACATCCTTGTCCATCACCCGACTTATGCCCACTTGGACAAGGTGGACATTGCAAGCCTTATGCACGCCTGTATGTGAACTTAGATGAATCGGATGAATTTGGCACCTTTATCTTTAGAACCACAGGCTTTAACAGTATTCGCACTTTGGCTGCACGTTTGAATTACTACCATGCAGCTTCAGGTGGATTGTTGTCGTGTTTACCATTGCAGCTCACCTTGCGTGGGAAAAGTACCACCCAAAGCTATCGTCAGCCCGTGTATTACGTGGATTTAACGTTACGGGAAGGAGTGGATTTGAAAACCGCGATACAGACAGCCAAGGAGATTGACCAACAGGGGAAACAGGCAGGGTTTGATCAGGTGGCATTAGATCAGATTGCACGGCAGGGTTTTGCCAATGCCAAATTTGAGGTGCATGCAGAGGAGGGGATGGAATTGCTAGAGGAGTTTTACCTACACAGTGACAGTGCTGTAGATACGGAGCATTCAGCGCAATTGAGCTATGTGCAGGATATTCAGCAGGGATTGCAGCGATCAGTCAGACCAGTCACCTAATCGATTGGTTGGAAAAGAGCAGCTTTCTAGGTTGCTCTTTTTTACGACAGTATTAGTCGTGGGAGTTGTCAAAGTACTATTTTAGCTATAGCTATCCCGTTAAAATAACAAGACTTAATTAATCTCTATTTTTTTTGTTAAGTGCATGACTTTTAATAGGTCGCAGATATGCTAACTTAGCAACATTGTTTAACATTAAGTATAAAACCAAAGCGGTTGATCTTGGATTGAGGAAATAAAATGCATTCATTGGAACAAAAATTTCTAAATGACTTAGATGACAAGCTTTGGAAAGCCGCCGATAAATTACGCAGCAGTCTAGATGCAGCCAACTATAAGCATATTGTTTTAGGACTGATTTTCTTAAAGTACGTATCAGATGCTTTTGATGAACGGCAATCTGAACTCAAAGAATTGTTTGCACAAAAAGACGACCACAACATCTATTACATGCCGCGTGATCAGTACGACAGCGAAGAAGAATACCAACAGGCTATTGCTGATGAACTAGAAATACTGGATTACTACCAAGAAAAAAACGTATTTTGGGTGCCAAAAGCAGCCCGTTGGTTAAGTATCCGTAATGGAGCAGCACAAGCGATTGGCTCTATCATTTGGCAGGATGAACAAGGGCAAGATGTCAAACTACGCTCTGTATCCTGGCTGATTGACAATGCCTTTGATGAAATTGAAAAAGCCAATCCAAAGCTTAAGGGCATTCTGAATCGTATTGGACAGTACCAGCTGGACAATGACAAGTTACTTGATCTGATCAATACTTTTTCTGACACCAGTTTTACTAATCCAGAATATAACGGTGAGCAACTCAGTCTGCACAGTAAAGATATCCTCGGGCATGTCTACGAATACTTTTTGGGACAGTTTGCCTTGGCTGAAGGGAAGCAAGGTGGGCAGTACTACACGCCTAAAAGTATCGTCACCTTAATTGTTGAAATGTTGCAGCCTTATAAAGGTCGTGTGTATGACCCAGCGATGGGTTCAGGCGGATTCTTTGTATCCAGTGAAAAATTTATTGAACAGCATGCTCAGGAAAAGCATTACAAAGCCTCCGAACAGAAAAAGCATATTTCTATTTATGGTCAAGAAAGCAATCCGACCACATGGAAATTGGCTGCTATGAACATGGCGATTCGTGGGATTGATTTTAATTTTGGTAAAAAGAACGCGGATACATTTTTAGAGGATCAGCATCCAGACTTACGTGCTGACTTTGTGATGGCCAATCCGCCTTTTAACATCAAGGATTGGTGGCATGCTTCTCTAGAAAGTGATGTGCGCTGGAAATACGGTACACCGCCACAAGGTAATGCTAACTTTGCCTGGATGCAGCACATGCTGCACCATCTGTCACCAACAGGCAGCATGGCACTTTTACTTGCCAATGGTTCGATGAGTTCCAATACCAACAATGAAGGCGAGATTCGTAAAAACTTGATCGAAGCCGATCTGGTGGAATGTATTGTCGCGTTACCGGGACAACTGTTTACCAACACGCAAATTCCAGCTTGTATTTGGTTCTTGACCAAAGATAAAAAGAACGGCTTATCCTTGGATAAAAAGAAAGCCAACCGTGAAGGCAAGACGCTGTTCATCGATGCTCGTAATTTGGGCTATATGAAAGATCGCGTACTGCGTGACTTTACCGATGCTGATATTGCCAAAATCACCAATGCTTTACATGCTTGGCAACAAGGCGAAAATTTTGAAGGCGAAGCGTATCAAGATGAGAAAGGTTTCTGCTTCTCTGCTGAGTTAAAAGATATACAAAAGCACGACTATGTATTGACTCCAGGACGTTATGTGGGTGCAGTCGAGCAGGAAGATGATGGCGAGCCATTCGCTGAGAAAATGCTGCGTTTGACTGCTCAGCTCAAAGAACAATTTGCTGAAAGTGCTGTCTTGGAAAGTGAGATTAAAAAGAATCTAAAGGGCTTGGGTTATGAGTTCTGATCATCCTTTATTACAAGAAATTCAGAAGGGTGAAAGTCAAACCCTTGAATTTAAAGAGCAGTTACCGAAAGGGCAACAGGTCGCAAAGACCCTGATTGCTTTTGCCAATATCAGTGGTGGTAAATTGGTGGTGGGTGTAAGTGATGATCGCCAACTCGTAGGTATTCAAGGAGATATTTTTGAGTTGCAAGATCAGATCACTTCGATGATCAATGAACTGTGTATGCCAAACATTCTGCCGTATATCTATATCGAGAATATCCAAGGCAGAGAGTTGCTGGTGATTGAAGTCAGCCGTGGTTCATTATTGCCTTATTATCTCAAGCCGCAAGGCAAGGCACAGGGGACGTATATCCGTTTAGGTGCGAGTAATCGTGTGGCATCGCCTGAGTATATCCAGCAACTTGAATTGCAACGTCTGAACCAGACCTTTGATGAGCAGCCGAATCCGCAATACAGTTTAGATAACATCGATTTAAAGTCTTTACAGCAAGCCTTTACTGAGGTGGGTAAAGAGCTGTCTTTGCAAAAGATGCGGAATCTCAAATTGATCATTCAGCAGAATGGACAGGATTACCCAAGTCATGGGTTACTCATTTTGTTGGGGCTTTATGAGCAGGTTGAAATCAAATGCAGCCGCTTTAAAGGCACGACCATGACAGTGTTTTTGGATAAAAAAGAATACCGTGGAGACTTATTTAGTCAGTTGAAGCAAACAGAGCAATTCATTAAAAACCATCTGCATCTACGGGCGGAGATTTTAGGGTTACAGCGTACGGAAAGTTTTGAAATTCCAATTCCTGCGATTCGTGAAGCCTTGGTGAATGCAGTGCTGCACCGTGATTATAGCAATGCAGGGCGTGATATTAAGGTTGGCATTTATGATGACATCCTGAATATTGTATCCCCGGGTGGCTTGCCCAATGGTCTGACTGAAGAGGATTTGGCGCAAGGTCGTTCCGAGATCCGTAACCGTGTTTTGGCGCGTGTGTTTAAAGAGCTGGGTTATATCGAGCAGTGGGGCAGTGGGATTGCCCGTATTAAAGATCTTTGTTTACAAGCAGGTAATGCCGAACCTCAATTGAAGGCGCAAGGTGATTTTGTCGATTGGGAGTTTTACCGTCCTTCGATTGAGAAATTAGGTGGCTCAATAGGTGGCTCAATAGGTGGCTCAATCCAAGAAACTATGCTGACAGATCGTCAAAAAGAGATTTTAGTTTTGATTCAACAAAATCCAAAAGTTTCCTATCGTGCTATGGCAGAGCAACTTGCTATTAATGAGTCAGCAGTGAAAAAGCATTTGAATAACTTAAAAGATGCAGGCTGGCTTGAGCGTGTGGGTGGAACACGTGGCTATTGGGTGATTAAGAAAGAGTTTGGAGGTGGGATGTGAGTTCTACTCTACGTTTGTTTTGGGAAGCTGCGGGCGGTAATGTGCCTGAGCATTGGGAATTTAAAACAATAGATGAGTTATTAGAGCATCCGAAGGCTATATCAGTTGGTGTGATGTATCCAGGATCTGATTCAGATGGTGGTGTTCCCTTAATTAAAGTTTCTGATGTTAAAAGTGGAGCAATTGCATCACGTCCTTCATTTTGTATCAGTAACAAAGTTGATGAAGAGGCAGAGTAAAACTTGAAGTGCGACATAAACCACCTAATTAATTTAAAGGGTTTATGGAGTATATAAAATTGTCATACCATCATCTTAACTTTGAAGATCGTACTGCATTAATGCTTGAGTCAAGAAAAGAAGGCTTTTCAGCCAGAAAATTTGCTGAACTCATTAAAAGACATCCTAGTACGATCTATCGTGAGCTTAAAAGAAATAGCATCAATGACGTTTATCAAGCTCGATATGCTTCTGATAACACCTTCGCTAGACGTAGACGTGGTCACAGAAAACTCAAAATCGATTCAATCCTCTGGAAATTTATTGTTGAAGCGATCCGTTGTTTATGGTCTCCTCAGCAAATAGCAAAGCGTTTAAAGACATTTCCTGATTTGGATCAAACAATGAATGTAAGCCATACAACGATTTATTCAACGATACGAGCATTACCCAAGGGTGAGTTGAAAAAAGACTTATTATCCTGTCTGCGTCATGAAAATAAAAAGCGAAAAGCTAACGGTGAACCTAAAAAAGATTCTATATTACAGGATATTAAAACTATTCATGAGCGCCCAGCCGAAGTTCAAGAAAGAAAAATACCGGGTCATTGGGAAGCTGATTTAATTAAAGGTAAAGACAATAAAAGTTCGATAGCAACACTTATTGAACGAAATACACGGCTCTGTATCTTGGCAACATTACCTGATGCAAAGGCAGAATCAGTGCGCAAGGCTTTAACTGAAGCTCTGAAATATTTACCTGCAGAACTGCGTAAAACGTTGACCTATGACCGTGGACGCGAGATGTCAGAACATAAAATACTCGAAGAAGATTTAGGCATAGATGTATATTTCTGTGACCCACATTCACCTTGGCAAAAAGGCACATGCGAAAATATGAATGGTTTAATTAGGCAATATTTACCTAAAGGGATTGATTTAAATCAGGCAGATCAGCATTATTTAAATCAAGTTGCCATGTCACTGAATACTCGTCCTAGAAA
>NZ_JAKTIG010000023.1:0-240634 GCF_027855145.1 Acinetobacter sp. AOR18_HL
GGCAGAGTAAAACTTGAAGTGCGACATAAACCACCTAATTAATTTAAAGGGTTTATGGAGTATATAAAATTGTCATACCATCATCTTAACTTTGAAGATCGTACTGCATTAATGCTTGAGTCAAGAAAAGAAGGCTTTTCAGCCAGAAAATTTGCTGAACTCATTAAAAGACATCCTAGTACGATCTATCGTGAGCTTAAAAGAAATAGCATCAATGACGTTTATCAAGCTCGATATGCTTCTGATAACACCTTCGCTAGACGTAGACGTGGTCACAGAAAACTCAAAATCGATTCAATCCTCTGGAAATTTATTGTTGAAGCGATCCGTTGTTTATGGTCTCCTCAGCAAATAGCAAAGCGTTTAAAGACATTTCCTGATTTGGATCAAACAATGAATGTAAGCCATACAACGATTTATTCAACGATACGAGCATTACCCAAGGGTGAGTTGAAAAAAGACTTATTATCCTGTCTGCGTCATGAAAATAAAAAGCGAAAAGCTAACGGTGAACCTAAAAAAGATTCTATATTACAGGATATTAAAACTATTCATGAGCGCCCAGCCGAAGTTCAAGAAAGAAAAATACCGGGTCATTGGGAAGCTGATTTAATTAAAGGTAAAGACAATAAAAGTTCGATAGCAACACTTATTGAACGAAATACACGGCTCTGTATCTTGGCAACATTACCTGATGCAAAGGCAGAATCAGTGCGCAAGGCTTTAACTGAAGCTCTGAAATATTTACCTGCAGAACTGCGTAAAACGTTGACCTATGACCGTGGACGCGAGATGTCAGAACATAAAATACTCGAAGAAGATTTAGGCATAGATGTATATTTCTGTGACCCACATTCACCTTGGCAAAAAGGCACATGCGAAAATATGAATGGTTTAATTAGGCAATATTTACCTAAAGGGATTGATTTAAATCAGGCAGATCAGCATTATTTAAATCAAGTTGCCATGTCACTGAATACTCGTCCTAGAAAGGCGTTAGATTGGCTTACACCATTAGAGAAATTTGCTCAGCTTGTTGATTATCATATGGCTTTTGAAACTGTCGCACCTCATGTTTGAATTCGCCGAAAGATACTTTTTAATCATCAGATAGGGTATAGAAAATGTTTATTGCAAAAAATATATTTGTATATTTACTATCAATGTTAGCTTTATGCTTACTGATTATTTTCTTTAATTACATAGGAATGAACGAGACGATTAATCTCCTTCTCTCTTCTGCACTGTTTGGAATATTTATTACTTGGTATTTTAAAGGTAGTAGACTCTGTCTCGCCCTATTTAGCTTTTTTTATTGGGCTATGTTTGTCATTAGTCAAAGCTTAGAAGTGATATGGATGCTCGCAAGTTCAGTTATTGTATATTTAGTCATGACTAAAATATTACCTAAACTCAAGACCATCCATATTGGCGTGATAGCCAAATAGCTAAAACGGTTTCACCCCACGATTCACCATACCCACTTTCTTAACTGTGTTAATTTTAGTTTGTTCGGCAATAACTAATTCATTGATGAAAGCTTTTAAGTTTTGCTCATCAAGACGAATAGGATTAAAAGTACTTTCTCCCATTTTTAGAAAGAAAGATTCGATATTTGTATTACGTTGTACATATTTCATTGACCATCGTTGAAACGAGTTTTGTTCAATGGAATATGTACACAACCATTTAACATTGTGGTGTCTTTCATCATTTGTAATTTTTTCAAATAATCGTTCAACCACCTCTCGTTCACCTTCCAAACATTGAAAGAAAGCATTATCGGCATAATAGAGCACCCCACAGATCTGATTCAAATCATTGAAATCTCGTGCTTCTGTCAAAATATCACGTAAATCTTGCAACAAGTCTTCATTTTTTTCGTTTCGTTGACTGGCATAACACAGGCGAACGTTCATTAGCAATTCCGTGAAATATAAAATTTCTTTATTTAAAGATTTTTTAATCTACCATATCTCTATTACTAATAATTTATATTTCACACATATTCTAAAGTTTAAATTAAAAATATGCTCGATTATTAACTATAAGAGCTTAATAACTAATGATTTATATTAACAAGAAAATAAAAAGCCCTCCTATTGAGGGCTTTTAATGCTCTAAAAGAAGAATAAATTTCTTTAAAAGCTAAAATAAAAAAAAGCACTAAAAAGTGCTTTTTTTAGTTGCTGTTATATTATTGTGGAATAATATTTACAGCATTTGGGCCTTTTTGCCCTTGAGTAACGGTAAATGTTACGCGTTGACCTTCATGCAAAGTTTTGAAGCCAGAACCTGCGATTTCTTTGAAGTGAGCGAACACATCTGGACCGTTGTCTTGTTGAATGAAACCAAAACCTTTAGTTTCGTTAAACCACTTTACTGTACCACTTACTGTATTAGACATGATATATCCTACTGATTTCTAATATTTTAGAATCATTAAATAATGACCCTATCATAACTTTGAAAAAAGAATAACAAATTGAGCTTAATATCTTAAAAAACGAAGGATTATGACTAAAACTACGATACTTAAAAGAAGATTTACTAACAAGTCTTTTTTCTAGTTAACAGCATCATACATGAAATAAAATTGTATTCAAGGCTTTTATATAAATAATTTCCAAAACTTAAGTTAAATAAATATAAAACAATAGCTTAATAAAAAGATTAAGAAATTCAGTATATTGCTTAATTAAAAAACAATCTATGATGTGATAAAAACATTGAAAAGCAACAGCTATAAAAATAGCTATTTAGAAAATTGCTTGAGCACGAATGAAAAGTTATTTTTAAAAATATAGATAATAAAAAAAACTCCCGAATAGGAGCCTTATTTTATGGCAGAGGATCAAGGACTCGAACCTTGACGAACGGTTTTGGAGACCGTCATGCTACCATTACACCAATCCTCTATATTCATGATTAAACACTCAAGATTTAATCACAAAAAAAGCAAGATCATAATCTTGCTTTTTTAATGGTGGGGGCGAAGAGACTCGAACTCTTACACCTTGCGGCGCTGGAACCTAAATCCAGTGCGTCTACCAATTTCGCCACGCCCCCATCTGGGACATTTATTTAAAATAAATGTGGCAGAGGATCAAGGACTCGAACCTTGACGAACGGTTTTGGAGACCGTCATGCTACCATTACACCAATCCTCTTCCAAGATCTAGATGACTTAACATCTACATCAAACTTTAAGTTATTAACTTAAAGTGGTGGGGGCGAAGAGACTCGAACTCTTACACCTTGCGGCGCTGGAACCTAAATCCAGTGCGTCTACCAATTTCGCCACGCCCCCGATGGCTGTGTATATTAGCGATAAGATCTGACAGTGACAAGTGTTTTTTTTCTAAAAAAAACTAACCGTGTAAATTGTATACAGATACTAGATCAATGATTTTTATCAATTTGAATCTGTTTTAAGCAATTTATTGCTTCATCAGCATTTGAAAATCGATTTTGCTGCTGTTTTTGTAATAAACCTGCAAGTAAGGGATAAAAAATCAAAAACTGCGCGGGTAATTGAATGGTTAAATTTTGACAGTGCAAGATTGCCCAATCACGATAACTACCTGCTTCTAAGCGATTTTGTGTTAACCATTCATATAGAACGATGCCAAATGCATATAAATCGCTTTGTATTCCCTTATACCCTCCTCTAAATAGCTCAGGAGCCATATAACGAGGTGTTGCATCCATGACTGTATCGCAACTTGAAATCGGTCTCGTTTTCTCAAAATCAATTAAATAAGGCTTTTGCTGAAACTTTCTAAAATGCTCTGCCTTAACGTCTCCATGAATCCAGCCAAGTTCATGAAGTTCTGCAAGCATATTTATTGCGAACCAAATCTTACGATATACATCAGTTAAATCACTTTCATGAACCAATGAACTGAACCACACTTCACTATCAGGTAAAATTAAAACCTTACCCAAAGAATGGCCTAGCTGAGGGATTAAACTGACCTCAATTAATTTATGAGGTAAAAGCCATGCAGGTTTTTTAAAGTGAATTTCTTCGTAAAATAATTGCTCATGCATGAAATCTTGCTCACTTTGAGCATGGGTTTCAGGCAAATGATATTTTAACCAGTAATTTTCGGTATCTATGGTACATGTCCATAAACACCGCCCTAACGCTGCACTTGTTGGCTTTGTTACACATGTTAAGTTTTCTATATGCGAAGCAAAATCATGCCTCAGCATAGTAAGACTCAGGCTGTTGTTTCTTTTCTTCAAAGCGCAAAACTTCTAAACAATGCTGAATTGTCTTACCAATACGAGCATGGGTTTCAATTGAAGAAATTTTTGGCCAAGTTGCACGCTCCCCTTCTCTTTGCAAACGCTTAAACAGATGCGGACGCGGGTTTTGCAAAGTGTAGGTATAGTGACTTAGGCTATATTTAGCAATGATATTTACATCACCATAATAACGCTGTCCCATTACGCCATATCCATGATCTAACAATCTTCTAACTGGAGATATAGAACCAAGTCGTTGACGCGTAAAGTCCATAATGCCCATTGATAGTACTTTACCTTGGCGTCTTAAAATTCTTTCAGGCCAACTTAAAACGTCTTTACGGAAGCGATCCGCATCATTTTGCATAAATGGAACAATATGTGGGTTAACCTGACTCGCAATCGTGTAGTTTAAATTATAAAGCCGCGCCATTCTTTCTTGCGGGAAATCGCTTCTTACACTTCCATCTACCCACTTTGTATTTGCCATATAAGGTGTATGTTCACCGTCATAACGTTTACTGGTTAAACGTACCGGTGGGAATAAAATTGGCACGGCACATGAAGCCAATACAGCACTCCAAACCAAAACATTCGGCGTCATAATGGCATTCATAATTCTTGGGTTTTCTGTTGCATCATATGGCGCCACTGCCACATTAATGTTTAAACCAGATTTTTTGAAAGCCTCTTCAAACGTAAGATCACCTAAATTCTCAATGAGGAATTTTTTCAAATACTGAACGTCGGCAATTCCACCATTGCCTTTAATGAGTTCACGGAATTTTCTAAAATGAAAAGCATCACTAAAAAATTGCTCACCATTTAATAAGTTTTGGATATCTTCACTAGCAGAGGTTCCAAGCATACCTGTCATAATTGCCCCTGCACTTGAGCCAGAGAGCACTTTAGGCATTAAGTCTTGTTCAATTAAAGCTTTACACACACCTGTATGAAAAAGGCCTAAAGTCGCTCCACCCGAAAACATAAGTGCAGGTTGTCCATATGCCTTTTCACAGTTTTCAAAAAACTCTATTTTTTCTTTTCTTTGAAACGTAATACATTCACTTGAAGCGATGTAAGCCAAACTTTGGCTAACTTCTTCAATATAGTCTTCAATTAACTTTTTTGTACCAACATGTGTTGCGGCAAAAAGCATTGGATGACCAATATTTGCAATATCGTAGGTTAGACCCTCTTTAAGTAAATAGATGAGGTCTAATGTACGATGTTGCTGACGATATCTTTTGAGCAAAGTGTATCGATAAGAAATGAGTTCGGCATCGAAGTAAGGTGAACTATTATCAAACTTCCACTCTTGCACACCTGTTTCTTCATCTAGTTTTAATGCAAAAGACTTCCATTCCTCATAAGATTCAGCCATGTCTAACTGACGTTGTAATTTTTTGATACGGTAAGCCTGATGTGGATTCATATCACTTCGTATTTTTTCAAACATATTTCGTCCTCATCTTCCCAGATGATTTTACTGAATAGACATCACAACACTATGCTCGGTCTGAACATTTCAATCAATTGCAAAACCGATAAACTGTATAGGCAATAAGTTTTTTGTCAGCCTGTTAATTTCGGTGTTAGTATCCTATCAAACACTGTTTAACATGATTGACTTACCATGGCTACCATTGATTTACCGGACAATTTAGTTCAAACATTATCACTTGTATTAAATCAGTTACAGCAAGTCTTGCCTGAGCCTCGACAAGAAACAGATTTTACTGCACCTGCTTTTAGATGGGAAAATCAGCAACTTAATGCCATCTATAAGCCAAAAAATATTTATCTTGATGACTTAAAAGGCATTGAGCGTCAAAAAGAAAAAATTATTCAAAATACTTTGCAATTTTTAAATGGTCTACCAGCGAATGATGTGCTGTTAACAGGCTCACGTGGTACAGGAAAATCTTCTATTGTTCGTGCTTTACTCACTGAGTATGCCCCTCAGGGATTACGTTTAATTGAAATTGAACGCGATGATTTATCAGACTTACCTAAAATCCAAAAAATCATTCAAAATCGACCTGAAAAATATATCGTCTATTGTGATGACTTGGCTTTTAATGCCGAAGATGAAAATTACCGTAGTCTAAAAAGTGTATTAGATGGTTCATTACAGTCAGGTTCAAGTAATTTTATTATTTATGCAACCAGTAACCGTCGCCACCTGTTACCAGAATTCATGCATGAAAATACACCTGTAACTAAGGTCGATGTTCCCCAATATACTGAACTACATCCACAAGAAGCGATTGAGGAAAAGATCTCTTTATCGGATCGGTTTGGTCTATGGCTATCTTTTTATCCAATGGATCAAAACCTATATTTAGAAATCGTTGAGCATTATCTTGATAAAGCAAACATGCCTTTCAATGATGAAGTTCGTGCTGAAAGTTTACGTTGGTGTCAAATGCGGGGGCAGCGCTCTGGTCGAGCGGCTTATCAGTTTTCTAAGCATTGGATTGGTTTAAACGCCTTAAAAGATTTGTCTAACAATTAAATAAAATGTCCCGCAAAGCCTTAGCTTTGGCCTATAAACCGCTTAGCTTTGGCAGTTGTTTTTCATAACCTAAAACAAAGATAGCCCTTCTTTAGGTTTATATATGAAAAAACAATTGCCAAAAATTTCTACAGCCAGTAAAGCGCTTGGTAAAAGTTTATTACTTGCACAAGGCGTTTTAGACCAAGCAAAAAAATATTCAACTCTTCCTTTTACTCAAACTCATACCATCCATCCACGAGTTGACGAAAAATATTATAGTTGGACACATTACGGTATCTTTTTCCCGCTTTTACCAGAGCCGCATCGTTACTTAAATATTATGATTTTAATTGGTACACCAGGTGCACTTGCTTTTGACCATGATGATATCATCACTGGAAATCCTAGAAAAACAGCTACATTCTTTTCAAGCACAGCTGCTCTGGAACAAGCCTTATTGAAAGCCTATGTCATTCCCGAAGATACAAAAATTAATAAAGATGGGACCTTAATAGAACTAGGTCAGGAAATTTCAATTCAAGGCAAATTTCCGCACATCCATATTAATGGAGATTACGATGGGTTTGATTTCGACTTTGATATCGATATCAGTTCACATGTTTCATGGTTTATAAAAACACCAATCTATGATCATTTTAGCTTATTGGCAAAGTTTAAAGGTTTTCTAAACTATCAAGCAGAACGCATTGAAACCCAAGGACTTTGTACTTACGAATATGCTCGAGCAGTTGGTCCTCACTCCATCACAAATAAACTTATTCCTGATGCATATAAACTGCCACTTGATTTTTTCACTTATCAAATCATCAATTTAAATGAAACCACTCAGCTTCTTCTTACCAAAGCCGATATTGCAGGACAAACAGCTGCATATACCCTACATATTAGACATCTGGACCAGCCAGCTGAAATTTATACAGATGTAAGCTTTGATATTATTTCGCATCAAGTTGATGACTTTGTTTCACCTAGTAGGCAAAAAATGCGACTTCCAAAATATTTTTCTTGGATCGCTAGAAATGAGGCAAAGCAAATCATCTTAAACATTCAGGCAGAAATTGACTGCCCATTCCGCTATGGTCATGGGCGAGGTTATGCGAGTAGCTATATATTTACAGGTCATTATTTTGGCAATGAAGTTCAAGGCCGTGGTTATATCGAATACATTGATATTGAAAACCAAAAAGCCTTTGAAGAGGAGTAATCTTACTCAGGAATAGTAAGTTCAGTCATTGGCCATCTTGGTGTGGTCGTTACCGCCAACCCATCATGCTGACCTGCTTTTAAACGTTGATAACCAGCAAAAGCAATCATTGCCCCATTATCAGTACATAAAGCAGGCTCTGCATAATAAACTTGCGCTTTAATTTTCGCTAAAGAGGTTTCTAATTGCTCGCGTAGTCTTAAATTTGCGCTAACTCCACCTGCAATCACTAAACGTTTAAGTCCAGTTTGCTTTAAAGCTTTTACTGATTTTTTTACCAAGGTATCTACAATTGCTTCTTGGAATGAAGCAGCAATATCAGCGTCACGATTTTCGCCATTCAATTTTTTCAATTGAACAGAAACAGCTGTTTTTAAACCACTAAAAGAAAAATCCAAGCCTTGATGAAGCATAGGTCTTGGAAACTCAAATGCTAATGGATCACCAGATAATGCAAGTTTTGCGATATTTGGCCCACCTGGATATGGCAAGCTCATCATTTTGGCAACTTTATCAAAAGCTTCGCCCGCAGCATCATCAATAGACTCACCCAATAGTTCATATTGACCAATAGCGTGGGCTGCCATCAATTGTGTATGCCCACCTGAAACTAACAATGCTACAAACGGAAATTCAGGTGGTTGACTTGAAAGTAATGGGGCCAACATATGACCTTCCATATGGTGAACACCAATTGCAGGCTTATTTAAAGAAAAAGCTAAAGTTCTGCCAAACAGTGCACCTGTCATTAATGCTCCCATTAAGCCAGGACCACGCGTATAGGCAACCGCATCAATCTCTTGTTTTGTTACACCACTTTGTTCAAGCAATTGATTCATTAAAGGAATTAATTTACGAACATGGTCACGAGAAGCAAGTTCAGGTACTACTCCACCATATTCGGCATGAAGTTTAATCTGGCTATAAAGAACCTGTCCCCGTAAGCCGAGTTCGCTATCATAAAGTGCCAACCCTGTTTCATCACAAGAAGTTTCCAAGCCTAAAACAATCATCAAAACTGCCTTTTATATGAGTCAAAATATTGCAATCGCTATTATAGACTTGTGATATGAGTTGTAAATGAGTAAAATACTGACCTTCACTTGTGATCGGGCGCAATGGTGTGCCTGATCTTATCCATAATCTAGAGGATTTTACATGCCACAAGTTAAGTTGAAAGAAGGCGAACCAGTTGACGTAGCTATCCGTCGTTTCAAACGTTCATGCGAAAAAGCTGGTGTTTTAGCTGACGTTCGTAAACGCGAATTCTATGAAAAACCAACTCAAGAACGTAAGCGCAAAAAAGCTGCAGCAGTTAAACGCTACCAAAAGAAATTGGCTCGCGAATCTGTACGTACTACTCGCCTTTACTAATTAATTTGTGATTGACTGCTGAATTATGACTACTTTAAAAAACCAAATTACTGATGCATTAAAAACTTCTATGCGTGCCAAAGATATGGCAACAGTGACGGTTTTGCGTAGTCTACAAGCGGCAATTAAGCAAATCGAAGTCGATGAGCGCAAAGAGCTTGACGACGCTCAGGTTCTTGCGGTCATTGAAAAGCAAATTAAACAACGTAAAGAATCGATCAAAGCCTTTGAAGGTGCTGGTCGTAATGATTTAGCTAGTAAAGAACAAGCCGAAGCTGAGATTATCTCTCAGTTTCTACCAGAAGCTATGACTGAGGAAGAGCTTGATTCTATCATTGAGCAAACGATTGCTGCTCAAGAAGCAACTAGCATGAAAGATATGGGTAAGGTGATGAATTCTCTACGTCCGATCATAGCCGGGCGTGCCGATCCTGCTCAAGTTTCAGCAAAAATTAAAGCTAAATTAGCTTAATTCCCTCTCTTCTTATATACCCTTAAATTAAACTTTCTCGTAAGTTTAAATATATTTATGCCTGTGAAAATTCCTAAGTCATCCTAGACCTTAAATTTTCATTCGTCGCTCATCTTGCATTTGTTTCAAACGACTGTCTATTCTTGCCGACATTGCTTGATTATCTTTTGCCAATCGCTGAGCATGCAACATTGATTTAATTGCATTTTCCTCACTACCTGACCAATATTCTGCTTCAGCCCGATAGCGTAGAACATTAACCGCTCTTAAAGGTCCATTCTTATCCAAATTTGCAGCTTGCTGTAAAAATTGCCAACCCTGTATATCTCTTGGATTCTTATTAATAAATCTTTGAACCAAGGTTTGAACTTGCGCAAACTTACCCTGGCGTAGCAGCACCTCAGCCAACTTATAACTAAAAGCTTTATTTTCAGGCATCGTCATTTGTGTAGCAGCAATAGTAGTATAAGCTTGATCTAGCTTGTTTTGGCCAAGATAAATATCTGTCTGCAACAATGTGACAAGAGGCTTTCCACTAGATTTCGCTTGATCTAGAGTAGATTGCGCTTGCACATAATCACCTTGTCTTGTGTAAAATGCCGCTAAAGCAATCAGACCAGCAATATTTTTTTGGGACGCCAAACTTTGTAGTTGGTTTTCAGTTGCTTGATTGGCAACCACCATGGTATACCATTTTAAAATCTCAAAATCTGCATCATATATACGATTTTTAACTCTAGGCAGCTGGTTTGCACGCAGCCGCGCTTCACTCATACGCTCAGTCGTCAATGGATGAGTCAGCCAGAAATCCGGTAAAAAACTTACTCGACTTGTAGCTCTATGCATTGTTTCAAAGTAATCAGCCATACTTTGAGGGTTATAACCTGCCGCATACATATATTGCATGCCGATACGGTCTGCTTCACGCTCTTGATTTCGACTATATGTTAATTGCTTATCCATGAGTGCAGCTTGGGTTCCAAGCATAACTGCTGCTCCCGCATCGCCACCACCCTGCGCAGCTATAGCCACCCCCGCTAAAAGTCCTGCTAGACTTAGCAATGTTTGACCCTTAAAGGCTTCTTCAGAGCGACTAAAATGTCTTTGCGATACATGCGCAATTTCATGCGCCATAACACCAGCAATTTCGTCAATATTTCGTGCTGAGGCAATAAGCCCTGTATTGAGCGCAAATAAGCCACCTGGGACAGCAAAAGCATTAATTTGCGGATCTTTAATCACGACTAGACCAATCGGCTGACCAAGCTGAGTTTCACTTAAAATACTCGAAAATACCTGAAAAAATTGATCTTCTAGCCAGACATCTTGAATAACGGGCATTTGTTTATGAACTTCACGAAAAACTTTTTCGCCAATAAATTTTTCTTTTTGTTGATCAAGCAAACCAATCCCACTTCCAATATTTGGAATTTCTACTTGATTTGCAGAAGGCTGAGGGTCGAAAGGCTGCGCGTACGAAGCATTTGTTATAAAAGCCGTACTTAAAATAATTGGCAAAAATCTCAAATGTTTTTCTCTAGTAAAATTAAACCATCAAAAAAAGTCTACTGATATAAAACATAAAAAATTATGTTCAATCAATAGACTTTTAATATATCACTCGAGATCGCTTAGTTTTGCAATGAAGTGTTATTAATCATTTATGCAAAGTTTGGGTTTACCAAATATCTAGGAGTTTTATCCTCTAAAGCTTCAACTAGATTTTTATAAGCAAGATTTGCCATTTTTTTACGGGTCTCTGCAGTCGCAGATCCTACATGAGGCAAAGTAACAACATTTGGCAGTTTAAAAAGCTCTGAATCTTGTAATGGTTCTTTTTCATATACATCTAAACCAGCTCCAAAGATTTCCCCGCTTTGTAAGGCCTCAATTAAAGCTTGCTCGTCAACTACTGAACCACGCGCAATATTTATAAAAATAGCATGCTTTTGCATAAGCTCAAATTGAGCTTTCCCCATCAAAGCTTTCGATTCATTATTTAAATCAACTGCAGTTACTACAAAATCAGACTGTTGCAATAACTCATCTAAACCAAGATATTGTGCTTTTAAAGGTTCTGCCAATTCAGGCTTTTCACGGCGGTTATGGTAAACAATATTCATGTTAAATCCATAAAAACCACGGCGTGCAATTGCAGCACCAATATTACCAAGCCCAATAATCCCTAATGTCTTTCCAAAAACATCTAAACCAAACTGCTGAGGCCCAACAGTTCTTTTCCATTCACCTTGTTTCGTCCAATGATCAAGAAAAGGAACTTTTCTAGCAGCGCTTAGTAATAATGTAAAAGCAAGATCAGCCGTTGTTTCAGTTAAAACATGAGGTGTATTTGATAACCAGATTTTTCTTTGGTTTAGATAAGCCACATCATAATTGTCATAGCCAACTGTTACAGATGAAATAATTTTGAGTTTTTGAGCAGGCGCAAGATTACTTTCATTAAGAAGTCGACCAGCACCAATCATTCCATCAGCATCTACAACTTGTTGGCGTATTTGCTCATTAATATCACCCAGTTTTGGATTAAGAACCACAACATGATAATCCTGTTGTAATCGAGACAAAATTTCTTCATCAATTTGGCTAAAAACTACAACTTTTTTCATGTAAATCCCTACTACTCGTTGTTATCTTGCATTAATTGCCATAACCTTTTTTTAAGGAGTGGTTTCTCCAACATCTCTTTTAAACTCGCCAAATGGATAATATTGGCATGCTGAATATAAGAACATTCACCAAGGCATAAGATCTTCTTGTCTGCTGCGACAGCATCTAAAAAGCCTTGAATATATGAACCTGCACCACGTTGGTCTTGATAGTTAGCTAAAGGGAAAGGCCATTTTAATTCAGCATATTGCCCTATTTTTGCTTTTTGAATGTTATTCCAAAGCTGCTTTTCTTCTTCACTTAAATTAGTAACATCTAAAAAAATAACGCATTTTTCAAGCGCAAAAGCTTGCAACTCAAATGAAGCAATCGTAACCACTGGAGCTTGTACTTCAGTACGAGGTGACACAACAGGCGGAACTTCTACTGGAAGTGGTACCGCAATTTCAGGTTCAACTTTTGGAACTTCGTTGACTTGTGGTTTTGTCGGTTGCTCAACAACTGGATTGTTCTTAGAAGGCAATATAATTGGTTCACCTTCTGGTGCAGCTTGATCTCGCCAGAGACTTTGAGCATTATTTTTTTGGCACACCTGTGTCTTAGGAATCCACACATCAATTCCTAAAGTTGCTAATATATTTCTTTGCTGCCCAATCATCTGTAAATCAATACCTCTACTCTATCTACATTCTAACGGGCTTCGGTTTTTTTTTCAGTGTTTTATTTCATTCAGATGTTTTTATAATCGTATATGTCTTTTAAATAATCATCACACTATTTCTCTTTTGCATTTGATCCACAATTTCTTCTGTCTCAAAACCAAAACGCCAATAAAGCAATTCAAGCACATCGAGTTCATCTTGCGTGATAATACGGTCGCTCCACAAACACATTTCTGCAATAGCTAGAATACTTAGACGGTCACGCAATAATAAACCAGCAATATCATTTAAAATTTCAGCTAGATCTAATGGCTCATCTGAAATTTCATCATAGATATACATTTCATCGGGATTGAGCAGCGAACGTAAAATGCGCTCACGTACTTCCAACTGATTAGGGCTATTAATTTGCTGAACATGAAGCAAAGCATCAATCAAACGAACAATTTGAGGTTTCTCTTCTTCAAATGCGGTCGGTAGATGTAACGGCATCAAGTTCAACTCATATTTAACACGCTCCAGTAAAAGTGCATCTAACAATCCAATTTCACCATCTTCTTGGATAATAAGGGCTAGCTTAGTAAGAAATTGCCGCGCAATACTTGCAGGTATATGCCCAATATTTTTACAAGCATCATGAAATATTTGAATATGAATACGCCCATCCAAATTCAATAATGCATCGATAATGGCATGACTCACAGGTGCATCTTTTGGAATGAATTCCCGATATTGGCGAATCATCAAAATAGCAACCATCACTTCACGTGAACCAGTCGCAGTTTGTAGTGCTCGCTGAATTAATTCAGGACGCTTTTTATTTCGACGTACATCACTACTCAGGGGCTTAATGGCATCATTTAATGCAAAACTAATTGGTGATAACCTTAATAAAGGTAAAGGCTGTGGAGATGACCACGGAATATAAATTTCTTTCTCAGATTCTTCTAAGAAATGAAATAAGCTAAACAACGGACGGTTGCGAAGTTTCTTTAAATTTTCTAATTGTAAATCTTGTAGCAAAGTAGGATTTAACTCATAAATACGTTCACGAATACTCGGGTGAATATTCATCCAGCTTTGCGGGCTTAGCGAGTTAGCAAAACACATATGTGCGATTGATTCGGAATAAGCACTATGAATTTGCGAACCAGAGTGGTGAACATAAATACGCAATAAAGTTTGGGTATTCGCATTATTTTTTAATAGTCGTACTGTTTTTTGGTCATTACGAAATGTGCGCCCACTCAAAGTCAAATATTTAATAAAGCGAGTAATCAGTACACCTAGGCTTCCAGCCAACCAAATGACTCCACCGACCGCAACAAAAACAGTTTCAAATTTATGTTTATAGCCCGGGCTATAGCGCTTAAAACCTTGCTTGGCTAATTTACTGCCCCACTGACTAAAAGTTGTTAAGCCACTATATAAAATCTTTAATTTTGTATTCTCAACAGCCTCACCAGATAAAATCTGATTAAACTCATGGCCCAACAAACCATATAACTCAAGCTTATCCAGATTCTGTAAAGCACCCCATGTCAGAATAATTACAATATCTTTGGGATGAAAACCTGCCGTAAGTGCATTTACACCAACTTCATCAGGTAGTACATATACAGTTGGAACTTTAAGTGAAAAATTTTGAGCTAAGTGTTCTGTAATTTTTAATGCTGCGAGTTCTTCGGGAGTACTCTCCTCTTTCACCAAACGACGTGCTTTAAGTTGTTTTGCTAAAGAGTGCCCACCTTTACGCAGGATATAAAGTTCGGTAAGTACCGACCAAACCATAATAAAAAGTAATAGTGCAACGAAGTAAGGACTTAAGGTATGCCACCAAATTGGCTGGCTATAATCAAAAAAATGAACGAGTAAACCTAAAATTAAATTTAAGATAAAAATAGTAAGCAGCACAGCAACCAAACACATAGTGATGGACCATGCCATATTTTTATTTTCGATGAGATAGTGGCTTACTTCTTTCAATGTAAATATTCCCAATTACATTGTTAGGTTTCATCATAAAAGAAAAAAGCGGGAAATACCCGCTTTTTTCGGCTATTTCTATTCTTCTTTGATGCCTGTTAAATCTACAGAAGCAGCATCGACATTAACGTCAATATAACCATCTTTTTTCTTCTTAGCAGAGTCATTACGCTTCTGCTCCAAATTATTTAGATAGTTACCATCAATATCACCTGTTACGTAGATTCCATCAAATACCGAGCAGTCAAACTCAGTTAAGTCAGGCACTTTGCTGGTACGCACAGCATTTTTCAAGTCTTCCAATTCTTGGAAAATCAAACGATCAGCACCAATAATTTCTTGGATTTCTTCCACGCTGCGTTCTGAAGCAATAAGCTCAGCTTTAGCAGGCATATCGATACCGTAAACGTTTGGATACATTACTTTCGGTGCTGCTGACGCAAAGTATACTTTTTTTGCACCAGAATCACGTGCCATCTGAATAATCTCATTACACGTTGTACCACGTACAATAGAGTCATCCACCAATAGAACGTTCTTACCTTTGAATTCTAACTCAACAGGGTTTAATTTCTGACGTACAGATTTTTTACGTTGCTGTTGACCCGGCATAATAAAGGTACGGCCGATATAACGGTTTTTCATAAAACCTTCACGGAACTTCACACCTAGAATATTTGCAAGTTCTAAAGCTGAAGTACGGCTCGTATCTGGAATTGGAATCACCACATCAATATCGTGGTCTTCGCCCCAGTCACGTAAAATTTTATGAGCAAGCTTTTCACCCATTTTTAAACGTGCTTTATAAACTGAGATTCCATCAATAATCGCATCAGGACGAGCAAAATAAACGTACTCAAAAATACATGGGCGGTATTTCGGATTAGCAGCACATTGCTTAGAGAACAACTCGCCATTTGCATTGATGAAAATTGCTTCACCCGGTTCAATATCACGCTCAATTTTGAAACCAAGAGCAGTAATAGCAACCGATTCAGAAGCAATGATGTATTCCATCTCACCTTGTTCAGTTACACGCGAACCGTAAATAAGTGGGCGAATACCGTTTGGATCACGGAAACCTACTAAACCATGACCAGTAATCATCGCCACTACACCATACGCACCTTGGCAACGCTCATGCACACGAGAAACCGTGTGAAAAATATCGTCAGCGGTAGGATTTAAAGTGCCTTTTTTCTGTAATTCATGCGCGAATACGTTTAAAAGAACTTCTGAGTCAGAATCTGTATTCATATGACGTAAATCTGTTTTAAACAGGTCATCATGAATTTCTTCTGCATTGGTCAAGTTACCATTATGTGCAAGCGTAATACCATAAGGTGAGTTTACATAAAATGGTTGTGCTTCAGCACTGCTCGCAGAACCAGCAGTTGGGTAACGTACATGGCCAATACCATAATTACCAAGTAATGCTCTCATATGACGAGTATGAAAGACATCACGCACCATACCGTTATCCTTACGAAGGAAAAGACGACCTTCATGGCAGGTTACTATTCCAGCTGCATCTTGCCCACGATGTTGCAACATCGTTAAAGCATCAAACAACATTTGGTTCACTGGCGATTTACCGGCTATACCAACAACTCCACACATAGCAACCTCGCAGACAAGCTAGGAATTAATAAAAAGGATTCTTTGTCGAATGGTCGGATCGGTTTTCTAAATCTTCCGATTCGTCCATTGGTTTTGAAGGAGTGCCTGATGCACTACCTCCAGATGTTATTTGATGAAATGCCTCACTTGCAGCATCTTTAGACAACTCGGTAGCTAAAGGCGCATAAGGCAATAAAAACTGTATAAATTTGGACTGTTTCCAGTGCGGTGAACTTTCAACCCAAGGCCCTACACCCTGCATTGTAATTAGTACAACCAACAAGCCCTTTAAAGAACCAAAAGCACCACCTGCTAAACGATTTAATGGCCCCAATTTCAGACTTTTCAAGAGGCCATTTAAAAATGCAGAGACGATCCATGTTAAAACAATGATCAAAAGCGCTATAAATGCAAAAGCTGCAATTTTTTGAACAACTGGATCATGACTTAAACCCGACATAGACGGAGCAAGAAGGACAGCATATTTTGCACCCATAATTAATGCAATGACCCATCCTACCAAGTTCGCAAAGGCTTTAATAAATCCTTGTCGCAAACCGTTTAGCCCCCCAATGAGCAAAAGTATCAGAATAATGATATCAATTGTGTTCATATTCACTTAAGACATAGCTGCAACACATTGTTTCACTAAAATAGGACCTGTATAAATTAGCCCACTATAGATCTGTACTAATGTTGCTCCAGCTTGCTGTTTGACTGCTGCCTGTTCACCCGACAAAATTCCACCCACGCCAATTAACGGGATTTGTCCTTTTAATGTTTGGGCAAACAAACGTAAGCATTCGGTACTTTTTTCAAAAACAGGTGCGCCTGATAAACCGCCCGACTCATTACCATAAGGAAGATTTTCTACACCTTCTCTTGATAAGGTCGTATTAGTAACGATCAAGCCATCAATTTTAAACTGCACTAACTGCGCTGCAATAAATTCAACATCTTCCGCTGTTAAATCAGGTGCAACTTTCAGAACCAAAGGAACATAGTGATTATTTTGTTCAGCTAGCTCAAGTTGTCTTTCTTTTAAGGTTTGCAATAGTTCAGTTAATGCATCGCCACTTTGTAAACTTCTTAAGTTCTTAGTATTTGGAGATGAAATATTAACGGTAATATAAGAAGCGTAGTTATACACTTTCTCAAGGCAAATCAGGTAGTCATCAACAGCTTTTTCTACAGGAGTATCAGCATTCTTACCAATATTAATGCCTAAAATTCCTTTAAACTTTGAAGCTTTGACATTTTCAATCAGCTTATCAACACCATCATTATTGAACCCCATACGGTTAATAATGGCTTGAGCTTCTGGAATACGGAATAAGCGCGGCTGCGGATTACCCGATTGAGGACGAGGTGTAATGGTTCCAATTTCAATAAAACCGAACCCTAACCCAGCTAAAGCATCAATGTGTGCACCATTTTTATCAAGACCGGCTGCCAAACCTACTGGATTTGGAAATTCAATTCCCATACAAGTCGTCGGTTTCGCTTCTACGCTCTGACGGAGTAAGCCGAACTTATGTGCTTTATCAAGCATAGATAATGTTAATTCATGGGCACGCTCTGGTGCTAAACTAAACAACATCGGGCGAGCAAGTGAATATAACATACCAATCACAATCTACTGATTTTAGGTAGGCATATTATAGGCACAGGGAGCACAAAACACCATGCTTAAGACCAGCATATTTTAATATGTTATTGAACCGTCGCTGTTAATTTAATCTGACCTTCACTTGAAACCATTTCCATTTTTTCAATACTTAAGCCCATTTGTGCCAGTTGGGTTAAAAAGTTAGCTAAAATTGCGTAATTCTGATGAGTAACAATAATTTGTAACTGCTCGCCATTTTGCTGAGAAGTAACCGTTAAACCTTGCTGTTGAGCTACACGTTGTATTTTTTCTGCCTGCCCCAGCTCAAGCTCACTCGCAGGTTTCATAGTGACTGCATTACTTTGCATCCACACCATCAAATCTTTTAAATCATTTAAGCGCTGTTGCTGCTGTTCTGCTAAGGAATGCATTTTCCAAAGTGAAGCCCCAATAATAGCCACTACAACAAAAATTGTAGTAAAGACCACCATGATACGTTCACGGACAGTCAAACGGTCTAAATATTGATTAACTTGTTCGATCCACTGATCAAAGCGGTTTTGCAATTGAGCTAACATTTTCATTATTGTATTTTCACCGCCCCAATAGCCCCACCACCATCGGCTTGAACATTACCTAACTCCGCCTTAAATCCTTGCTGATTAAGCTGCTGTGTTAAAGCTTGCAAATCATCTGCCGATTTTGCTTTCAAGGCCATGGTTAGTGTAGAAGCATCATAATTTAATTGCTGAGCTAAAATTTGTCTTTGCATCAAAATAGGTCCAACACGACTCAATAAAGAAAGTGCTTGTGTATCGCCTTGTTTACTCATTCTTAAATGACTTTCAAATTGGCTTTTTATATTTTGTTCATTTACGCGACTAGAAGGACCAAACCAATATTTATATTGCTCAATTGTCTGCTCAGCTGTTTGATTTGCTACATTTCTTAATTTTACCCAACGCAACAAATCATAGCTAAACTGAACTACTATAATTGCTAACAGAATAACAGCACATGCTTTCCAGTAACCTGAGACAGTTTGCTCTTGTCCTTTGGCTTTTGGCAAAACATTAAAAGGATGCTGTTTAGGTTTATCTAAACCCTGAAATTGATAAAAAAACTCTGAACGTTGCTCAATACTAGAAGCTGCTTCTAAGCTTTCTAACTGTTCTACCGTTAACCCACTATATTGATAGTTTGTTTCAACTGGCTGGAATTCCAAAAACAATCCCAAATCATCTAGTGAATTACCGACCCATTTACTTTCACGCGCCAGTAATTTTTGGTCAATATTACACAGTATAACTTGCTGTTCTTGTGGTTCCGGCAAGATCAAAAAATCTGGCAACAAAGCAACCAGCTTGATTGGCAACAGATTCATCGCATGTTGCCATGTTTCCACAGTAGTTTTTGCAACGCCCAATATTGTTAATTGATCAGCATGAAAATGATGAACTACTTTCATGTGATCAATAGGCAAAGTTACAAACTCTTCAAGCAAATATTTAACACCATCTGCTCCAAGTTGCTTGTAATGAGACTTTGCTATGTGTTGCTGGAATACCTGAGCATGACGACTAGGAAAAAAGACGACAGCCTCTTTTCCTTGGTGCAATTGTAGGTCTTGTATTAATTGATCAAGGCTTTCAGCCTGCAACCAGTTTTCTCCGTTAGACCAATGCCATATTCCATTGGTTTCAGGCATCCATAAATACAGCATAATGGGCTAAATAACCTTTTTAATTATATTGTGGGTATAAAACTATTTTTTTGTGTTGATAAACCAGTTGCAATCACAGCCTGATCATAAATTCGAGCTTCAGCCAGTGCAAATGGATTAAAGTTTTCATGGGTCAGGAGTTCAGCAATATGCCCTACTACATTCATATGACACACGACCACAATTGACTCATAAGGAATCTGAGACAACCACTCGACTGCCTCTTTGGCGTTATCATCCGGTTTAATTTTATCGCATAACAACACAGGCACATCTTTAAAATAAGCTTGAATATGTGCCAATGTCTCTTGAGCACGTAACAAAGGACTAACTACAAAAATATCAGGCTTAACAATATCTTTTAAAAATGTTGCTGTCTGTTCTGCTTGAGCATGTCCACGAGCAGTAAGAGGGCGTTTAGTGTCGTTACCATTTACAGGTGGAGCGGCTTCCCCATGGCGAACCAATGTCAGTTGCATAAATTTTCCTTGTTAATAATTCCTGCATTATAACCACAATTTATGACATTTCTTCTTCAGACTTCGTGATGAGGTAAAACAAATTCAACATCACTACGGTGTCCGTTTTTCATAAGAGATAATGCAATATTTAAAGGAGGCGCCCCTTCGAAAATAACTTCATATAAAGCGTTAGTGATAGGCATATAAACATCTAGTTCTTCTGCTTTACCACGCACCTGAACAATTGTATTAATGCCTTCTGCTGTCTGCCCCAACTCTTTACTTGCCTGATCCAGCGTTTTACCCGAACCTAAAGCATAACCAATCTGATAATTACGGCTTAAAGGACTATTACAAGTCGCGAATAAATCACCAACACCTGACAACCCCAAGAATGTAAGCGGATTTGCACCTTGTTTTACTGCAAAACGGCTCATCTCAGCCAACGCACGCGTTAAAATCATACTCTTGGTGTTTTCACCAATTTTGTAAGCGGCACCAATTCCCATTGCAACCGCATAAATATTTTTAAGTGCACCACCTAATTCCACTCCGTGTACATCATCACTACCAAAAACACGGAATAAAGCACTATGCAGAGCATGTTGCACAGCATAACGAACTAACTCAGAATCACTGGCAATAACGGTGCCAGACGGCATACCCGCCATAATTTCTTTTGCAAGGTTTGGACCTGAAAGTACACCATAAGGAACTTCAGGTAATTCTTCACGAATGATATCGCTCATGAAGCTGAAAGTTTTAGCTTCAACACCTTTGGTCAAAGACACAACCGCTTGTGCAGTAATATAAGGAGCGATTTGTTTTAAGACATCGCGGAATGAGTGACTTGGAATTGCGACTAAAATAATATCTCGGTCACATACAGCTTGTTCAAGATCAGACACAGCGCGTAATGATGACTCTAAAATAAAATCTGGCAAATAACGTTTATTAATGTGGGTTTTATTAATTTCCTCAGCTGTTTCGGCATCACGAATCCAGATCATGGTATCGCAACCATTACGTGCAGCTAAATTTGCCATAGCCGTTCCAAAGCTTCCTCCCCCTAGAACGGTAATACGTAAAGCAGTTTTTTTATCAACCGCAACAGGTTCCACCAAATCTGTAAACTTAAATTCAGCCATCTTTTATTATCCTATTTCTTACTTCTACAGACGTTTAAGCCTGCCAAACTTTTACGAATTCTTTACTTTCAATATCTGCACGTGGTGCAATTACTTTAGCTGCTGTGCCGACGTAAATAATACCTGAAATTAAATCACGAGGTTGCAGACCTAAATGCTGTTTTAACCAATTTGATTCGACAACTGCACCACTACGCCACATGGTCGAAAAACCTTGAGCTTGTAGAGATAATAAAAGATTTTGTACTGCGGCACCCGTACTTAAGATTTGTTCGAAATGCGGTACTTTCGGATGATCTTGTAGTTGTGTAAGCGCCAAAATGAGTAATGGTGCGCGAAAAGGATGTTGTTTAACACGTTCGAGTTGAGCGGGATCAGTTTCACCTAAATCTGCTAGAGCCTTTGCTAAAACTTCACCAAAAGCACCACGTTGTTCGCCTGAAACAACCACAAAACGCGTTGGCTTAAGTCTATGATGATCTGGAGCAGTCAAAGCTGCTTGGAAAGCTAACTCTAATTGCTCTGTACTTGGAGCTGGCTCAACTAATTGGCCAATAGACTGACGCTGATGAATATTTTGGTGAATTATTTGTATTGCTGATTCCGTCATTAATATTGATCTAACTCAAAAATTCAAAATAGATTAGCATAATCTACCGTTAATCCACCATTGAATCTAGCTTATAAAATTAGCGAACTCTCACTTTGACATTTTTTAATACAAAACATCAAAACTCATACAACGTCTTCAAAATCAACTAGAAAACTTATGTTCAAATAGCTATGTCTTTTAGCGATTAACTTTAGGTGCATTATGAAAAAAATAATTTTAGCGAGCGCAATGAGCGGTGTTGTTTTATTACTTGGTGCTTGCGCAACTACTCCTAAAAATACTTTAGCAGTTCAAAAAGAAAATAATCAGTTTGAAGTTACAGGTATTGGCAAAACCAATTTAATTGCGAAAAATAATGCGATTACTGCAGCTCAAAAAACTTGCTCAAAAAGCACTACACCAGTCGTTGTAGATGAAAAAACAACATATAACGGTGTATTAAAAGATGTTGTAAGTGAAAAAACCGGTCAAATGGTTGAAGCAGCAGCAGGCGTTATTGGTACATTAACTGGTAAAAATGCATCTTTAGCAAAAGATGATGACTACCAAACAACGCTTACTTTCTATTGTAAAATTAATTAATCAAAAAAATCCCAATCAAATGATTGGGATTTTTTTATTAGCAATAACCATCTAATCTGGTCAGTGGTAATTTTTTACCAATTGCTTTTTCAATTTCGGGTAAATAAAAGGCATCATCTTCAGATAAGAAACTAATACTTACCCCTTGTGAGCCAGCACGACCTGTACGACCAATACGGTGTACATAATCATCAGATTGTTCAGGCAATGTAAAGTTGATGACATGCGACACGCCATCCACATGAATACCACGACCAGCAACATCTGTCGCAATCATAATATTATGTTTACCTTGCTTAAATTGCTCTAACATTTTTAAACGTTTATCTTGAGCAATCTCACCAGAAAGCATACCAACTCTATATCCATCTTTCTTTAAATGATCATAAAGACGGCGGACTTGGTCACGTCGATTAGCAAAAATCATGACCTTATCGATTGGCTCTTCACGCAAGATATCTTGCAGTAAACGATATTTATCTTGTTTAGCTACAACATAAACACGTTGCTCTACATCGTTATTGGTCTTTTGTTCAGGCTCAATTTCAACAGTTACAGGTTCAAATAACCATTGTCTTGCCAAATTCAAGACGTCATAACTAAACGTCGCTGAGAACATGAGTGTCTGACGTTGTTCCTTACGGGGTGAATAACGAACAATACGTTTTACCGAAGGAATAAAGCCCATGTCTAATAAACGGTCAGCTTCATCAATGACTAAAAATTCAATTTGATCGAGCCAGACTTCTTTTTGTTCTACAAAATCGATTAAACGCCCAGGTGTGGCTACCATGATATCGACAAAATTAGCATCAAGTTGCTTCTTCTGCTTATCGAAATCAACACCACCCAATAGGGTCACTAAATGTAAATTAGAGAATTTTGTGAGAAATTTCGCATCACTTTCAATTTGCAATGCCAACTCACGAGTAGGCGCCAAGATTAAAGCACGAGGCTCGCCACGGAAGCGTTGCTCTTGAATCGGATTATTGAGTAAATCATTAATTACACTAATCAGAAAGGCAGCTGTCTTACCTGTTCCTGTTTGTGCTCGCCCAATTGCATCATGCCCGGCTAATGTATATTTTAAAACCTTTTGCTGAATTGGGGTCATTTGAGTAAACCCTAAAGCATCAATCGCCTTTTTAAGTTGCGGATGTAAATTCAAGGTTTCAAAACCAGATGTCATAAATACGCGCTCTAACAAACAATCTCTCGAATGAGAAGATCATTATAAACAAAAACGCCCCAATTCAAAAATTGGAGCGTCCATCATTCATCAAAAAGATGAATTAGTCTTAGTCTAAAGGCTGAACGTTTTCAGCTTGAAAACCTTTTTGACCTTGTACAACGCTAAATTCTACACGTTGACCATCACGTAGAGAACGGTGACCGTCACCTACGATCGCACGGAAGTGAACGAATACATCGTCGCCGCCGTTACGTTGAATAAAACCAAAGCCTTTAGTGTCATTAAACCACTTTACTACGCCTTGTTCACGAGCTGTCATAAGTCAATCCTCAGATGTTGAAAAAAGGACCTTCCGGTGTTGCAAACAGCAGAGCAAACAAGGTTTTAAAATATTTATAATCTTAAAGCTTGTAATCATTCTGTAAAACTATCAACAATTTCCGGTTACATCCATTTGTTATAGGGTTATTAAATCAATTTGATTGTGTGGTAAATCCTAAAACGGTTCGAGCTTAACACGGGTTTATGACAATTAATAGAATTTTTTTCAAATATTTCCCCTATTTTTAGTTCTTTTTTTAAACAGCTTATTACAATATTTTTTATAGAAATTCCCTGCATCTTCTTTCATAAAATATGCTGTATTTATTAAAAATTTGTTAGAATATTTTTTTTAGTTGTTTTGATGATGAATGAGCAATACTTCTTCTAATACAGCACCCATTGAAATTAATGCCCTTGGACAACCCTGCCCAATGCCATTGTTAATGCTAAAACGTGAACTTAAAAAAGCGTCAGGCAAACAACAATTTTTATTAAAATCTTCAGATCCTCATAGTGAAATTGATGTAACTCGTTACTGTGGTTTACATCATTTTACGTGTCAAACTACACACATATCAGAAAGAGAATTTCACTATTTAATTGAAACTCAATAATTCTTTGCTAAACTAAAAGATTAGAAATTGCATAAAATTTTACATTTCTCTACCCAATTTTCCTTAATTATGAAGCTGATTCAAATTAAGATGAATTTATTGGTTATCCCATTTGATCCTATAAGGAGAACTCATGAGTGACAGCAGCAATCAATTGATGCCCCTGTCATTGTCTGCGCCCGGTGTAAACCTTGGTGCATATATCAGTACTGTCAATCAGATTCCTATTTTAACGGCTGAGCAAGAAAAAGAACTTGCTGAACGTTATTATTATGACCAAGATCTTGATGCCGCAAAAATGCTGGTAATGTCGCATTTACGTTTTGTCGTTCATATTGCGCGCAGCTATGCAGGTTATGGCCTACCACAAGGCGACCTTATTCAAGAAGGTAATTTAGGCTTAATGAAAGCCGTGAAACGTTTCGACCCAAATATGGGCGTGCGTCTAGTATCTTTTGCCGTCCACTGGATTAAGGCAGAAATTCATGAATATGTTATTCGCAACTGGCGTATCGTCAAAATTGCAACAACAAAAGCTCAGCGTAAATTATTTTTCAATTTACGTAGTTTAAAAAAATCGAGTAAAAAGTTAACGCTCGAAGAAGCTCAATCAATTGCTAATGACTTAAATGTAACTCCAGAACAAGTTCTGGAAATGGAAGGTCGTTTAACTGCTTATGATGCTGCTTTTGAAGCACAAGGCGATGACGACGACGATACTCCACACACAGCACCTGCGTTATATCTTGAAGATAACCGCTACGACCCTGCCCGTTTAGTCGAGAACGAAGACTGGGAAGAGCAAAGCACTTCAGCCTTGCATGATGCAATGGACCAGTTAGATGACCGTTCGCGTAATATTTTACAACGCCGCTGGTTAGATGATGATAAATCTACTCTTCACGAGTTAGCAGCTGAATATAATGTTTCGGCAGAACGTATTCGTCAGCTTGAAAAGAATGCGATGGAAAAGATTAAAACTGCCATGTCAGCAAGCTAAAATAAATTTAAAAATAAAAGGGCGAATCGCCCTTTTGTTTTATCTGGCTATGTTTAGCCAACCCAATCTATGTTAACGTTGCCTTTCATTATTCAGTTGCGTTTTTTGTTATGTGGATCGCCATTTCAGCCCTTAATCTTGCTTTTGCAGTCATGTTGGGTGCTTTTGGAGCACATGGTCTTAAAGCTCACGCGGGTCCTGAGCAACTTGCTTGGTGGCAAACTGCAACCGACTACTTTTTTTATCATGCGCTTGGCCTACTAGCCCTTGGTATTTTAAGTAAGGTTCTTCCTCATTTCCCAATCAAGTTATCTTTCTTGCTTATCCAAATTGGTATTCTATTCTTTTGTGGTTCGCTTTATATCATGGCGCTGGGTTTACCACGAATATTAGGTGCAATTACGCCAATCGGTGGAGCCTTAATGATTGCGGGATGGCTAATCTTGGCTTGGAATGCTTTCAAATACGCAAAATAATCGGAATGTGATCATGCAAATTTATTTAAATGGCGAATTAACGGACACGCCTAGCCAAAACCTGTTGCAACTTATTCAGGAGTTGGCACTTGAAGGAAAACGTTTTGCTGTCGAGCACAACCAGCAAATCGTTTCTAAAAGCAAATTAGAGCAAATTTCTATTGCTCAACATGACCGTATCGAAATTATTCACGCTGTTGGCGGCGGCTAAGTCGGAGTTATCCATGCAAGACACCCCTCTCATTATTGGTTCACGTTCTTTTCAATCTCGCTTATTGGTCGGAACTGGCAAATATAAAGACTTAAATGAAACGGATTTAGCTATTCAAGCCAGTGGTGCAGAAATCGTAACTGTCGCAATCCGCCGTGTGAATATTGGACAAAATCCAGATCAACCGAATTTACTGTCTGTCATTCCACCAGAAAAATATACAATTTTACCAAATACCGCAGGTTGTTTTGATGCTGATAGCGCAGTACGTACCTGCATGTTAGCGCGTGAGTTACTTGATGGTCACAACCTAGTAAAACTTGAAGTTTTGGGCGATGAAAAAACCTTATATCCAAATGTAACCGAGACCTTAAAAGCGGCCCGTACTTTGATTGATGATGGTTTTGAGATTATGGTCTATACCTCTGACGACCCAATCATTGCTCAAGAACTTGAAAGTATGGGCTGTGTTGCAATTATGCCTTTAGGTAGTCTAATTGGTTCAGGTTTAGGTATTTTAAATCCACATACCATTTCAATTATCAAAGAAAATGCGAAAGTTCCAGTTTTAGTTGATGCAGGTGTTGGCACAGCAAGTGATGCTGCTATTGCGATGGAACTCGGTTGTGATGGTGTATTGATGAATACAGCGATTGCAGCTGCGCAAAACCCTATTTTGATGGCTTCAGCAATGAAAAAAGCTGTTGAAGCAGGACGTGAAGCATTTTTAGCAGGTCGTATGCCACGTAAACGCATGGCAAATGCAAGCTCACCAGAAACAGGTTATTTCTTTAAATAATCATTTCTTGTGAGAATACAGCCTTTAACTGCCGTTTTAACTTTAATGCGACTTGTATAGGCATTTTACTTTTCAAAGATGAAAAGTAACAAAAATCTTTTGTTTCGCTGATATTACATCCATGTAATACAGCGAAACAGTGGCATCCATGCCACTTCACGATAATCATCGCTTACGAGAGTTTAAGTTGAGTAAGACTAAGCCTGTTGCTCATCACGTTTAAATACCAACTCTTTTGCCGATGAGTTATCAGCATCAAAGTAATAACCCTCGGTATTAAACGCTTTGATGTCTTCAGCTTTATTTAATTGGTTTTCAATCATAAAACGAGCCATTAAACCGCGTGCTTTTTTCGCATAGAAACTAATGACTTTATATTTGCCATTTTTCTGGTCAAGGAAAACAGGCTTTACAATTTCAGCCTTAATTTTCTTTTCATTGACAGACTTGTAATATTCATCTGAAGCTAGATTTACCAGCAATTCAGATTTAATTGCTGCCAAGTCTTCATTAATTTGGTTAGTGATGATATCACCCCAGAATTCATACAAATTATGACCGCGAGTATTTTTTAATTTAGTACCCATCTCTAAACGATAAGGCATCATTAAATCTAAAGGACGCAATAAACCATATAAACCAGAGAGCATACGCAAATGCTGCTGTGCAAAATCAATATCTTTGTCTTTTAAATGATAAGCATCTAAACCGGTGTAAACATCCCCTTTAAATGCATAGATTGCTTGGCGAGCATTTGAGAAATTAAATTCGGGATTCCAATCTCTAAATCGATCTGCATTTAATGTGGCAATTTTCTCACTCACACTCATTAAACTCGCAATTTCCGAAGCAGAAAGTTTGCGACAAACATCAATTAATTGTGCTGAGTTTTCTAACAAGCGAGGCTGAGTAAACTCATCTGTAGGTAACGCTGTTTCATAATCTAAAGTTTTTGCAGGAGAAATTAAAGCAAGCATAGACAACCTGAAAAAATTATTCTTAATACCAACTATAACAGTAGATATTTTTTAATGCTAACTCGTGTTTTCAATGACGACTATCGGTAAAATAGCACTACGTATTGTTATTTAGCGGTTCTTATATGTCTGAGCAAACTTTCATCCAGGGTCCAGTAGGTAAAATTGAACTTTTCGTTGACCGCCCTGAAGGTGAAATCAAAGGCTTTGCGGTTGTTTGCCATCCGCACCCATTGCAAGGTGGAACTCCTCAACATAAAGTCCCTGCTCTTTTAACCCAAATTTTTAATGAATATGGTTGTATTGTTTATCGTCCTAGTTTCCGTGGTTTAGGGGGCAGTGAAGGCATTCATGATGAAGGCCATGGTGAAACTGAAGATATCTTAGCTGTAATTGAGCACGTTCGTAAGCTTCATGAAGGCCTACCATTTTATGCAGGCGGTTTTAGCTTTGGCTCACATGTTTTAGCAAAATGCTTTGCACAGCTTGCACCTGAATTACGACCTGTACAGTTAATTTTATGTGGTTTACCAACAGCTACTGTAGTAGGTTTACGTCACTATAAAACTCCTGAAATTCAAGGTGATATTCTACTCATTCATGGTGAGCAAGATGATATTACTTTACTTTCAGATGCAATTGCATGGGCCAAACCGCAGAAGCATCCAATTACGATTTTGCCGGGCGCTAACCACTTCTTTACAGGTTATTTAAAACAGCTTCGTCAAATCATTACACGCTTTATTATCATGAAATAACAGTAACTTGATGGGCATAACTTGAGAGTATGTCCATCATTTTATAAGCCGTGTCATTATTGAAAATTATTCCAACTTAACCCAAAACGTGCCAAATATTTTTTTACTCGGTCGCTATCATTTGTTGTATTACGTTGTTGTCGAGATACTGAAAAGAGTTGTCTCCCAGCCTCTGCCATTGATTTTGAATTTTCACAGACTTTGAGTACACCTCGTAATTGAATCTGATCAAATTCATCTATTTGTTTTATTTGTTCAGAATCCAAATAGCTCAACAAAATATCTGTATTTTTATCATTGTAAGATTCATCCTGAATAAGCCAAAGCTGCTTTAGACGTTGAATTTCTTTTTCTACAGCTTCACGGCGAATTAACTCACCTTGCGATAAAGTTGCCAAACGAGTTACGCTCGCTGCTAAATCTCTAAAATTTCCTTGCCATGATGCATCTACTGATTTAGCAAACTTTAAATATGTTTCTAAAGCATCACGTTGAAAACGTAATTGTCTTTGATGAATTGCAGCAAAACGCTGTAGCTCAAAATCAATATTGGGTGCAATATCTTCTACACGGTCTTTTAAATTGGGCAAAAAGAACGTCCACGTATTCAAACGAGCCCATAAATCTTCACGAAAACGGCCAGCTTGAACCTCATTACGCAAATCACGGTTAGTACCTGCTATTAGCTGAAAATCGACTTGAATTTCTTTATCACTTCCAACGGGAAAAAAGCTTTTGTCTTCTAGCGCTTTTAGCAGCATAGCTTGTTCATCAAATCCCAATTCACCAATTTCATCTAAAAATAAAATACCTTGGTCAGCACTTTTTAATAAACCAGCACGAGAAGCTGCTGCTCCTGTAAATGCACCTTTTATATGACCAAATAAAGTTGACATGGCACTATCACCACGTAAGGTTGCACAGTTAACATCAATAAAACGACCATTTAATTGAAATTTATCTTTCTTTAACTGAAAAATTTGTTTTGCTAAATGAGACTTACCAACCCCTGTTGCCCCCATTATTAAAATAGGCGCACTAGAGCGGGTTGCAACTAATTCAACTTCCTCAATAAGCTGATTAAACGCTTTATTATGAGTAGAAATATTTGCTTTAAGTTGTTGCCAATTTTGTTTTTGTTCATCATCGAATCGCTGTTTTAAAACATCGTATCGAGACAAATCCAGATCAATAATTCTATATTCACCTTCTGAGGTCTTTTGCTGACTAGGTGAACTTTGGATAAGTTGAGCTGGTAAATAATGCGCATCTATCAATAAATACCAACAAATTTGAGCAACATGCGTTCCCGTTGTGATATGCAGTAAATAGTTATTTTTTTCGACATCAAACGGATAGGTTTTTACAAAGTCATAGAGTGCACCATAAACTTCAGCAAAATCCCAAGGATCTTTAATACTTACCTTATGTCCAGAAACTTCAGTTTGTGGAGAGATCTCTTTAGCATCTGCTGCTATAGATTTAACTAAATTATGATGTTGTCGATCATGTAACAGCACCAATTCATCTACAAGCAAATCTTCATGCATTAACAGGCTAATCGTAGGACGCCAACGCTGCCATCTATCTGGCTTTCTCCCCTGATCAAGTGTAGAACCGACAAAGCCAATAACGACTGTTTTCTTTGCATCCGCCATAATTTCTATAAAATTTTATAAGTGTCTATAATATACAATACGCATTTGACCAAAAAATTCCAAGAATATGCTTCATTTTACTTTTTTAGGCACATCTTCAGGTATACCAACCCTAACACGTAATGTTTCAGGATTAGCAGTTCGTAACAGCAAAAATAAAGACTGGATTTTAATTGATGCCGGCGAAGGTACACAGCACCGCGTTCAACAAGCCAAACTTTCATTACAAAACCTAGTTGCCATTTGTATTACACACGTTCACGGCGACCATTGTTATGGTTTAGTTGGTTTATTGGCAAGTGCAGGCATGAATGCCCGTAGCAAGCCCTTAATCGTGATTGCACCGAAAGAAATTCAGCAATGGTTTAAAATCACTGCCCAGCTTACAGACTTACATTTGCCATATTCCCTTCAATTTATTGATGTAAATGAAGCAACACAGCCACAACAAATCACTGACGAATTCATTGTTCAAGCACATCCACTAAGCCATCGTGTTCCAAGTTTTGCTTTTAGCATTTACATCAAATCGATTCAGAAGAAGTTAGATACCCAAGCTCTAACCCAGTTAGGCGTACCTCAAGGCGATATGTGGGGCCATTTAAAACGAGGCTACGATGTTAAATTTGACGGAAAAACTTTAAAAGCTCAAGACTTTATCAAAATTCAAAATCACCAAGTTCATGCAATTATAGGTGGTGATAATGACCAACCAGAACTATTAGCTGACGCTTGCAAAGATGCCCAACTCCTTATTCATGAGTCTACATACTTACAAACGGTTTTAGATAAAGTCGGCAAAGGTCCAATGCATAGCTCAGCAAAAATGGTGGCTGAATTTGCAGAACAGCAATCTTTAAGTAATTTAATTCTGACGCATTTTAGCCCCCGACATCAGGATAAAGCTGGGCAGCAAGCTATTACTGAAGAAGTTCGCCAGTTTTATAAAGGTCATTTTTATTTAGCAAATGATTTTGATGAATTTACTTTAAATGAAGCTGGACAGCTTTTAAAAGTCGAAAAAAATTATAAGACCAATTAAATACATATATCCAAAAAGATATTTAAATATATTTATGGATATATTTTTAACATTAAAAGTCACCAATAAAATTTACTAGATATAGTTTAAAATTATTTTTATCTATTATTTTCAATATCTTGTATTTAAATTAACTATTTTAAAAAAGTTGGCACACTCAGTGCAATAGTACAAAGCACACAACATCATTCGGATATTGTGAATAACACCTGCCTGCAAACGCTTGGCAGGCAGGCTTTGAAAGGAAAAGAAAATGTCTGTCATTGAAGAAATTAACCAACAAGCTCAGTTTGAACAAAAGCAGCAAGAACGTTCTTATGAAGTTCTGCAAAATGAAAAAAGTATGCCAGTCAAAATGTGGACTAAAGGCGTGCTTGTTGATGACAACTCAAAACAACAATTATTGCAAACAGCTCAAATGCCTTTTATTTATAAATGGATGGCTGTTATGCCAGATGTACACTTCGGTTTAGGAGCAACTATTGGTAGCGTAATTCCAACTAAAGGGGCAATTATTCCTGCAGCTGTGGGTGTAGATATTGGTTGTGGAATGATGGCAACTCGTACAAGCTTAACTGCTTCAGATTTACCAGATAACTTACATGCACTACGTACTGAACTTGAACGTTTAATCCCACATGGAATGACTAAGCGCGGACGTGATCGCGGGTCATGGGAAACTCCACCAGAAATGGTAGATCAAGCTTGGACCGATCTGGTTGCAGACTTTGAATACATTTGTGCAAAACACCCACGTTTAAAAAACACCAACAACCGCAAACATTTGGGAACTTTAGGTACGGGAAACCACTTTGTCGAAATCTGTTTAGATGAGCATGATCATGTTTGGATTATGTTGCACTCAGGTTCTCGTGGTGTAGGAAATGCTATCGGTAATCATTTTATCGAACTTGCCCGTAAAGACATGGAGAAGCATTTCATTAATTTGCCAAATAAAGATTTAGCATACCTAGTAGAAGGAACTGAACACTTTGATGATTACTGGTTTGCTGTAGGTTGGGCTCAACGCTTTGCAATGAAGAACCGAGAAATCATGATGCAATCTGCGATTAAAGCCTTGGCGACTATTGTACCAAAGCCTTTTCAGGCACGTTTGGAAGCAGTGAACTGTCACCATAACTATGTGGAAAAGGAAGAACACTACGGTGAAGAAGTGATGGTCACTCGTAAAGGTGCAGTTCGTGCGCGTTTAGGTGAATATGGAATTATTCCAGGCTCAATGGGAGCGAAGTCGTTTATTGTCCGTGGGCTTGGAAATCAGGAATCTTTCTGTTCATGTTCGCATGGTGCAGGTCGTGTTATGAGCCGTACTGAAGCAAAAAGACGTTTTACTGTTGAAGATCAGATTGCACAAACTGAAGGTGTGGAATGCCGTAAAGATGCTGCTGTTATTGATGAAATTCCTTCGGCATATAAACCGATTGAAGATGTAATGAAAGCACAAAGCGATTTGGTTGAAGTGGTTTATACATTAAGACAAGTGGTGTGTGTTAAGGGCTAGATAATTTACCATACCCAGAAGGTGAGCATATGTTTGTCCAATTAGATCATTTGAAGACCAAAGAGTTACAATCTGATCTTGATGCCATACAAGCCGTATTTGAAGTATTTTTGTTTAATGTCGTACATAAGACAGAATCTTCGAATACGCTAGCTATTCATCAACAGATGTTATTGAATTGTGAAAGTTTAGCAATAGAAAAAACGTTAGACTTAAATACTTTAACCACTAAAAAATTAGATCGCAGCCTTGTAAGTTTTGATCGTTTGGACAAACCTAATTTATTTTCTAGACATAATTGGTTTTGGGGTTTGTTAGAGGCAATCATTGATCCACCATATGGCACAACCCTTACCCATTCTAATCAGGTAGCATTCTTTCAAGCTTTCTTGCGGCTATGCCTTTTCACGGAGAAAGACTGTGAAATATATGATTGGGTTGGTTATTCAGGTAGTGGTCGGGAAGAAAGTTCTGAATGGAATGATTATTTTGAACCGGGCCGAGAATGGTGGGGTAATTGGTGCTTAACCATCTATTCACCAGAGCAAAATAAAGGCTGCTTACTACTTGCCAGCTCAACAGATTAAAGAATAAATTTTTAGGAAAATAAAATATGAAACTCGCAGAAGCACTTTTACTTCGAAGCGATCAACAAAAAAAGCTCGCTTCGTTAAAACAACGAATCAATGCGAATGTATTGGTACAAGAAGGTGATGAACCTAGTGAAGATCCAAATGAACTCATCAAACAAGTGTTTGCTTTAACTCAGGAAAGCAATCAATTGATTTGTCGTATTCACTTGACCAATGCACAAGCAAAACTGGAAGATGGCAAAGTATTGTTGTCCCTATTAAGCTTGCGTGATAGTTATGCTGAACAGCATAAGATTTTAATAGATGCGATTGCCAATACACATCGAGAACCTGATCGTTATAGCTCACGTGAAATTAAGTGGAAGAAAGTCATTCCTGTTTCTAGCTTACAAAAGCAGGCGGATGATATCAGTGCAAAACTCCGTGACTTAAACGTTAAAATTCAGGCTGCTAATTGGCAAATTGATCTAATCGATTAAACAATAGATTTTGTGAAATCATTTTCACAATCAAAGTTTGGACATACTGGGCGAGTACAAGATCCTGCGTTACTCCGATCTGAGGGATTGAAAATAATTCAGGCGGCTATGGCAGCATGTGAGTCGTGCATCGATATTCACTTATGAGACTCAGCACTATGCACCTAGTAAACCTTTGTCGAAAACAAAGTCAAACGTTACTTCGCATTACCATGTACTGACAGTATGTTCATTAAATTAGAAAATAAGGAAAACAGAAGTGAATAAAGCTTTGGCAAATATGCCCAAAACCATCCAAATTGATGGTTCACAAGGTGAAGGTGGTGGACAGATTTTAAGAACTGCTCTTGCCCTTTCAATGATTACAGGTCAGGCATTTGAATTAATTAATATACGTGCAGGACGTAAAAAACCAGGATTAATGCGTCAACATTTGGTTTGTGTACAAGCATCTCAACAAATTAGCCAAGCTTATGTAGAGGGTGCTGAATTACATAGCCAACGTTTATATTTCGCACCTCAGCATGTTCAAAGTGGTAAATATCAATTTCAAATCGGTTCAGCGGGTAGTACAACACTGGTTTTACAAACGCTTCTACCTGTTTTGTTATTACAAAATGAAGCTACTGAACTCACCATTTCAGGGGGTACACATAACCCCCTTGCACCAACAGCAGATTTTATTGAACACTGCTTTTTACCTGCTCTAGCTCAAATTGGAATTAACGTAGATTTTAAATTAAGTAAAGCCGGCTTCTTTCCAATTGGTGCAGGTGAAATTCAGGTTACCGTTCAACCATGGCAACATCGAAACAAGCTAAATTTATTAGATCGCGGTGCTTTGCAAAGTAATGAGGCCTTTGCAGCTGTATTAAATCTTTCAGAAGAAGCACAGATAGCACAACGTGAATTAACCACATTAAGTAAAAAACTAAACTTAAGCTCTCAGCAGCAATATCATTTAAATGGAATTAGCCAAGGCAATACAGTCTATGTGAAAGTTGCTCATCAATATCACACTCAACTGTTTACAGCTTTAGGTGAGATGCGCAAAAGTGCAGAGCAAATAGCTGAACATTTAGCAAAAGATGTAAATCTATATTTATCTTCGCAGGCTGTTGTAGATGAGTATTTGGCAGATCAATTGCTTCTGCCTTTAGCTTTAGGTCAAGGTGGTGAATTCACCGCACAATGTATTAGCGAACATACTCGTACTCAAGCAGCCATGATTGAAAAATTTATTGATTGTGAAATCGAATTTGTCGAGTTAAATCCACATCATTTTCATGTAAAAGTTTAAGAAGCTCACAATTGAGCTTCTTATTTGTAAAAACTACTCTACAGATGCTAAAGCTGTTACCAACAGCTTCCAGCATTTCTCTACAGTATCAACTTTGACTCGTTCACCCGGTGCATGCGCACCTTGAATATCCGGTCCAAAAGAAACCATTTGTAAATGTGGATAATGCTCGGCAATAATCCCACACTCTAAGCCTGCATGAATTACTTTTAGATTTGGCTCAATATTAAATGCATTTTGATAGGCCTGCTGTAAGCACTTTAGAGCAGCTGAATCTGGATTTGGTGTCCAACCCGACACTAACGGCGTAAGTGTAGAGCCGATATTAAATTGACTGAAATGTTTTTGAATTTTTTCTGCAAAGTCTTGAGCTTCTTGGTTCACCATTGAGCGGACCATTAAGACAGCTTTTCCGCCTTCTCTATTTAGTCTTACCACTCCAATATTATTTGAAGTCTCAACTACATCTGATAGAACCTGACTCATACTTGCAACGCCATAAGGACTTGTTGCTAAAGCTTGCAACCATTCATTTTGCGGTTGTTGAGCAATCACTTCGGTCACTTCAGCACTATTAGGCTGAATAGTTAATTGCAGATTGTCATCAATACCTTGTAGCTGTTTTGTCCATGCTGTTTGATATTCAGTGAGTAATTGTTCTAATTCAGGCAATTGGTTAGATGAAATGGCAATGGTTGCTACAGCTTCGCGAGGTAAAGCATTACGAGCTGTACCACCTATAAACTCAACAAGCCGTCCACCAAGCTTCGCTAAATGCTGATTTAAAAAACGGGCCAGAATAACGTTGGCATTACCACGTCCTAAATGGATATCTACGCCAGAGTGGCCACCTTTAAGACCAGCCACCTGAATATTAACAATATTCAAATTTTCAGGAATTGGTTCATAATTAAGCGGTTGCTCAACTTCAATATCAATACTACCAGCACATCCGAGATACAACTCGCCCCACTCTTCTGTATCAATATTAAATAGCCACTTCCCTTTTAGTACACCTGCCTGTAAAAGTCGCGCACCACTCATCCCTGCTTCTTCATCAACTGTTAGAAGAACTTCAATTGGCCCATGAGCAATATCATTTGAGTCTAAAACTGCCAAAGCTAATGCTACCCCAATGCCATTATCAGCACCTAAAGTAGTATCTTTAGCAATTAACCAGCCATCTTCGAGGACTGGCTGGATCGGGTCTTTAAAGAAGTCGTGTACTGTGCCAGTATTGGCTTGAGTGACCATATCTAAATGGCCTTGCAGAATAACGCCAGACACATGTTCTTTACCCAGAGTCGCATTCTTACGAATAATCAAATTCCCCACTTCATCTACGTAAGTTTCTAAATTTCGACTTTCGGCCCAGTTTTGTAAAAATTCACGAAGCTGCTGTTCATGCTTTGAAGGACGAGGAATAATGCAAAGTGTTTGAAAATGCTGCCAAACCACTTGAGGAGATAAGTTCGAAAAATCAAATGGCACCATATATTTATACTCTCACAAATATTCTTAATAAACGTAGGTTTATTGAAAGATAAGACATTATCAGCGCAGTTTTAGGTTTTTATTAAAATCGACGCTGATAAATTAAAAAATGACTTTAAATGTAGAATATATTAGGTATAAAAATCAAAGCTAAATTTCGCGAACCAAACGGAATCCCCACATAATTGAACGAGCTTGTGAAGTTACATAAGCATTACGATAAGCAGTTCGCACATTATAAGTGTTATATATCCATGCCCCTCCACGTAAAACTGGGAAATTACACTGTCCATTATTTTCTTCACCCCAGCGACGATTGGTAACAGGGGCATTTTGATAATTTGGATGCCAGCAATCATCCACCCATTCTCGTGCGTTGGCACTCATATCATATAAACCAAAATTATTAGGCAAGAACTTTCCGACAGGCGATGTTATTCCATAACCATCTGTACAATTAAATAAGGCCCAAGTACTTGTTTGTGGTAGTGCTTGGACTGTCGTAGGGTCTAAAACATTTGCATATTTGCATGCCTCTTCATGATTCAAATCATCTCCCCAGTAAAAGGCTGTTGTCGTTCCGGCACGAGCAGCATACTCCCACTCAACTTCTGTTGGTAAGCGGTAGGTCTGACCTGTTTTTTTAGATAACCATTTCGCAAATTCTCTTCCATCTTCACGACGAACACAAACTGCAGGATCCTGAGATGTTTGAAAGAAACCAGGATTGCTAGGTGTTAAATCATCTCTGTACCACATATTAAATAGGCCATCTCGCTCTTCCCAATTACGGCACCCTTGTACCTCCCATCCCGTTTCTTTTTGGAAAGCCTGAAACTCTGCAATTGTTGTTTCATAAGTTGACATTGCAAATGGTTTTTCGACTTGTACTAAGTGCTGAGGCAATTCGTATGGTCGAGATTGAGCTGGTACATTTTGTTGCTCTTGCTCATTTATATTTCCACCCATTAAAAAGCTACCAGCTGGAATAACCGTCATTTCTGGACAAAAACTATCTGAACAATCTTTGAATTTAGACTTTGCTAGAGTTGATTGATTAATATTGGTGTTGGTTAATGACGCTAATTTAATTTCAGGATTCATATTTGGCGGGTTATTGATTTGACGAATCAATAAATTAATTGTTCCTTGCCATTCACTTAACATTTCCCTTAGCATGGCAGGTCGTTCAATACTTACGCCTGTTCCATCATAGTCTGGAGCATTACACCTCGCTCTTAATACAGTTGACTCATCGGTAAGCTGAGCTAGTTTCGGAATAATTTGATTATCAAGAAAAACTCCTAAATTATTTGAACTAGCGATATTGGCTCTTAGTTCTGCCGCTGATTTTTGAGCAATAGCTGCCTCACTGATAACTTTAGAATAGACACTATCACACTGATTTTCTTGCCATACTAGATTTTGCTTAAGATTCTCTAAAGAAGTAATTGTTCCTTCTAGCAACTTCTGGTTTGTTGAGTTTATGGTGGTATCTTTATCATCACTATTACACGCTGATAATAAGGAGATAATCAATATACCAAAGCCTTTTGAATAATTACTGGAAATTATGTTCATGTTAATTCTCTGTAAAATAATATAAATAAGAAGAGGAAATTGAGTAGTTCTTTGTTAAGAAGCATTTTTAAATTAATAGAAAATTAGTTCAAAATTCAAACAATATTATTTTTTCGTTTGTTAATTTTTATTAAATAATGTCACTACAAAAATAAATAGTTCTTATCAATATTAATAAATAAAAAGGGTGAACAAATATGTTCACCCTTACTTCATAAAATATATTTAATTGATCAAGACTTCCAAACAAATTGGGAAAAGCTATGATCAGCTTTCAAACTATTTTCAACGGCCTGTGCAAGCTGACGAATAATGCTTTGTGTTTCGATTTTCTCAAACCAGTCTTGTTCTTCATCAGGATTGGCAGAGATTTCACACATCAAATGCCCTTCATGGTCTGTTTTCTGGCAAGTAATCGATAATGGCAAAAGATGATTATCAATACTCACTTCTACTTTTTCATGTTCATGCACAATGTGCTGCGCATCAAAACCATAATGCCCCAATTGTTTAAACAGTAAAGCCGCTACATATTCTTGAGTGATATGGCATTCATTTGGTGGATGATCAAGCACTCCATGTTGTGGGCAACTGGCAATAAATTGTAATTTTTTCATCCTTTGTCCTAACACTATTATCATTATCTGCGCTTAGCATAAGCAATAAACAAACAGCAGCCAAGCCTTTAGCCCGCTGCTGCCGTTGCTATTGTGTTAGCAATTATAAAATGTGTCAGGTCAAAAGTTATTGGCTAACTTCGATTGTTAAGCCTGCACGATTCGCCAACTCAGTGAAAGTCGGGAAGCTTGTCGCCACAGTTTCAGTACCCTGAATTGTAATCGGACCAGAATTACGAAGACCTGCCATACTAAAACTCATCGCAATACGGTGGTCATGATGTGATTCAATTTCGCCGCCAGTAAAGATTGGTGACCAATCGCCAGATTTGCCTTTACCTTCGATAATGATGCCATCATCAGTTGGGGTGCAGTCAATACCCATGATTTTTAAGCCATCAGCCATGACCTGAATGCGGTCAGACTCTTTCACTCGAAGCTCTGCTGCACCAGTTAATACAGTTTGACCTTCGGCACAAGCTGCTGCAATAAATAAAGCTGGGAATTCATCAATTGCCAAAGGTACTTGGTCTTCCGGCATATGAATGCCTTTAAGTGTGCGTGAACCTTTAATATGAATATCAGCAATAGGCTCGCCACCGGCAATACGTTCATTTTCAACAGTCAAGTCAGCACCCATCTGTTTTAAAATTTCAATTACGCCAGTACGTGTTGGGTTAATACCTACAGCTTCCAGAATAACATCAGAACCCTCAGTAATTGCAGCACCCACCATAAAGAAAGCAGCAGATGAAATATCAGATGGAACCTGAATATCAGTACCTACTAATTTTCCACCACCAACGAGTGAAATCTTGTTGCCTTCGGTTTTAACATCATAACCAAATGCACGAAGCATACGCTCTGTGTGGTCACGAGTTGGTTCTGGCTCAGTGACTGAAGTTTCACCTTCAGCCCATAGGCCCGCAAGTAAAATACCTGACTTCACCTGAGCAGATGCCATTGGCAAGTCGTATTGAATGCCTTTTAATTGCTGAGCACCAGTAATACTTACAGGTGGTGTACCTTTCTCACCTGTTGTCTGGATTTGCGCACCCATTAAACGCAATGGCTTAGCAATACGTTCCATTGGACGTTTAGAAAGTGATGCATCACCTGTCATCACTGAATCAAATTTTTGTGCTGATAACATGCCTGAAAGCAAACGCATGCTCGTTCCAGAGTTACCCATATACAAGGCACTCGCTGGTGCTTTTAAACCATGCATGCCCACGCCATGAATGGTCACTTCACCATTCTTAGGGCCTTCAATGCTTACACCCATATCACGGAAAGCTTGCAAAGTTGCCAAAGCATCTTCACCTTCAAGGAAGCCAGTGACATGAGTCGTGCCTTCGGCAATAGCACCAAACATAATGGAGCGATGTGACACAGATTTGTCACCCGGTACGGTAAATTTACCTTTAAATGCCTTATTTCCCGGTAAGATACTGAATTGCTGTGTCACCTTATTTTTCTCCATTAAAGGTTTTTTGGCTAACATATGATTGAAATGCTGACGTGCTGCCTGAGCATGGCCGAGTAAACCCATTAATGCATGAGAGTCTTCGTTTTCAATCAATTTTCTAAGTACGGTAAGTTGCTTTTCGAAGCCATCTACAGCATTTAATATGGCTGTTTTATTGGCAAAGAAAATGTCATGCCACATTTGTGGATCACTAGCTGCAATCCTTGAAAAGTCGCGAAAGCCACCTGCTGCATAGCGGAAAATATCAAGATTATCTTCACGATTCGCAAGTTGCTCAACCAAATTAAATGCCATCAAGTGCGGTAAATGACTTGTATGTGCTAAAACTTCATCATGCTTGGCAACGTCCATACAAATGACTTCAGCTTTAGCAGCAGACCAAAGTTGAATTAGTTTATCAACAGCCCATTCTGCACTTGTTGGTAACGGCGTTAAAATAACTTTGTGATTTGCAAATAAATCGACCTTACCTGCATGAACGCCCGTATGCTCACTACCAGCAATAGGATGTCCTGGTACAAAACCTGCTGGTAAATCTTCACCAAATACAGCTTTTGCTGCATCGACGACATTACCTTTTGTACTTCCCACATCAGTTACAATCGTGGTTTCTGTCAAATAAGGTTTAATTAGCTCAAGCACTTTTTGTGTTGCACGTACTGGCAAGGCCAAAACAACTAAATCTGCCCCTTTCACAGCCTCTACAGGATCAGAAAATCCTTGTTGTATTAAGCCAAGTGACTTTGCATCTTCTAAAGTTTTTTGTGAGCGTGTAGAAGCCACAATAGTTGTCGCCAACTTTTCTGCAACAATAACTCGCGCCAAACTCGACCCGATGAGTCCTAAACCAATAAATGCAACTTTTTTAAATAGGGGTTGTGACATAACTTCAACTTTGCTTTTGCTCAAAGTGATTTAAATCTTTGAGCAATTTGTTTTTAAGCATAATGACATGCCCATCTTGATGCATGTCATTATTCCAACATGAGTGATTAAAGAACGGCAGCAGGATAAGAGCCTAAAATACGAAGCTCTTTTACCATTGGGCGAATATCATTGATTGCCGCAGCAACATTCTCTTGATCGATATGACCTTCTAAATCGATAAAGAATACATATGCCCATTTTTCAGGTAATGCTGGACGGGTCTCAATACTTGTTAAGCTAATATTATGTTTTGCAAACGGCGCTAAAATTTCTAATAAAGCACCAGCACGGTCATGTGCTGAAATTAATAACGATGTTTTGTCATTGCCACTTTGTGGAATTTTTTCACGGCCAATGACTAAGAAACGAGTAGTATTTTCCGGATTATCTTCAATATTGCTATGTAAAATTTCAAGGTTATACATACCTGCTGCAATATCAGATGCAATTGCTGCTGAGTGCCATTCGTTACGAATACGGCGTGCAGCTTCTGCATTTGAGTTTAAAGCAACACGTTCAACACCCGGATAATGCGCGTCTAACCATTGACGACATTGAGCCAAAGTTTGTTGGTGTGCGTAAATCTGTTTAATACTGTCTTTACGTGTATTTTCAGAGACTAGAAATTGATGATGAATACGTAATTCAACTTCACCAATCACATTTAAATTCGATGTTTTAAAACAATCTAAAGTATGGTTCACAATACCTTCAGATGAGTTTTCAACCGGAACTACACCATAATGTGCGCTACCCGCTTCCACTTCACGGAACACTTCATCAATTGTTGGTAGTGGACGAACAACTGCATCTTTACCAAAATGCTTAAGCACGGCAGATTGAGTAAAAGTCCCTTCCGGTCCTAAGAATGCAATACTTTGCGGAGCTTCTAAAGCAAGGCAAGCAGACATAATTTCACGGAACAAACGCGCCATGGTGACATCAGACAAAGGACCTTGGTTGCGCTCCATGACTTTGCGTAAAACTTGTGCTTCACGTTCAGGACGATAAAACAAAGGATTCTCTTCAGAAGCAAATTTAGCTTTAGCAACAGCTTCGGCAAGGCTTGCGCGGCGATTTAATAATTCTTGAATCTGTTGATCTACACTATCAATATCTTCACGAATTTGTTCTAAACTAAGAGAAGTCGTTTTGTTTTGATCATCGTTGATCATTAGAATGCAGCCTCAGTAAAATCATCTTTTAAACGAGAGTATAACAATAGTCTGCTTTGATTTGTTAGGCAATATAGCTGTAAGAGCTTTTTTCATTAACCTTTTTGCTTCCATTTCTTGATTACTTTATTTGATAATGATTTTCATTTATCATTTGTATAATAAATTTTATTATCGCCCATTATGCAAAGATCATTTTTCCTTTTATCTACTAGTTTTTTATTGAGTACGTTAATAAGCTGTTCTACCTTCGCCCAAACGCCTATACAAAATCAACCAAAAATCGTTTTTCAAAATAATCAGGCTCAATTTCAAATTAAATCTAAAAATACAGGCCATGATTATCTTATTCAAATTTATAAACCGCCTGTCGCCCCGCCCCAACATGGGTATCCAGTACTTTATATATTAGATGGAAATGCTACATTTCCAAGTGCTGCCAATATTGCTCAGTCGATTGGCGCTGGTTCTACCAAATTAGGACTAGATCCACTCATGATCGTAGCGGTTGGCTACCCTCAGCAAAAAACCTTTGATGTGCAAAAGCGTGCTTATGATTATACTCCAAAACCTTCTGCTGAATTTCAAGCACAAGGTAAATATAAATATGGGGGTGCCGATCAGTTTATTGCTTTTTTAAATAGCGAACTCAAGCCTACAATTGCAAAACAATTTCCGATTAATAGCCAACAGCAAAGTCTTTATGGACATTCTTTTGGAGGTTTATTTGTGCTTTATCATTTTTTTCAAAAGCCAGATGCATTTCAGCGTTACTTTGCTGCAAGCCCTTCCCTCTGGTTTGACCAAGGCATGTTATTTCAGCAGTTAAATCATTGGCAAAGTCAGAAACCAAATCATTCCCCTTTACTCATGACCACAGTCGGTACACATGAGCAAGGTGGTCCTCGCACTCAACTTAACAATAAATTTAATGAAGCAGATTTCTTTAAAGCCTTAGAAAATGAACGTTCAAACCAATTTAGTTATTGGCATTTTTATAACCCTGCTGAACAACACATTACAAATTTGTATGCGAGCTTACCTAAAGCCCTTGTGTTTGCTTCTTGTCAAAATTTAGAAAGCTGTAAATCTTTATTTGATGAGCCATTGCAGAAAACAGCTAAATAATAAAAAAGCCTACTCAAAGGTAGGCTTTTTTGAAGCTATTATTAAGCTTTACCGATTAATCCACGCGCCACGATTTCTTTCATAATTTCATTTGTACCACCGTAAATACGTTGAATACGAGCATCTACAAAGAAACGTGAAATTGGATATTCAGTCATATAGCCATACCCACCAAAGAGTTGCAGCAAGTTATCTGCGACTTTCATTTGCATGTCAGTGCTGAAACTTTTAAGCGCTGCTGCTGTTTCAACATCAAGTTTACCTTCTTGATATAGAGCAACGTTTCTCTCGTAAAAAGCAGCTGTAGCAAGCTCATCAATTTTTGCTTGTGCTAAAACAAAACGCGTATTTTGGAACTGTGAAATAGGTTGACCAAATGCATGACGCTCTTTTACATAAGCAGTTGCCAAATCAATTGCACCACGAATAGCGCCAATTGCGGTAGATGCAATAGCGGTACGTTCACGTGGTAACTCTTGCATTAAATAAGCAAAGCCTTGTCCAGCTTGACCGAGTAACTGGTTTTTAGGAACTTTAACATTGTCAAAAAATAGCTCAGATGTGTCTTGAGAATGTAGACCGATTTTGTCGAGGTTGGTACCTTTCTTAAAGCCTTCCAGATGAGTATCTGCCAATAATAACGACACCCCTTTCGCACGCGCTTGAGGATCAGTTTTTACTGCAAGCACCACAAGGTCAGCATGTTGTCCATTTGAAATAAATGTTTTTGAGCCATTTAATAAATAATGGTCATCTTGCAAAATGGCACTGGTACGCATTGATTGTAAATCCGAGCCTGCTCCAGGTTCAGTCATACCAATTGCACCAACCACTTCACCTGTCACCATTTTCGGCAACCAATATTGTTTTTGCTCTTCTGTCCCGATGTGTAAAATATATGGTGCAGCAATTTCAGAGTGGCAAGAAATCGCTGTTGATAATGCACAGAATCCAGCACGTGCCGATTCTTCAACCAACATTAATGAATAATAGGTTGGTACGCCGTAACCACCGTATTCTTCTGGAACATCCACACACAAAAAGCCATTTTCGCCCAGTTGATTCCAGACAGCACGTGGCATGATTCCTTCGCGTTCCCATTGATCGTATTGCGGTGCAATATGCTCATTCATAAAACGTTTAAAATTATCACGGAATAATTCTAAATCTGCATCGTATGCCAACATAATATTTTCCTTCGGCTTTATTGTTTTATCTAATCTGATTGTTGTGCATGCTAATCATTTTTTAAGCTACTGTCATGACATAGCTGCTCATTAAAACTGTACTTTTCAGTCAGCCAATAAAAAAGGAAGCCAAAGCTTCCTTTTTTATATAGGTTTATTTGAATTAATCTAAACCTTCAGCGACTTGAGGAGTTTTTTGCTCCATCATTTTTCTGTCGACTTCATCTGGATTGTTTAAAGCATCATTTAGCTTATCTTTATCTAAAGCACCGACCCATTTTGCAACAACAATCGATGCTAATGAGTTACCAACGAGGTTAGTTAAAGCACGTGCTTCTGACATGAAACGGTCAATACCTAAAATCAATGCCAAACCTGCTACTGGAATATGTCCAACAGCAGACAAAGTTGCAGCCATAACAATAAAGCCAGAGCCTGTTACACCCGCCGCACCCTTAGATGAGATTAAGAGTACTAATAGCAAAGTAATCTGATGTTGAATATCAAGCTGTGTATTTGTTGCCTGAGCAATAAAGATTGCAGCCATAGTCAAATAAATTGACGTACCATCAAGGTTAAATGAATAACCTGTTGGGATAACCAAACCAACCACAGATTTTTCACAACCTGCAATTTCAAGTTTACGTAACATGCGAGGCAAAACAGATTCAGAAGAAGATGTACCAAGTACAATTAATAACTCTTCACGAATCAGGCGAATCATCTTAAGAATACTGAATCCACTAATACGGCTGATTGTACCCAAAATTAAGAAGATAAAGAGTAAGCACGTAATATAGAAGCAGATAATGAGCTGCCCTAATTGTACGAGTGAACCAACGCCATATTTACCGATAGTGAATGCCATTGCACCGAATGCACCAATCGGAGCCAATTTCATGACCATATTCACAATGTTAAAGAACACATGTGCAACTTGATCAATAAATTTTAAAACTGGACGTCCTGCATCACCTAACTTATGTAAAGCAAAACCAAAGAGGATTGCAAAAAGAAGGACTTGTAAGATTTCACCATTTGCAAATGCACCAACCACCGTATCAGGGATGATGTGCATTAAGAAATCAATGGTAGATTGTGACTCACCAGAACTGACGTATTTTTGAATGCCCGAAGTATCGAGAGTGGTAGGGTCAACATTCATCCCTACACCCGGTTTAGCAATGTTAATTACAACAAGGCCAATTAGAAGTGCAATTGTTGAAACGATTTCAAAGTATAACAACGCAACGCCGCCAGTTTTTCCGACTGACTTCATGCTTTCCATGCCAGCAATACCGCTTACCACGGTACAGAAAATAACTGGAGCAATGATCATCTTGATCAAGCGAATAAAGGCATCACCTAATGGCTTGAGTTTTTCACCTAACCCCGGAATATGCTGTTCGACACCATTGACAATTTGCGTTGAGCTTGGGGAAAAATGTCCTACCAAGATACCCGCAATAATTGCAATAATCACCTGAAAATAAAGTGATTTATAAATCGGTTTTTTAGCCATAACTTTACTTCAATCTATATTTCCAAGTCCGTTGGAAATACCAAAATGAAACGTCTATTCTTTACGAATACACAGCCCTAACCTTTCACATTAACACCGCAAAAGGGAAATGGTTTTTTGTGAACAAAAAACCTTCCTACTACCTCAATGAAAACAAAATCAATGTTTTCTAAAACAGGAGAATACCTGAAGTTTCTAACCACTTTGAGTAGCTAGAAATAACCTCTTACTTTTTCAATAAAAAGCTGAAGATATAGGAGAATCACATAAAATTATGATATGAGTGCTCAAAAAAGCACGGGAAAGTTTACTCGAATTAAATAACGATTCGGTTAATTTTTTAGCTAATACGCATAAAAAACACTCAGGTAACCCTAAGACTTTAGTATAAGAAACACTTTTGATATTTTTTCAGCAGCTTTTTATGTCATATTGATTAAATACTTGTGGACATTTCATTTTGAGCTGCCTACATCCCATCATTTTTATTGTTTTGAACTACGATGAATACTAAACGTAATATCTATAAAGATGCTGAACATCCCTTTGCTCAATATGTCCGTATTTTAGGTAAGGGGAAAACCGGATCTCGCTCTTTAAGCTATGAAGAAGCTTATCAAGCATTTACCATGATTTTAAAAGGCGAAGTGTTAGATGTGCAGCTAGGCGCATTTTTAATGCTGCTTCGGGTTAAAGAAGAATCTATTGAAGAACTCGCGGGTTTCGTTCAAGCAACCAAAGACCAGCTTCATTTTGAGCCTTTAGATGTTGATTTAGATTGGTCATCTTATGCAGGTAAGCGAAAACACTATCCATGGTTTTTATTAGCCGCTCTTACGCTTGCCCAGCATGGCCATAAAATTGTTATGCATGGTGCGTCAGGTCACACGCTTAACCGTGTTTATACAGAGCAAGTCTTAGAATATCTTGGTTATCAAATTTGTCATTCTGAACAAGAAGTTCGTACACAATTAGCAGAGCAAAATTTTGCTTACTTACCACTAGACGTGATTTCACCAGTTTTAAGCGAATTGATATCTCTAAGAAATGTCATGGGATTGCGTTCACCTATTCATACTTTGGCCCGTTTAATCAATCCTTTTAACGCTAAGGCTACCTTACAAGCAATATTCCACCCTGCTTACAGAACTACTCACCAACATAGCGCATTACGCTCAGGCTATCAAAATAGTGCCGTTATTAAAGGCGAAGGTGGTGAATTTGAACGAAACCCAGATGCTAAAACACTCATTTGCGGTATTAAAAATGGTGAGCTCTATGAACATGAGTTGCCAAAGCTCACACCTGAACGAAGCCCAATTGAAGAAGAATTAGATTTAGCAACGTTTAAAGCAGTATGGCTTGGTCAACAGCACCATGAATATGGAGAAATAGCCGTAACAGAAACCATCGGAATCGCGCTATATACGATGGGCGTTGTTGCTAGTTTTGAAGAAGCGATGCAAAAAGCAAAAGTGTTATGGAATACACGAAATTTAAGCAATCTTAATTCGTAGTTAACAAATGCTATCGTGAAGGTCGACATGGATGTCGACCGTATCACTGCGATACAGGAAGTATCGTCAGTGATACAAAGGATTTTTGGTTACTTTTGATCCTTCAAAAGTAATAAAAGCCTATATGCTATAACTTATGAAAAACATGCTATATAAGGCTGTATGGAATAACCAAAAATAATTTTCTGTCTTATTAAGTTTTAAACAAAACGAATAGGTTTAAACTCTGGCTCATGCTTGTGATGATCATCATCACACTCTTCACCTTCTTCTTTTGTACCACGGTCAATATAACCGCTACGCTGATCTTCTGGTAAGTTCTTCAACTCCCAAGCGATTACAGCTTGCATACAAGTTTCACGCTGCTCTTTGGTTAAAACAACGCCGTTTGGCCATTTACCAATTTCTACTGCTGTTTTTAAACGCTCTACAATTTCAGGGTTTAAAACAGATAGCATTTGTTCAATATTCATGATTCATCTCTTTGAAAAGATTCAAAATCTTGGTTCCAACCAAGTTTGGTACGGCAGGCCATATAGAAATCATAACCTGGTGGATGCAATAAACTTAGTTTAAATGGGTGTTTACGGATGTGTAAACTGTCTCCAACATTGAGCGAGACACTATGTTGCCCATCTGCACTCACCATTGGTAATACCCGATTTTCGCGAATAACGATTTTAATTTCGCTTTGACCACCGACTACGATGGGACGTGATGACAATGTATGGGGATGCATTGGAACTAATGCAATAGCATCCATACTTGGATGTAAAATTGGGCCACCACCTGACAATGCATAAGCCGTTGATCCGGTTGGCGTCGAAACAATTAAACCATCACTATGTTGGCGGTAAACATATTGACCATCAATATTAAGTTCGAAGTCAATCATGTGTACTGATTTACCCGAGTGCAAAACCACATCGTTTAAAGCAATGGCGTCATAAATGACTTCACCATTTGTTCTTACTTCCATTTCAAGTAAGAAACGACGGTCAAGCTGGAAATGCCCTTGAAGTACTTGGTCAAGTTTGAAAATGGCTTCTGAAGGTTTGATATCAGTTAAAAAACCCAACCGCCCACGGTTGATACCAATAACAGGCGTATTGTAGCGAACTAAAACTCTAGCAGCGTGGAGTAAAGAACCGTCACCTCCAACAACTATGACTAAATCAGCAACTTCACCCAATAAATGACGACTTACAATTTGTGCATGATCATAAGGCACTAATTCAGCAGTTTCCTGATCAAAAATGGGGTTTAAGCCTAGGTTCAACAAATGATCATGAATTAAACATAGTGTTTCTACTACTGATGATTTATCTGGTCGACCGATTAACCCGACGTTTCTGAAGGACTTATGTGAAATTTGCACGAATGAGTAAGCTCCGCAGCGATACTTGGCTATAATAACATTAACCTGATTAATTTAAAAAAACATAACAACAAGATGCAGTAAAATTCAATCTAAGTTTTCCAATTATTCACAGTTTTATCATTGCAAATTGATGACAAGCTATCGCATCATTACAGGCATTGTTAGGGTTTTATCTCATTTTTATGAAGTTTGAACGTGGTATCGGTTTCTTTGCACTAATCTTTTCCATTTTGGTCATTGGTGCTTTTATTGCTCTTAGTATCTATCTGATTCGTTTAGATAATATTATCCGTGAAAAATTTGAAGGACAACGGTGGGATATTCCCGCCAAAGTGTTTGCACGTCCTTTGGAAATTTATAATAACGCACCTATTACCCAAGCAAATTTCACTCAAGAACTAAAACTCTTGGGTTACAAAACTTCAAGTAATTATGACAAGTCTGGAACCTATGTTGCTCAGGGCAGCAATATGTATATCCACACGCGTGGTTTTGATTACGGCGACAGTGTCGAACCCGAACAAGTACTAGAGTTAAGTTTTGCAAATGATCAGGTTGCTGAAGTTCGAAGTACAAAACCTTCTTCAACGGGTGTTGCACGACTAGAGCCACTTCTGATTGGAGGGATCTACCCTCAACATAATGAAGACCGTGTTCTCATTAAACTGAATAATGTCCCTAAACCACTTATTGAAGCTTTAATTTCAACAGAAGACCGTAATTTCTATCATCATCACGGTATTTCAATTCGTGGTACTGCCCGTGCATTAGTGAGTAATATCACAGGTGGTAAACGTCAAGGTGGTTCAACCCTGACTCAGCAATTGGTTAAAAACTTCTATCTCACACCTGAACGCACATTAAAACGTAAAGTTAATGAAGCATTAATGGCTTTACTCATTGAGCTGCATTACAGCAAAGATGAAATTTTAGAAGCCTACTTAAATGAAGTGAATCTAGGCCAAAATGGTAGCTACTCAATTAATGGCTATGGTTTGGCTTCTCAATTTTATTTTGGTTTACCTTTACGTGAGCTTAGCGTTGCACAACAAGCTTATTTAGTTGGTTTAGTGCAAGGCCCTTCTTTATATAATCCTTGGAAAAATCCTGAAGGTGCAAAAAAACGCCGCGATACCGTGTTAAATAACATGCGTGTAATGGGCTATTTAACTCAAGCAGAATATGAAGATGAAATTGCACGTCCTTTAAATGTGTTAAGTAAGCCAAGTTTGGGCCCTGCAAAATTCCCTGACTTTTTAGATATTGTGCGTCGTCAATTACGCACAGAATATCAAGAGAGTGACTTAACTAATCAGGGCTTACGTATTTTTACGACTTTAGACCCAATTACTCAAACCCAAGTTCAAAATGCGTTTAAAGCTTCTGTAGAGCGTTTAGCAAACAGCAACCCAGCCCGTTTGAAAAACTTACAGGGTGCGGTACTCATTGCACATCCAGAAAACGGCGAGCTCGTTGCTGCTGTTGGTTCTACACAAGACTTTACTGGTTTTAACCGTGCTTTAGATGCAAAACGCCAAGTCGGTTCTTTATTGAAACCTGTCATTTATTTAAGCGCTATTGAATCGGGGCGTTACAACTGGGCAACCCAAATTGAAGATGCACCGATTAGTGTTCCTGTAGATGGCGGTAAAAGCTGGACACCTAAAAACTACAGTGGTGGCGGACATGGTGTAGTCAGCCTGAGTGAAGCTTTAGCAAATTCATATAACCTATCTGCTGTGCGCTTGGGTCAAGAGTTTGGTTTATCTACATTTACAAACAACTTAAGAAAGTTTGGTGTTGAATCGACCATTCCTGCCTACCCTTCTATTTTCCTTGGGGCAGTCAATATGTCACCAATGGAGGTTCTTGGAATTTATGAGAACTTTGCTACAGGTGGCTTTAAATATCCGACTCGTGCAATTCGATCTGTCGTAGATGCCAATGGCCGCCTGCTTGACCGTTATGGCCTGAATGTTCAACAAACCATTGATCCATCTGTTGGCTATATTATGAATTATGGTCTACAACAGGTCATGTCTTCGGGTACTGGTCGCGCAGCTTATAATAGCTTGTCTCCTGCTTTAAAGTTGGCAGGTAAATCAGGTACGACTAACGATACACGTGACTCATGGTTTGCGGGCTACTCAGGTAACCACGTTGCTGTAGTGTGGTTAGGTTTAGATGACAACAAAGTGACTGGATTAACAGGTTCATCGGGTGCATTGCCAGTATGGATTAATGTGATGAAACAATTACGTCAAACGCCTGTAAATCTACGTCAACCAGACACAGTACAGTGGCAGTGGATTGACCGTGCAACGGGTGATTTATCTGCTCAAGCTTGTGATGGTGCTATGTATATTCCGATGCTAACGCATACGGTTCCGCACCGTGCTACTCCATGTGGAGCACCTTATTATCAAGTTGATCCAACATATACGCCACAAAGTGATAACACAATTCCTGACTCTCAGGATGATAATACCGACAGTTATATTCGTGAAAGTGAAAACCAGATGGAACAAGATCTGTCAAACAACTCACGAGTAATTTCAAGTGGTAGTTATAACAACTAAGCGTTAACAGGAAATTAGGATATGTTGAAGAAAGGTGTTTTTTATATTGGTGCTGTTCTTATGGTCGGCTGTACAACTCTGCCCGATCATTCTGACTCCAAAGAGAAAACACCTACTCCTCCAGTCAAAAAGACGGAAACTCCATCAGGTGTAAAAATTACGCCTTATGATCACCCAGAAATTCAACGTAAAAATTTACAGGTGATTGTTCCTCAGCAAAAAAAGCCTCAACATTTTAGTGATGATGGCAGCCAGTTACCTGCATTTAAAGTTTTAATGCAAAAAACACAGCAGGCTTATAAAAATCAGCAGTGGTCAGAGGCAGAGCGCTATGCACTTCAAGCACAGCGTTTAGCACCACAGGCCGCTGAGACTTATTTATTTCTTGCACTTACGGCAAATCATAAACAGCAATATTCTAATGCTGAGTCTTTAGCAAGACGTGGTTTGAGTTTTGCCCAAAGTCAGCCAATGAAAAAGCAGCTTTGGTTGGTTATCTTAAAAGCTGGGCAACAACGCAATAATCAAAAAACTGTTCAAGAAGCACAGCAAGCATTAAAAGCCCTTTAGCTTTTAATGCTTTTTTATTTTCTCATTAGAAATTACGAATACCTCCTAAGCCATATGCACCATGCTGCTGTGCAGTGGCTAAATCATCCGGATGCACTCCTCCTAATGCAAAAACTGGAATCTGGCTATTTTGAGCGAGATCACTAAAACGTTCCCAACCTAATACAACAGCATCTGGATGAGTCGTTGTTGGTTTTACAGGACTAATAAAAACAGCATCACAACCAATCTGCTGAGCTTGTTTTAAAGAAACGGCATCATGACAAGCAGCAATATAACGTACGCCCACTGTTAAATCGCCTTTATGCAAATTCATGAGTTGAGATTGCTTTAAATGAACTGTCTTTATTTGTTTTTGTAATTCAGGACTTAATTGATGCCAGATATCTACATTTATAATTAAACTTGATCGTTGCCCTTCATCTAAAGCAGTTAATTGCTCTATATACTGCGGCTCAAATTCTTCGATACGCCAGTACAATAAAGCATCACTACTTTCTACCGTTGAAAGCGTATTGCTAATTTTGATGAGATGAGGCCAATAGAGTCGTTTTATGATGTTTTTATTGGCTTTTGGAAAGTTTAAATGAAGTAGCTGATCACGTATGTACCATGCCCATGGCTGGTGAATAAGATTTAATAACTCATCAGGTACATAACTATGGAACAAATGAAGGTTGACGATAATGTCATCATATTCATGGTGAATATAATCAAACTGATGCCAATCTTTTAAACCAATACCCACCTCTTCATAAATCTCACGGCGGCAGGCTTCTTCTGGTGTTTCACCTTGTTCAACCTTTCCACCAGGGAACTCATGCTTTCCACCTTGATGTTGCTGCTCTTCGCGCCATCCAACTAATATTTTTCCACGATGGATCAAGATTGCTATAGCGACATCGACTATTGGTTTGGGCATCTTTTTACTCTCTAAAACTTTTCTCAAGTGTAAGCAAATTTTATCATTTTATAAAATCTTAAAAATCTCATTGACAGATCTATTCGATAATGATTATCATTTAAATCGTTCAAGAACATACCACGGAGCACAACAAATGAACGCACCTTTTAGCTTATTTACCCGTAACAATGACACAGCTCACGCCTTACCAATGTTACATTCTAATAACCTCTTTGCATTAGGCCGTGAAATTCGCATTATGCATGCTGGCGAGGAATATCGTTTACGCCTCACTCGCAACAATCGCCTAATTTTAACTAAATAAAAAATATACTCGCGTTTCAATAATATTCGTGGGAAAACAAAAAATGGATAGCATGGGTAACCATGCTATTTTTTATGAAGGAAGAATAATCTCTGCCCTCAGACCACCTTGTTCAGCATGCATAAAACGTAATTTGCCATTATGCAATTCAATAATTTTTCGAGTAATTGAAATTCCTAAGCCAGAACCTTGCTGCTGAGTACCCAGTACCCGAAAAAAACGCTGCCCTAACCGTAATAGCACTTCATCATCTACTCCATTTCCCGTGTCTTCAATACACACCTTAATTTGCTGTTCATATTGACTAATCTCAACATGAATAGAGCCTAGTGTCGGGCTATAACGAATGGCGTTATCAAATAAATTTCTAAAAGCAATAAACAGTAATTCTTCATTCGCATATGTTTTAGTTTCTGTCGATAAAGTATTGGTCTCTATCAACATCTGTTTAGCTTTCGCGTCTAAATCTACAGTTTCAATGACTCTTGCTAGTAAGTAATTTAAATCGATAACTGTCTTAGGAAGTTCAGGCTGTTCAGCTTCATTAGGTTCTAAGCGGGCCAGAAGTAATAAATTTTCAAGTATTTTTGTACTTCTAGAAACGTCTTCTTGTATGCGTTCAAAATCTTGATGAAGTTCTGGAAGATGTTGGTATTTACGCTGCAAAACCTGAAGACGCATTTGTATGGCAGATAAGGGAGAGCGTAGCTCATGCGAAGCATCCGCGGTAAAACGCTGTTCAGCAACGAGAGCTCTTTGCAGTCTTGCAAGCAATTGATTTAAAGCATCTATAACAGGTTGAATTTCTGTAATGACATCCGGCTCTTGAATCGGTTCTAAATTTGATGCAGTTTTTTGAGCAATCCGTCTAGAGAGTAGATTTAACGCGGCCAACTCATGTTCGGTACGCCAACTTATAATCACCCATTGTAATAGCCAGAACAACACCATAAGACCGCTATATCCAGCAAGTGCTTTAAGTACCTCTTCCACACGCGTACTCATTGGTTGAAAAACTTCAACTTGTAACTGAGAATCTTCTTGTTGTGCAGCCAGACTACGCCATAATTGACCATCAAACCAAAAATATGAAAAACCTTCCGATAAGTTACCTTGTTCAAAAAGTTCATGCTGATAGGTATGAGAATGAGTAAGTACTTGGCCTGTGTTTAATAACTCATACTGAATATCAAATTCATCACTCAGCTCATCAAACTGTTTCATGGAGTGTTCAGAAAGATCGGAAACCAGCAAAGTATCTGAAATTTCATCCATGATTTCGTCTTGCACTGACATGTTGTGATAGATCGAAAATATGGTGAGTAAGCTTAAAGCCAGTAATCCCACCACGATACTACTCCACATCGTAGTTTTAACCAGTTGAGACTGCAAAGATGAGCGATTCGATTTCATTTTACATCTCCCATACGGTAGCCTAGCCCCCGTATGGTTTTAATACTGCTGCTTCCGATTTTTTTTCGAAGTTGATAAATAAATACTTCGATTGCGTTACTTTCAATTTCCTCGCCCCATGCATAGAGTGCTTCTTCTAATTGATCACGGGTAATAATATGCTCGGGATGCACCATAAGCTTACGCAATATTTGGAATTCTTTTGCCGTTAAATCGATAGACTTGCCAGCGCTTAATACGACTTTCGCTTGTGTATCAAGTTGTAGGTCACCCCATGTTAAAACCGATTGCTGACTCAAAGTTTGTTTGCGTAATTGAGCGCGGATGCGAGCCGATAATTCTTCTAAACTAAAAGGCTTAACCAAATAATCATTTGCACCTAAATCTAGCCCCTCTACCCGATCATGAATGCTGTCACGTGCAGTAATAAAAATAACAGGAACATTTTTTTGTTTATGGCGGATCGTTGTTAAAACCTTTTCACCAGCCAGTTGAGGTAGTCCCCGATCAAGCAAAATACAGTCATAATCATGCTGTTCGATTGCCGTAAGTGCATAATCACCTCTTTCGACCCAATCTACCTGATAACCGTCTAACTCTAACCATGATTGAATGCTTTCAGCTTGAGAGCGATCATCTTCTGCAAGCAAAATTCTCATCTATTTTTCCTGTTATATCCTGATTTGATCTTGCCAAGCCTTTATAAAAAAAGCAAAGCCGCATGATTTAAATGCGGCTAAAAGTAGTAGATCTACAGACCTTATTCATTAGAACTGAACTTGATCCACATCAATTTCTACTCGTTTTAAAGGTTTATAGTCAATGTCTACTTCACCAATTAAAGTCACATTTGTATTGGCTGAAATAGGGCGACCTTGCCAAAGTTCATCATCTACATCAATTGTAATGTTACCTGTCTTGTCACGGAATTGATATTTTTCATCACCTAAAGACTTTACAACCTGACCATGTAATTTGATCGGTGTATTATCTTTTGAGGTTAATGCCTGTTTTACTGTGGTGACAGTTGTCGGAGCAATTGCAGCTTGATTCACTGGTGTATTCGCGACAACTACGCCAGCAGCAGTCATACCAGCAGTCATCAACATTACTTTAAGCATATTCATATTATTACCCTCTGTTTATGGTTCCCTCTTGGGATAAAGCAATTAAATCAACCATAAATGAGGTGAATCTTAAGAAAAACTTAATTTAATGGCACAACCCTCAAGACCTCTTCTAATGTCGTAAGTCCTTCAATCACTTTACGGGCTCCTGCAATTCTTAAAGGTTCTATACCTTCTTTTTTAGTTTGAGTTCTTAAATCATTTAATGTCACATGACTACTAATAAGGTGTTTAAGCTCAAGACTGACCGGCATAAATTCGTAAATACCGACTCGCCCTTTATAGCCTGTATGACGACATTCTTCACAGCCTACCGCTTGATAAACCGTTTCAGGCATTTCCATAATGTAGTCAAAGGTTAAGTGTTCCCACTCATCCTCATTAATGTGAGTTTTTTTCTTACAGTGTGGACAAAGTTGGCGGACTAAGCGCTGCGCGAGAACACCCAAAATTGTTGCAGCTGTCAGAAATGGCTGTACACCCAAATCATGCAACCGAGTCAAACTAGACGGTGCATCATTGGTATGTAAAGTTGATAAAACCAAATGACCTGTTAATGCTGCCTGAATGGCCATATTCGCTGTATCTTGATCACGAATTTCCCCAATCATAATAATGTCAGGGTCTTGACGCATCAGTGCACGTACACCGTCTGCAAAGCCTAATTCAATTGCATTATTGACCTGCATTTGGTTAAAACTAGGCTCTAGCATTTCAATCGGATCTTCAATGGTACAGACATTGACCTGCTCGGTTGCAAGCTGCTTTAAAGATGAATATAGCGTAGTTGTTTTACCGGAGCCTGTAGGACCCGTGACTAAAATAATACCGTGGCTATTTTTGGTTAATTGTTGCCACTGTTGTAATAAACGCTCTTCAAAACCCAATTGCTGAAAAGAACGTACCAACACATCAGGGTCGAAAATACGCATAACCAGTTTTTCACCAAATGCGGTTGGTAAGGTTGATAAACGTAATTCGGTTTCTTGCCCTTTAGGTGTACGTGTTTTTAACCGGCCATCTTGTGGTTTACGTTTTTCCGCTACATTCAAACGTCCTAAAATTTTAATCCGAGAAATCACGGCGGTCAGCGTATTTGAAGGCATGTTATAAATGGTGTGTAAAACGCCATCAATCCTAAATCTGACTTTACCATTATCTTTACGCGGTTCCATGTGAATGTCACTGGCACTCTGCTCAAATGCAAACTGTAAAATCCAGTCGACTAATTTCACAATATGCTGATCATTAGCATCTGGGTTTTGGCTATCGCCAAGCTGCAAAAGCGCTTCAACATTTTTACTGTCACGGTCATGAGCTGCATCTTTTTGAGCAGAGTTTACCGCGCGACTCACCTGATAATATTCGCGCAAATAGCGTTGTAACTGTTCGGGATTAAGCAGTACCCGTTCAATTTTTTTAGGCGCTAGACTTCGTTCAAGGTTATTAAGCCAATCTGTTTGAAATGGTTGATCTGTTCCAATCACAATTCGGTCAGCACGAATTTCAACAGCTAAAATATGGTTACGAATGGCAAACTCTTGTGACATGACCTGCGTTAAAGCACTGACATCTGCCTTTAAAGGATCGATCACAAATAGAGGGAGCTGAACCCGATCTGCAAACCATACACATAAGCGGTTTAAACTCAAATGGGCATGCGTATGTTGCTGATCTTTTAAATTAAAATGTGCAATCCACTGTAATGGATGCCACTTTAACTGGTCTTTTTGGCGGTGACTTGTCTGTACCAGTAATTTATCTCGTTCTGTTATACGGCCTTCTTGTAATAATTGTTCTAGACACCAATACGTATCTATTTCTACATGTGCATTCATGCGTTATCCCCAATATATTTTTATAATATAGCAGAGATGTTTTATATTTAAATATCCTTTAACATCAGTTAATTAAACCAATTCTCATCTTAATATTTTTTTGTGTCACAGGTCATATTTATAGAAATATTTTCTACATAGTTTTGTCTAAAAAAGACACTATGCTCACTATAATAAAAAGCATAAACTGAATATGAATACATGATTTTAAAATGATTCAAATCCACATATAACAATAAGCGAAGAGGAAGTAATATGGAACTTCCAATGACAATGTCATTACAAACAGCATCATTTGAAGAATTCATTACAGTGATTGCTGCGGCGCTTGGTTGTGGCTTATTAATTGGTTTAGAACGTGAACGAAGCAAGCTTAAACATGAATATAAAACCTTTGCGGGTTTCCGTTCTTTTGCAATTAGTGCTTTATTAGGAGCGGTCTGTTTTTTATTTGGCATTGAAATTGGAATTGTGGGTGCTTTACTCATTGGTGCCATTAGTATTGTTTCCCTCAAAAATCAACCCAATGACCCGGGCGTGACCACCGAACTCGCCTTTATTATGACTTATTTCATTGGGGCACTTTGTATTTGGAATATTTCGCTCGCTGCTGGCCTAGCTGTGATCATGACAACTATCTTAATAGCTAAGCAGTCTATGCATGGTATTGCCAGTCAGTGGATTACTGAATCTGAATTACGTGATGGTATTTTTCTACTTGCCTTACTATTAATTGCTCAGCCTTTAGTACCTAATAAGCCTTTTTGGGGGCCGGTTTTAAATCCACATGTGATTTTAAAATTACTGACTTTAATCTTATTTGTACAAGCTCTCGCCCATATAGCAAAGCGACTTTTGTCATCTAAAAATGCTTTATTGCTTTCTTCTTTAGCTTCCGGATTTGTGTCTAGTACAGCAACTATTGCCAGTTTAGGTTTAGAAGTACGCTCTGGCAAAGCCAACGCAACAACAAATGCAGGTGCTGCATTGATGTCTTGCGTTTCAACACTGATTCAAACCTTAATTATTGTGATCGGTATTAGCTTTGCTTGGTTCAAGCTGATTATATTTCCTACACTTATTGCCTTAGTAGTTTTAGCAGTATGGGCCTTTATTTTATTACGTAAAGCCGAGCCTAGTACGGCTTCGCCCGAGCTTGACTCAAGAATGTTCAGCTTAAAAGAAGCCATTATTATTGCAGGCACACTCACCCTCATTCAGGCAGGTGTTTATGGTTTAAGTCTATCTTTAGGCGATGCGGGATTAATCGCGGGGACTTTACTTGCTTCATTATTTGAAATACATGCAGCTATAGCGGCGGTCATTGTGCAAGGTGAACCTGATAGCGCACATATGACACCTTTATTAATTGCCTTTTTAGGAGGTTTTGCAGTTCATGCTCTTGCTAAAAGTGTGAACTCTGCAATTTCGGGCGGACTACGCTATGCCCTTGCTTTCGTTCCCGCCCAGCTCATTCATATGGCTATTTTTATTACTTTACTTTGGCTTAACATCCACTGGTTTTAAAATATCTATTGTGTAAGCGAAGAAGTCTTAGTCTTAACCACATCAATGACGGTAACTACAAATTGATCGACCTTAAAATGAATATCAAAGTCTGAAAATTTCATTTTATAAATTCTTTCAGGGTCTTCTTGATAGGCAGGCCGAGGATCTAAAGCCAATACTTGCTCAAGCTCATCAATGTATTGCGAATCTATTTCTTTATTTTGCAGAAAATATTTTTGAGCTGTTAACGCAGTTTCATTCCAAATAACTGCCTTTCGTTCAGGTTCTGCATGTGCATAACCACTTTGAGCCTCCTCAATTGCATCAGAATATTGAATATAAGGTTTGATATCTAAAATTGGAGTGCCATTTAATAAATCACTTCCTGTGACATAGACACGGACAGACTTGCCCACCTTTTCCACTTTATTAAGCTTTACAACTGAAAGCCCGATTGGAGAAGGTCTATACATACTTCGTGTAGCAAATACTCCAATTTTTTCATTACCACCTAAACGTGGTGGACGAACCTGTGGCCGGAACTTATCTGCACTGCCTTGATTTTTATTGTCATGAAACTGCCAAACTAACCAGAGATGACTAAATTGCTCAATTCCCTCAAATGCTAACAAGTCGTTATAAGGTTCAACCATATCAATATAAGACTCAATATTGACCAAATTGGGCTGGCGTGGAATACCAAATTTTTCACGATAGGGAGAACACATATGGCCAATGATGGGGAAGGTGACAGAATTGATCATCACTTTTTCTTATAAACACAATTAAATATATTCAGTTTATCGGGAATGAAATTAGATTAGAATAGCAATCTGTTTTCTTTTAATCGTGATCGAGACCTTTAATGGCTGCTTTTAACGTTGAACGCATTACTCATGTTCACCACTGGAATGACACTCTTTTCAGTTTTAAAACTACACGCGATACCAGCTTACGTTTTAAAAATGGTCAGTTCGTAATGATCGGACTTGAAGTGAATGGCAAACCGTTAATGCGTGCGTATTCGATTGCAAGTGCAAACTACGAAGAAGAGTTAGAATTCTTCTCAATTAAAGTACAAGACGGTCCTTTAACTTCGATTTTGCAAAAAGTACAAGTTGGTGATGAAATCTTAGTTTCTAAAAAACCAACAGGTACTTTGGTTCATGATGACCTTTTACCAGGTAAAAACTTATACCTTTTATCTTCTGGTACTGGTCTTGCTCCATTCTTATCAATTATTCGTGATCCAGAAACTTACGAACGCTTTGAAAAAGTAATCGTTGTTCATGGTACACGCTATATTTCTGAATTAGCTTATCAAGACCTTATCTTAAACGAATTACCAAACCACGAATTCTTTGAAGAGTTAGGTATTAAAGACAAGCTTGTTTACTACCCTACTGTTACTCGTGAACCTTTCCACACTCAAGGCCGTGTAACAACTGCAATTGAAACTGGCGCTTTATTCGAAAAAATCGGTTTACCACGCTTCAACCGTGAAACTGACCGTGCAATGCTTTGCGGTAGCCCTGCATTCCTAAAAGACGTGGCTGCATTACTTGACCAACACGGTTTAGTTGAATCACCTCGTATGGGTGAAATGGGCGACTACGTCATTGAACGTGCGTTCGTAGAAAAATAATTTTTTCTAGACATAAAAAACCGAGGCAAAGTCCTCGGTTTTTTTATTTCTGTTTTTATAACTTAATTGTGCCATCGATACAGGTGACAGCGGTTCCACCCACCAAAATTTTATCTTGATACAATTCAAGTTGAAGTTGTCCGTCTCGACCTACCGCCCCACCTTGTGAAGAAACTACGACATCATTTTGTGCAGGAAGAATCCCATAATAACGAATAAATGAAGCTACGCTACCATTACCACTACCACAAACAGGATCTTCATTTATTCCACATGAAGGGGCAAATGAACGAACTTCTATGTGTTTTTGTTCATCATTATTTTCATGAAAACCAAAAACTGTCGCACCCGTAACTTTCATTTCTAAGTCATGTTCTTTTAAAGCGGCAAAGTCTGGTTGGCTATCTAAAACAGCGTCAGCATTAACAGCTTGTAATACAATCCAGCGCGCCCCTACATCTACCAATGCAGCGTTCCATTGAGTATTAATTTCACATTTTAAAATTTCTGCTAATTTCTCAGTATGCATAGCATCTAGTGGAGTAATTTTAGGCTTAGGTAGTTCAAATGAAATATGACTTGATTCACTCACAGTCAGAGTCACCAAACCAGCACCACACTGCTGTACCAGCTTACCTTCTTTCGCTTTAATTAGACCCGCCTCAAGCAAAGCATAGGCAGTACCAATTGTAGGATGGCCTGCAAATGGCAATTCATTTTGCGGAGTAAAGATTCGAACCTGATAGTCAGCTTGTGAATCGGTCGCAGGGAGTACAAATGTGGTTTCAGAAAGATTGGTCCAGTTCGCAATGGCTTGCATCTGCTCAGACGTTAAGGTGCTGGCGTCCATAATGACCGCAACAGGATTTCCTTTAAATGCTTGTGAAGTAAAAACATCAACTTGTTTAAATGCAACAACAGACATAGACCTCTCCTACTGATTTTAATATTAAAAAATATGGCTTTAAATCCTCACCATTTCTTGATCTTACTGATTTATTTTTAATGGTCACAGTATCAGTTAATATTAAAAATAATAGACACAGTTGTTAAAAATAGATTCAGATTAAATGGATAAATCTATAAAACTAACAATATTTGAGATAAATCAGGGATCGCTATAAAGTGTATCCATTGCTTTGGCTTTTTAATGAATGGATATGTACAAATATAAAAAAGTGAGTGATGACCTCACCCTTCAAATTCAGAATGGCAGGCAACCTGTGGGTTCTCGGTTGCCATCAATTCGAGATTGTGCCCAGCATTATCAGGTCAGTATTAACACTGTAAAAGAAGCTTATCGCCAGCTTGAAGATCAAGGTTTAATTTCAGTTCGTCCACAGTCTGGCTACTATGTTTGTCATGCCCCTTCAAACTTATTAGAACTCGAAGAGCGTTATGTCAGTGAAGAAAAAGTATCTCTTTCAGGAATTAGCTGTTTTCTCGCACAAATTGTTAAAAAGCAAATGGACCCCGACTATGTCAATTTAACCCTAGCTTGCCCTTCTGGGGAAAATTTCTATCCAATTGAACGCTTAAAACGCTTAACTGCCCAGGTGCTGCGCTCTCAATCAGATATTTTTAAAAGCTATACCTTGCCGCCCGGTTCTATACGTTTACGTACTCAAATTGCTAGGCGAAGCTTACAGTTAGGTATGTTTCTTTCAGCAGATGATATTGTGCTCACTCATGGCACGATGGAGGCTTTAAGTCTCGCGATTATGGCAACAACTCAAGCGGGCGACAGTGTAGCGCTTGAGATTCCTACATTTCACAACCTGTACCCACTCCTTCATAATTTAGGTCGAAAAATTGTAGAAGTACCGACCTCGCCACATACAGGTATGTGCCTTGATGCACTTGAAGAACTCTTAAAATCTCAAAGTGTACAAGCCATTTTAACCATTCCAACAGGACACAATCCTCTCGGTTTTAGCATGCCTGAAAGTAACCGTCGTCGCTTGGCAGAGTTAGCTAATCAGTTTCAAGTTCCTGTTATTGAAGATGCGATGTATGCCGAATTGCAACTCACCGAGCCTCTCTTGCCCAACATCAAAGCGTTTGACCAAAATGGATGGGTTTTGGTGTGTGGCAGCTATACCAAAACTGTAGCACCTGATTATCGGATTGGTTGGCTAGAAGCTGGACGTTTCCGCAATATTGTGCAGCAGCTTAAATTTACAACCACTGTTGCTGAGCCTGCTTTACTCACAGAAACTTTAGGACTTTTCTTAGAGAATGGCGGATATGATCTACATTTACGTCAACTCAAAAAACGCTATCAACAACAAATTGACACCATCAAATCTTATATTTGCCGCTATTTCCCACTCGGTACCCGAGTCAGTCGTCCGCAAGCGGGATTTATTTTATGGTTAGAGCTCCCCGAATCTATCGATACATTAGAACTGTTTCATCAGGCAATGGATGAAAAAATCTTATGTATGCCGGGAATTTTGTGTTCAGCTGATAAACGTTTTAGTCATTGTTTACGTATAGCAGCTTGTTTTGAGTTAAATCCCAAAATGTTAAATGCTTTGATGCGCTTAGGAGAGCTAGCAAAAAATATGCTGCCCGTACAAAAGGATAATGATCAAATCCCTACTAATTCAGTAGGTTGAATCCCAAATCTGGAGTTAATAAAATAAAACCATATATTTTTTATGCCTTTTATTTTATGAAAACTGAGCTTCTCTCTCCCGCAGGTTCACTTAAAAACATGCGCTATGCTTTTGCCTATGGTGCAGATGCCGTATATGCCGGCCAACCACGTTATAGCTTACGTGTTCGTAATAATGCTTTTGATCATGACAACTTAAAAATCGGAATTGATGAAGCCCATGCTTTGGGTAAAAAGTTTTATGTTGTAGTGAATATTCAGCCACATAACAGCAAATTAAAAAACTTTATTCGTGATCTTGAACCAATTGTAGCTATGCAACCAGATGCACTCATTATGTCTGATCCGGGCTTAATCATGATGGTGAGAGAGCATTTTCCTGATGTGCAAATTCATCTATCAGTTCAAGCCAACGCTATTAATTGGGCCACTGTTAGGTTTTGGAAAGATTACGGTCTAAGCCGTGTGATTTTATCGCGTGAGTTATCTTTAGAAGAAATAGAAGAAATCCAGCAACACGTACCCGATATTGAACTTGAAGTTTTTGTACATGGTGCTCTATGCATGGCCTACTCAGGCCGCTGCTTACTTTCCGGATATATGAACAAGCGTGATGCCAACCAAGGTGCTTGTACCAATGCTTGCCGTTGGGACTATAAGTTGCATGAAACCCAAGAAGATGCAAACGGTGATGTGATTCCAGTTACTCAGCTCAATGAGTCAGAAAAGTCTTGCTGCTCATCAGCACAATCAGAAACAACCTCGGCTCAAACGCTGCTGGTACAACGCAATGATGAAGAAATGTTTGCTGCCGAAGAAGATGAACACGGCACCTATTTTATGAACTCTAAAGATTTACGTGCGGTACAACATGTAGATCGTTTAACCAAAATGGGCATCGCCTCATTAAAAATTGAAGGCCGTACTAAATCCTATTTTTACTGTGCCCGTACCGCCCAAATTTATCGAAAAGCTATTGATGATGCTTTAGCAGGCAAACCATTTGACCCAAGCTTAATCAACCAACTCGAAGGTTTGGCAAACCGTGGTTATACCGAAGGCTTTTTGAGACGTCATGTGCATAGCGAATATCAAAACTATGCTGATGGTTCATCGCATTTCGACTACCAACAATTTTGTGGAGAGGTTTTAGAACGTCAAGGCGATTATATTCGCATTGAAGTTAAAAACCGTTTTGTGGTGGGCGACTCACTTGAGCTGATGACGCCTCAAGGTAATATCACCTTTACTTTAACCGAAATGCGCGATTTAAAAGGTAACCCAATTACCGATGCTAAAGGTTCGGGGCATTTTGTTGAGATTCCACTTTCACAAGATGTTGATGTTAGTTATGCCCTACTCATACGCAATTTGCCGCATGCTAAGGAAAACATTACTGCCTCAACATTAGCTTATTCAGCGAGTTAAACATGGCACTTTTGATTACAAATGACTGTATCAATTGTGATATGTGCTTACCGGAATGCCCCAATACAGCTATTTTTGAAGGCAACAAAGTTTATGAAATTGATCCACTTCGTTGTACAGAATGTGTAGGCTTTTATGATGCCCCCACATGTAAGGCGGTTTGTCCAATCGATTGCATAAAACCAGACCCTGCACATATTGAAAATAAAGAGCAACTGCTAGAGAAATTTAAGGATTTAAATATACTCGGCGAATCTATCTCTTAAAAGTCTATCGAGGATCAGGCTAAGATTGCTGATCCTCTTTTTATGACTATACAGATCAATGATTAAATAAATGAATAAAATAGCTGAGAACACTTTGCTAGAGATAAAATCAATTTATCAGTTCAGTTTGATTTAATGGTCATTTTGTACCAAAAAAATTAAACAATCGTTAAAACTGCCAAACCATTTCAACATTTCATGTAGATTGATCAAAAATCATTCTGGCGCAGCTCCCCATGTCTTATCTTTATTTAGCAATTGCGATTGCTTGTGAAGTCATTGCAACTTCAGCTTTAAAAGCATCTCAAGGTTTTACTGTTCCTATTCCATCCATTATTACAGTTGTGGGCTATGCGATCGCTTTTTATTTATTGTCCCTTACACTAAAAACGATTCCGATCGGAATTGCATATGCCATTTGGTCGGGTGCGGGTATTATTTTAATTTCTGCAATTGGCTGGATATTTTACAAACAACATTTAGACTTGGCGGCCTGTATTGGTCTTACTTTAATGATTGCAGGTATTGTGATTATTAATGTGTTTTCTAAAAATACCCATTTATAAAATATAAATAAAAAGAAACCGAGTACGATGAAACTCTTTTTATAAAAAATTTCACCTTACTCGGTATGAACAGCTTATTTCAAACTGCCCGTCAAAAATTGTTTTAGACGTTCACTTTTCGGGTTATTGAGTACTTCATCAGGATGACCCTGTTCCTCAATTTTCCCTTGATGCAAGAAAATCACTTGATTAGATACATGACGCGCGAAGCCCATTTCATGTGTGACCACAATCATGGTACGTCCTTCTTCAGCCAAGCCCTGCATTACTTTTAGTACTTCACCCACCAGCTCTGGATCAAGCGCGCTGGTTGGTTCGTCAAACAACATAACTTCTGGTTCCATAGCCAAAGCACGAGCAATCGCTACACGTTGCTGCTGACCACCAGATAAAAATGCCGGATATTTACTTTCAACACTTTCAGGTAATCCAACTTTGCGTAGATATTTCCGTGCACGCTCTTCTGCTTCTGCACGTTTTACCCCAAGTACGTGAATCGGCCCTTCAATGACATTTTCTAGCACTGTCATGTGTGACCACAAATTAAAATGCTGAAATACCATCATGAGCTGCGTACGCATTTTTTGTAGTTGCTTTGGTTCAACTACTTTTAAATTGCCTTTCTTATCAAAGACTGTGCGTAGTTTTTCACCATTGAGCTTAATCGTGCCATTGCTCGGTTGTTCCAAAAAGTTAATGCAGCGGAGTAAAGTACTTTTACCTGAACCCGATGAACCAATAATACTAATCACATCACCGGCATTTGCATCAAGTGATATTCCTTTAAGCACTTCATGATCGCCGAATTTCTTATGTAAATCGCGAATCACTAGTTTTGCAACTTGTTCCATTTATGTCTCCTAATGATTCAATGGCTTTAAAAATGCCAACCAACGTTTTTCAAGCTTACGAAATAGCCCAATCAAAATAAAAGCCAACACTGCATATAACACCGCGGCAATTCCAAAAGCATTGAAGGTGTCATAGGTTGCCGCATTCACATCACGCGCAATTTTTAAAATGTCAGGAACAGTTGCTGTAAATGCAATGGTTGTCGCGTGCAACATTAAAATGACTTCATTGCCGTAAAACGGTAAAGCACGGCGTAACATCGATGGAATGATAATGCGAGTGTACCGTTTCCATTTTGACATACCGAAAGCTTGTGCAGCCTCAATCTCTCCATGGGGAATAGAACGAATCGCCCCAGCGAAGATTTCAGTTGTATATGCACCAGTATTGAGCGCGAATGCCAAAATGGTGCAATTTATGCCCTCTCTAAAAAAAGCATCAAGTGTCTGGTGTTCATGGATATAATCAAAGCTGTAAATACCTGAGTAAATAATCAGCAATTGAATGTAAAGTGGAGTGCCACGAAAAACATAGGTATATAACCAAACTGGGCCACGCAACCAAAGATTTTCTGATACTCGTGCAAGTGATAAAGGCACAGCAAGCACAAATCCAATACCAATAGAAAGCACCAATAACCAAGTCGTCATCGCTACGCCAGTCATTTGCAAACCATCGGTCCAAAGATATGCCTGCCAATATTGTTGAAGGATTTCAATCATAATTGTCCCTTCCTTACACCAGCAGAATAACGACGTTCAAGCCACATTAAAATCAGATTCGACACGGTGGTAATCGCTAAATAAATGGCAGCAGCCACGATGCTGAAAAAGAACAACTGCATGGTACTTCTACCCGCATCTTGTGTAATTTTTACAATGTCAGTCAGGCCAATAATAGAAACTAGTGCGGTCGCCTTAATCAAAACTTGCCAGTTATTACCAATACCAGGCAAAGCGAAACGCATCATTTGAGGGAATAATACACGGTGAAAAACCTGCCAAAGCGACATACCATAAGCCATTGCTGCTTCAATTTGACCTTTTGGAACCGATTGAAATGCACCACGAAAGGTCTCGGTAAAATATGCACCATAAATGAACGCTAAAGTAATCACACCCGCCACAAATGGGTTGATATCAATTTGGTCCATTTGCAGTGCTTCAGTAATTTGGTTGAGACCCAACTGCAAGCTATAAAATAACAGCAGCATAATGACCAAATCAGGCACACTTCGAATGAGCGTAGTATAAGCTGTTGCTATATAACGTAAAATTCTAATACTAGAGAGTTTTGAGCTCGCACCAATTAAGCCAATAATCACAGAAAGTAAAAGTGACAACAACGCAAGCTGTATGGTCATCCATGTCCCGCTGAGCAGGAGTGGCCCAAAGCCAGAAAAAAACATGACTCATCTTCTCCTTAAAAACAATATCTAATATTGATGAGATGAGAATAGATCTAAAAATGTCGGCTTAAAGCCGACATTTTTCACATCATTAGTAAATGCTAAAGGAGAAATATTTTTTCTCGAGTTTTTTGTATGTACCATCTGCAATGATTGCAGCGAGTGCTTTATTAATATTGGCTTTTAAATCCGCATCTTCTTTGCGTAAACCGATCGCTGCACCTACACCTAGTGTTTTTGCATCAACCACATTGCCACCAGCAAAACTGAAGTTTTTGCCTTTTGGTTGTTTTAAGAAAGCGCCATCAACCATAATTGCATCTTGTAAAGTTGCATCCAAGCGACCTGACATCATGTCTTGATAAATCAAATCTTGGACTGGATAAGGTACAACCGTTACACCTTTTGGTGCCCAATAGGTTTTAGCATAAGTTTCTTGAATTGTGCCCTGTTGTACACCGACACGTTTGCCTTTCAAAGAGGCAGCGGTAGGCAATAAAGGCGAGCCTTTTTTTGCAACCATACGGGTTGGTGTATTGTAGATTTTGCTACTAAATGCAATTTGTTTTGCACGCTCATCAGTGACTGTCATTGATGAAAGAATGCCATCAAATTTTTTCGCTTTAAGTGCTGGAATCATCCCATCAAAAGAATTTTCAACCCAAACACATTTGGCTTTGAGTTTTGCACAAATTGCATTACCCAAATCAACATCAAAACCAGTTAACTTGCCATCTGGTGTTTTATATTCAAACGGCGCATAAGACGACTCAGTACCAAAACGAATCACCTTCCAATCCTTTGCTTGAACATTCGTCGCAACAGTAGCCAAAACTAGGGTTGTTGAAACGAACATTTTTTTCATAAAGCTTGCCATCTTGAAGCTTCTCCTTAAAATCCTAATAAGGTGATAAAAACTTGAGCAATTTCTAAATTACTCTTCTGCCGAAAGAATTGCAATTTCTATACCAGTAAATTAAGGATTTATGAAGATGACTAAACAGTGGATTCTATTAATTGATTAATTGTTGAAAAATCACTCAAAATATGAAGCTAATTTTTGAGTGCATAGGCTTCTGCCATATTTTCATTTTCGACCAATGTCCGAATGGTGTATTCATGATTATGTTCTTTAACACTGGCAAATTCACATTTTTGATCTAATGACATTGAACAACCACTCAACAATGGACAACCTGCAAATAATTCGGCTACCCAATCGACAAAGACTCGAACTTTAGGCGATAAATGACGATTTTGTAGATAAACGACTGATATTGGCATAGGTGCAGGTAACCATTCAGTCAATACTTCCCTAAGTGCACCAGATTCCAAATGTTTTGCTACCATGTAATATGGGCATTGAATTAAGCCAAAACCTTGCACTGCCAAATCAATATATGAATCACCATCGTTGACAGAAACACGCCCTTTCACACCAACGCTATGAATCTCACCGTTCACCATGAAATCCCAGTCGATATTGCGTCCTGTACGGCTGTTAAAGTAATGCACGACCTGATGTTTTTGTAGATCCTCAATGGTTTTGGGTTCCCCATGCTCCATCAAATAACGTGGTGCAGCCACAGTCACACACTGAATTGTTCCGATACGGCGCGCAACTAAACTTGAATCTTTAAGTTGACCAATACGAATGACACAGTCCACCGCATCTTGAACCAAATCGACCGGACGATCACTCATTCCAATCACCAAATCAATGTCAGGATATTTGGCATGAAAATCACAAAGCATCGGAATCAGAATCAGCCGCCCGATTGAAGCTTTAACATCAATACGCAGTCTTCCTCGTGGTCCACGCTCCGAATCATGAAAAGTTGATTCTACATCTTCGACATCAGCTAAAATTCGCGAAGTACGCTCATAATAAACCGCTCCATCCGGTGTCAAACTAAGTTTACGGGTTGTTCGGTTAAGCAATCGAACCTGTAAATGTTTCTCTAAACCCTGAATGGTTGTCGTCACTGAAGCACGCGGTAGGCCTAAGCTGTCAGCCGCTAAACTGAAACTATTTGTTTCGACAACTTTGTTAAATACTTTCATGGCATGAAATAGATCCACACGCACACTCCTATCAATCAATGCATTTTTTAATCAAACACATCAATTGTTATAAAAATACGAATAGTGTTATCGAATTTAATATATTTATTCGTGATTGACAAACTTTTATGCTCCGTCCATCCCATAAACCCTGTTTCTCCCATACGGACCAAAACTAAAAGTCTGAAAACAGGTATCCAAATAACTAGGAGCACCTCATGTCATTTTCCCGCAAACAGTTCGCACTGTCTGCCATCTTTGTTGCCCTCTTAGCAACAGGAGGCAGTTTTATGTTTTTACATGAAAATGCCGATGCAAAAGTTGCACCGACCTCTGCCCAACAAGCTGCAACTGTTGATATTTCTAATGTCATCAGCAAAACCATTACTGACTGGCAAGAATACTCCGGTCGTTTAGAAGCCATTGATCAAGTCGATATTCGACCCCAAGTTTCCGGCAAACTCATTGCCGTTCACTTCAAAGATGGCAGTCTCGTAAAAAAAGGCGACTTACTTTTTACCATTGATCCACGGCCTTTCGAGGCAGAACTGAATCGTGCCCAAGCTCAACTCGCTTCAGCTGAAGCACAAGTCACTTATACGGGTTCTAATCTTTCTCGTATTCAACGTTTAATTCAAAGTAATGCTGTCTCACGTCAAGAGCTAGATTTAGCTCAAAATGATGCACGCTCAGCCAGTGCCAACCTACAAGCAGCTAGAGCAGCAGTTCAATCTGCCCGCTTAAATCTAGAGTACACCCGTATTACTGCGCCTGTCAGCGGTCGAATTTCCCGTGCCGAGGTGACCGTCGGCAATGTAGTTTCTGCAGGTAACGGAGCACAGGTTTTAACAAGTTTAGTATCTGTATCTCGCCTTTATGCATCTTTCGATGTTGATGAACAAACCTACCTGAAATACATCAGTAACCAGCGTAATTCTGCACAAGTTCCTGTTTATATGGGACTTGCCAACGAAACTGGTTTCTCTCGTGAAGGTACCATCAACTCAATTGACAATAACCTAGATGCAACCTCAGGCACGATTCGTGTTCGTGCGACTTTTGATAATCCAAACGGAGTTTTATTACCGGGCCTATATGCACGAATCCGTTTAGGCGGTGGTCAACCTCGTTCAGCAATTCTGATTAGCCCAACCGCAGTTGGGGTCGATCAAGATAAACGCTTTGTCGTAGTAGTTGATGCTAAAAATCAGACAGCCTACCGTGAAGTAAAACTCGGTGCGCAACAAGATGGTTTGCAAATCGTGAATAGCGGATTACAAGCGGGTGATCGTATTGTAGTGAACGGTTTACAACGGATTCGTCCGGGTGACCCTGTGACCCCACACCTCGTTCCTATGCCAAATGCACAAATCACTGCTAGCAGTACTACCTCTCAACCTCAGCCAACAGATAAAACATCAACTCCGGCAAAAGGTTAATCAAATATGAATATTTCTAAATTTTTTATTGATCGGCCGATCTTTGCTGGTGTGTTATCAGTACTGATTTTACTCGCCGGTCTGCTTTCGGTATTCCAGTTACCGATTTCTGAATACCCAGAAGTTGTTCCGCCATCTGTGGTGGTACGTGCTCAATATCCGGGTGCAAACCCGAAAGTGATTGCTGAAACTGTTGCTTCTCCGCTTGAAGAGTCGATCAACGGCGTCGAAGACATGCTGTACATGCAATCTCAGGCTAACAGCGACGGCAACTTAACCATTACGGTGAACTTTAAACTAGGTATTGACCCAGACAAAGCGCAACAACTGGTTCAAAACCGTGTGTCTCAGACCATGCCTCGTTTACCGGAAGACGTACAGCGTTTAGGTGTCACTACTTTAAAAAGCTCACCAACTTTAACCATGGTAGTGCATCTGACCTCACCAGATAGTCGCTATGACATGACCTACTTACGTAACTATGCGGTACTCAACGTGAAAGACCGTTTAGCGCGTTTACAAGGAGTTGGTGAAGTCGGATTATTTGGTTCTGGTGACTACGCGATGCGCGTATGGCTCGACCCGCAAAAAGTAGCGCAGCGTAACCTCACCGCGACCGAAATTGTGAATGCAATCCGTGAACAAAACATTCAGGTTGCAGCGGGTACAATCGGTGCATCACCAAGTAACTCCCCTTTACAGCTTTCAGTCAATGCTCAAGGACGTTTAACGACTGAGCAAGAATTCGCAGATATCATTTTAAAAACTGCACCAGATGGTGCGGTCACCCGATTGGGTGATGTTGCTCGTGTTGAACTTGCAGCCTCTCAATATGGCTTGCGTTCATTACTCGACAACAAACAAGCAGTCGCAATTCCAATTTTCCAAGCACCAGGTGCTAATGCTTTACAAGTTTCTGATCAAGTGCGCAGCACGATGAAGGAGCTTTCAAAAGATTTCCCATCTTCAATTAAATACGACATTGTTTATGACCCGACTCAATTCGTACGTGCAAGTATTAAAGCGGTCGTTCATACCCTACTTGAAGCAATTGCACTGGTTGTTGTGGTTGTTATTTTATTCTTACAAACATGGCGTGCCTCGATCATTCCATTGCTTGCTGTACCAGTTTCAATTATTGGTACATTCGCCCTCATGCTTGCTTTTGGTTACTCGATCAATGCGCTATCACTATTCGGGATGGTACTTGCCATCGGCATTGTGGTCGATGACGCTATTGTTGTCGTCGAAAATGTCGAGAGGAATATTGAAGCAGGCTTAAGCCCAAGAGATGCAACTTATCGCGCGATGAGAGAAGTGAGCGGACCGATTATTGCCATTGCCTTAACGCTGGTTGCCGTGTTCGTACCTCTTGCCTTTATGACGGGCTTAACAGGGCAGTTTTATAAACAATTTGCCATGACGATCGCCATTTCAACGGTCATTTCGGCATTTAACTCCCTTACCCTATCTCCTGCTTTGGCTGCCATGTTACTAAAAGGACATGATGCTAAACCTGATGCATTAACACGCATAATGAATCGTGTATTTGGACGTTTCTTTGCACTGTTTAACCGCGTATTTACACGTGCGTCAGACAACTATGGTAAAGGCGTAAGTCGTGTTATCTCCCATAAAGCATCAGCAATGGGTGTCTATGCAGCACTTTTAGGCTTAACCGTTGGGATTTCTTATATTGTTCCGGGTGGCTTCGTACCTGCCCAAGACAAACAATATTTGATTAGCTTTGCTCAATTACCAAACGGCGCTTCATTAGATCGTACTGAAGCGGTGATTCGTAAAATGAGTGACACTGCACTTAAACAGCCTGGTGTAGAAAGTGCTGTTGCCTTTCCTGGTCTATCAATTAACGGATTTACCAATAGCTCAAGCGCCGGTATTGTCTTTGTGACCTTAAAGCCATTCGACGAACGTAAAGCGAAAGACTTATCTGCCAATGCAATTGCTGGTGCTCTCAACCAGAAATATTCAGCTATTCAAGATGCCTATATTGCGGTTTTCCCACCACCACCCGTGATGGGCTTAGGCACCATGGGCGGCTTTAAACTCCAACTTGAAGACCGAGGTGCCTTAGGCTATTCAGCCTTGAATGATGCTGCACAAAACTTTATGAAAGCAGCACAAACAGCCCCTGAACTGGGTCCAATGTTTTCAAGTTATCAAATTAACGTACCTCAACTCAATGTAGATTTGGACCGTGTAAAAGCCAAGCAACAAGGTGTTGCCGTGACAGATGTTTTCAACACCATGCAAATTTATTTAGGCTCTCAGTACGTTAACGACTTTAACCGCTTTGGACGTGTTTATCAGGTTCGTGCACAAGCCGATGCGCCTTTCCGTGCAAATCCTGAAGATATTTTGCAGCTTAAAACCCGTAACAGTGCCGGACAAATGGTGCCGTTATCTTCATTGGTAAATGTGACTCAAACTTATGGTCCAGAAATGGTCGTTCGTTATAACGGCTATACCTCAGCAGATATTAACGGTGGCCCTGCCTCAGGTTATTCATCTAGCCAAGCTGAAGCTGCGGTTGAACGTATTGCTGCACAAACTCTACCTCGTGGTATCAAGTTTGAATGGACAGATTTAACTTACCAAAAAATCTTGGCTGGTAATGCAGGACTCTGGGTATTCCCAATTAGCGTCTTACTGGTGTTCTTAGTTTTAGCCGCTCAATATGAAAGTCTAACTTTGCCTTTGGCTGTAATTTTAATTGTACCAATGGGAATCTTGGCGGCTCTAACAGGTGTCTGGCTGACAGGCGGAGATAACAACATCTTTACCCAAATTGGTTTGATGGTGCTGGTCGGGCTGGCCTGTAAAAATGCCATATTAATTGTCGAATTTGCACGGGAACTTGAAATGCAAGGTGCAACTGCCTTTAAAGCAGCTGTTGAAGCAAGTCGTCTACGTTTACGCCCAATTTTAATGACTTCTATTGCATTCATTATGGGTGTCGTACCACTGGTTACCTCAACAGGTGCAGGTTCTGAAATGCGTCATGCCATGGGCATTGCAGTGTTCTTCGGCATGATCGGTGTAACGCTGTTTGGTTTGTTCCTGACCCCGGCCTTTTATGTCCTGATTCGTACATTGAACAGTAAACATAAATTGCATTCGGCAGCAGTTCATGAAGCACCTTTATCTACTCCACATGATCATTAAGGAGGATATTTGATGGCTACAGCAAAACAAAGCTTATTATTGTCCTCACTCATGGGAAGCCTGCTCCTTGCAGGCTGCTCTTTGGCACCTGAATATCAACCTGCAAAGGTCATAGTTCCCGTCAAATTTAAAGAGTCGGACGCTAAACTTGAGGATAATAACTGGAAAATTGCCCAACCCGCTGATCAGCAGCTTCGAGGTGAATGGTGGCGTGTTTTTAATGATGCTCAATTGAATGAGCTTGAACAACAGGCCATTTCTGGCAACCAAAGTCTAAAAGCCGCAGCGGCCAATATTCAGGCTTCACGTGCGTTACGTTCAGCAGCACAAGCTGAACGCTTGCCAAGTATTGGTGCTGGCTTTGGCCCAACTCGGCAAAAACCTTCTCCCGCTTCATTGGGTCTAGATGACAATGCTCATACGTCTGCACAGACCTTATGGCGTGCTCAAGCCAATGTTTCATATGAGCTCGATTTATTTGGCCGTATTGCCAGTAGTGTCAATGCAGCAACAGCTGATGTACAGCAACAGGAAGCTCTATATCAATCGGCGCTTCTAGCTTTACAAGCAGATGTTGCCCAAGGCTACTTTCTCATTCGTCAGCTTGATGCTGAACAAGCAATTTATAATCGCACCATTAAGTTACTTGGCGAGACGCGCGACTTGGTTCAAACACGTTTTAGAAATGGTTTAGTCAGTGAATTAGATGTTTCTCGCGCACAGACCGAACTTGCTACAGCACAAACGAGCGCATTAAATATTGCTCGCAACAGAGCCAATGCAGAGCATGCACTTGCAGTATTGTTAGGCAAAACACCAGCTGAGTTTAGCTTGGCAGTTCAACCTTTAACTGCAAACAGCATTCGTCTTCCAGCAGGTTTACCTTCGGCTTTACTTGAAAGACGACCTGACATTGCGGCTGCCGAGCGTGCTATGGCAGCAGATAATGCGCGTATTGGAATTGCGCGTGCTGCTTTCTTCCCAAAACTGGACCTAACTGGTGCCCTCGGTTATGAATCATCAAGTTTAGGTGAGTTGGGTAAATGGTCGAGCCGTACATTCTTGCTTGGTCCTGTGGCAGGTACTATTTTGTCTTTGCCATTATTTGACGGCGGGCAACGTAAGGCTGGAATTGCTCAAGCACGAGCTGCCTATGAAGAAAGCGTTGCAAACTATCGCCAAACTGTATTGAATGCATTTCGCGAAGTTGAAAATGGTTTATCAGATCAAAGAATTCTTGATCAGCAAATTCAGGCTCAAAGCCAAGCACTCTCTTCTTCTCGTCATGCAAATCAATTGTCTCATTTACGTTATCGAGAAGGTGCGATTAGCTATCTTGATGTGATTGACTCAGATCGGACTATTTTGCAACAAGAGCAACTTTCTGCACAGCTAAACGGCAGTAGAATGATGGCTAGTGTAGATTTAATCCGCGCATTAGGGGGTGGATGGCAGGCTGTTTCAACTAATTAACGTGACATAAAAAAAGCGCCATATGGCGCTTTTTTTATATTTACAACTTATTGTGCGTATACAGGGAATTTTGCACAAAGCGCTTCAACTTTCGCTTTTACTTCAGCAATAACTTTTTCGTCACCTTTGCTGTCAATCACGTCAGCGATCCAACCAGCAAGTTCACGAACTTCGGCTTCACCAAAACCACGAGTTGTTACTGCTGGAGTACCGATACGGATACCAGAAGTCACAAATGGAGAACGTGGATCATTTGGAACTGAGTTTTTGTTCACAGTAATGTGAGCAGCACCTAACCAAGCATCTGCATCTTTACCAGTTACGTCTTGTTTGATTAAAGATAACAAGAACAAGTGGTTGTCTGTACCACCAGAAACAACATCATAACCACGAGCGATGAATACTTCAGCCATAGCTTGAGCATTTTTCACAACTTGTTGTTGGTAAGCTTTAAAGTCATCAGACATAGCTTCTTTGAAGCAGATTGCTTTAGCAGCAATCGCATGCATCAATGGACCGCCTTGGTTACCAGGGAATACAGCTGATTGAAGTTTTTTCTCGATTTCTTCATTCGCTTTCGCAAGGATTAAACCAGAACGTGGACCACGAAGTGTTTTGTGAGTCGTAGTTGTAGTTACGTCAGCAATTTGAACTGGGTTTGGATATACGCCAGCAGCTACAAGACCTGCAACGTGAGCCATATCAACAAAAAGGTAAGCGCCAACTTTGTCCGCGATGTCACGGAAACGTTGCCAATCTACAACACGGCTATAAGCAGAGAAACCAGCAACGATCATACGCGGCTTGTGCTCTAATGCTAAACGTTCAACTTCTTCGTAATCGATCTCGCCAGTTTCAGCGTTTAAACCGTATTGAACTGCATTATAAGTTTTACCAGAGAAGCTTACTTTAGCACCGTGAGTCAAGTGACCACCGTGAGCCAAGCTCATACCTAAAACAGTATCGCCTGGGTTAAGAAGCGCTAAATAAACAGCAGAGTTAGCTTGTGAACCAGCGTGTGGTTGAACGTTTGCGTAATCTGCACCAAAAAGTTCTTTAGCACGATCAATCGCCATTTGCTCGATGATATCCACATACTCGCAACCGCCATAATAGCGTTTGCCTGGATAACCTTCTGCATATTTGTTCGTAAGTTTTGATCCTTGCGCTTCCATCACAGCAGGAGAGCAATAGTTTTCAGATGCAATTAACTCGATATGTGCTTCTTGACGCTCACCTTCAGAAGCAATTGCTTGAGCTAATTCTGGATCAAATTCAGAAATGGAAATATTGGCAAACATTAGCGGGGGTCCTATAAATTAGGGCTTTTAAGCCGTGCTAAGATTGCGGCATATTGTAGCATGAACTTTATAATTAAACAGAATGAAGTTAGCTCAGTTTTAAATAAAAATGGCTCAAGTTTTATAAAAAATGAGCCATTGTTTATAAATCAAATAAAAAGCTGCTTTAAAGCTTATATTTTAAATTTTTCTAGCGTTTATTTTAGCTTAGAAAAACATTAAAAATCCTTTAACTATCAATAACCATATTGAGCCATCAGTAAAGTCTGAACATTTCCAACAATATTATCTACATTACTGCTCATCACCGTGCCATGGTCCCAGTTACCCGTCACATAACTATTAATTTTAGTGCCTACGACAGTGGCATTAGATATCAATAAAACTGTTTTCCAACCAAATATCTAGTAGCCTACTTTAATCTAATTCTTTCCTTAGAAAATGTTTTAAAGTAGATAGCCAACTGTTAACATTCTTGATTACTCGTGATTGTTTAAAGGGCCAGTTATGCAAACCATTATTTTAGATACAGAAACACATACGCTAAATGGTTTGCCTATTGAAATTGCGTATGCACCAATTGAAATTAACGAAGGTAAGCTGACTTTAGATAAGAGCAAATTGTTTGATCAACTTTATCAGGTTGGTGCACCTATCTCTTACGCGGCTATGGCAGTACACCATATATTAGAGTCAGATTTAGAAAACCAACCCCACTATAAAAACTTTAAATTGCCAGAAACTACAACTTATATTATTGGTCACAATATTGATTACGATATTGCTGCGATTGCTCGTTGTGGTGTAGATGTTTCTCATATCAAACCGATTTGTACACTAGCTTTAGCACGCAAAACTTGGCCTGAAGCAGAAGCACATAATATTTCAGCACTCATCTATATGATTTCTCAAGGCAGCAGTAAAGCGCGAGAATTGCTCAAAGGCGCGCACCGAGCCGATGCGGATATTATTTTGACTGCTAATATTTTGATGCATATTGTCTATCATTTAAATATTCAAGACATTGAAGAGCTTTACCGAGTTTCTGAAGAAGCACGTATCCCTACGACTATTAATTTTGGTAAGCATAAAGGCACAGCAATTGCTGAACTTCCTAAAGACTATATTCAATGGTTATTACGTCAAGATGAACTTGACATCTATTTACGTAAAGCGTTAGAAGGCGCATTTTAAAGTCTTAAATAGATGATATTCATCAATTCTTCATTATATTGTCATTTTTGAGTTTTATCGTTAACCCCATTTATATTTTATTAAAAACAGTACTGTTCAACCAAGAAAATTGGACAGTCTGATTTATTTTTTATTTGGGGAAAAATGATGGCTGGTTTTTATCGAACTAATTTAGGAAGAGTCGCGCTTCAACAACGCAACATTACTTTAAATGCAAAACAAAGACGTTTACTACTATTAATAGATCACGAGGATTTTCAAAATTTAAGTAGCGAATTTAAAAAACGTATTGCATCTCCAGAGCTTATTCAACAGCTTATCGACTTAAAACTCATTGCTCCTTCTGGCGAAAATTATTCAGAATTAAATGAACAAATATCTTTCCCACAATCATCCATAACTCCAATAGAAGCTCATCAAAAAAATACTATTGATGATAATAAAAGTGGCGATATAGTTGGAGAAATTCAGGTTACTCAATCATCATCTTTTCAACTTTCACCTACTGAAATTACCCAGCCATCAATTCCAGTTCAACAGCTCTCTTTTAAAGAGATACAACAGTTGATGAAGCAAAGCTTGAGTCAATATTGTGGGCTTATGGCAAAACCACTTATTCAGAAAATAGAGCAAATAAAAACGCTTCAAGAGCTTAAAATGTGCCAAATGCAATGGATTACCAGCTTACAGGAGTCGCGTATTCCGCCTAATGAGCTAGCACATACGCTTCATTCTATTAATTATTCAATTCAACTTATTCAACAACGCAACTAAAAAAACAACAAGCTGCTGTTTAATTAAGCATTAAACTCACTTGTTACCTATTTCGTGCTTTACCTATTGGTGTTTTTTTCCTATGATGTGGCCCACACATGTGCGCTCGTAGCTCAGTTGGATAGAGTACAGGTTTCCGAAGCCTGGGGTCGTGGGTTCGATCCCCGCCGGGCGCACCAGTTTATATATAATAACTTCATAAATTTATCTCAATTTTATAAAATTCCGACTATTTTACTTGGTTTATTAATCATTATCGCTCAAAATATACCCCTCTTTCATAATGTGAGAATTTCATGACTGATGCTTTGGTTTTAAGAGATTTGTCCAAAACATATCGTAATGGTTTTCAGGCGTTAAAAGGTATTAACCTCACTGTGCCTGAAGGTGAATTTTATGCGTTGTTAGGCCCAAATGGTGCCGGCAAATCAACAACCATTGGTATTATCAGTTCCCTCACGAAAAAAACCGAAGGAACAGTTGAGATTTTTGGACACAATCTCGACACTCATCCATCCTTGGCAAAACAACAACTTGGCGTTGTCCCTCAAGAATTTAACTTTGGACAGTTTGAAAAAGCGTTCGATATTTTAGTCACCCAAGCTGGCTATTACGGCATTCATAAAAAGATTGCAGAAAAACGTGCCGAACATTATTTAGAAAAGCTAGGCCTCTGGGAAAAACGCAATATACAAGCACGTATGCTATCAGGTGGTATGAAGCGCCGACTCATGATTGCACGTGCTATGATGCATGAGCCTAAACTTCTTATTTTAGATGAGCCTACTGCGGGTGTTGATATTGAATTACGCCGCTCTATGTGGGATTTTCTAACCGAAATGAACGAAAGTGGTACTTCTATTATTTTGACTACACATTATCTCGAAGAAGCAGAAATGTTATGTCGTCAAATTGCTATCATTGACCGCGGTGTCATTAAAGAAGACACCAGCATGAAAAGTTTCTTAAACCAGCTGAGTGAAGAGTCTTTTATTTTCGATTTGGCAGAACCCATTGCCCCACTCCAGTTAAATATTATTGGTGTGAAGTTCAACTTAATTGATAGCAGCACTTTAGAAGTGACAATGGATAAGGCCCATACATTAAATGACTTATTCCAGCTTTTAGAATCACAAGGTATTCGTGTTCGTAGTATGCGAAACAAATCGAACCGTCTAGAAGAGCTATTCGTCAAAATGGTCGAGAAAAATCTTGAAGGAGAGGCAAAATGAATTTTAGCCAACTGCAAATTGCCCTCTGGACTCTAGTTCGTAAAGAAGTACGCCGATTTCTACGTATTTGGCCGCAAACCTTGTTACCACCTGCGATCACGATGAGTTTGTACTTTGTCATTTTTGGTAATTTGGTTGGTTCGCGCATTGGACAAATGGGCGGCGTGAGCTACATGCAGTTTATCGTACCCGGCCTCATCATGATGGCGGTTATTACCAACAGTTATGCTAACGTATCTTCAAGTTTCTTTAGTGTGAAATTCCAAAAGAGCATTGAAGAACTGATTATGAGTCCTGTGCCACTACATATTATTTTGTGGGGCTATGTCATTGGTGGTATTTGCCGTGGTGTATTGGTCGGAGCAATTGTGACAACAATGAGCATGTTCTTTACAGACCTTTTTATACATAACTGGTTTGTGACTATATATACAGTCTTAATTACATCTGTTTTATTTTCCTTAGGCGGCTTCATTAATGCAGTCTATGCAAAATCATTTGATGATATTTCTATTATTCCAACTTTTGTCCTTACACCTTTAACCTATTTAGGTGGTGTGTTCTATGCCATTAGCGCACTTGGCCCTTTTTGGCAAAAACTTACTTTAATTAATCCTATTGTGTATATGGTTAACGCTTTCCGTTTCGGCATTTTAGGTCATAGTGATGTGAACGTTACGTTCTCTTTAATCATTGTGACATTATGCTGTGCTGTACTTTACGGAATTGCCTACTATTTACTTGCTCGTGGTTCAGGAATGCGTGAATGAGTGTCGAACAGTCTTTATTGGGTAAAGAAACTCAATATCCAACTAACTATCAACCTGATGTTTTATTTCCAATTGCTCGTGCTCAGTCTCGTGAAGCTTACTCGCATATTGAAGGTATTACGCAAGGTAAAGATTGGTGGCATGTTTTTGAAATTTCATGGTTAAACGCTCATGCCATCCCGCAAGTTGCTATTGGCAGAATTACACTGCCAGCTTCTTCACCAAATTTGATTGAATCAAAGTCATTAAAACTTTACTTCAATAGCCTTAACTTCACTCAGTTTGACTCTAAACAGTCGTTTATTGAAACGGTTGAAAAGGATCTATCTGCTGCGGCAGGTACAAAAGTTGAGTTAACCTTATTTCAAGTAGATGATTTAGAGATTTCTAAGCCTCAAGGCATTTGTATTGATGACCTAGATCCAGAGCGTTTAGAGCAACATCCAGATGCGACTCTTTTAAAACGAGATGCGTCTGATGAAGAAGTCGAAATTGAACTGTATTCTCATCTTTTAAGAAGTAACTGCCCAGTCACGGGACAACCGGATTGGGGTACAGTTTTTATCCGTTTTAAGGGCAAAAAACCTTGTTATCGTAGTGTTTTAGCTTATATTATCTCGTACCGTCAGCATAACGGCTTTCACGAACAGTGTGTCGAGCAGATTTTTGCTGATATTTGGCAAAATTTGCAGCCTGAGAAGCTGATGGTTTATGCAACTTATACTCGTCGCGGCGGACTTGATATTAACCCTTGCCGAGTATCGGATCTTTCATGGATGCCAAAACCGATTCGATTGGCACGACAATAAAACGAATAATTTGAGGATACACCATGCCGTTTTTTGGTTTTACCCCTTCTGAAGGCTTATTGAACGATATACAAACTGGAATTGCGAACAAAAATTCTAGTGAGCCTTTATATCCACTTCGCGATAAGATTGCTTTACAACTTAATGAAGAGATTATTGATAATGTCTTAATTCAGTTAGTTCAGCACTTCCCTGCAAGTGAAAAGCGCGATACTGCCGAAAAACTAGCAGGCTATGTCAAATCAACAGTCGCTGTTCTTTTAAAACAATTGTTAAGCAAAGCGCCAAACGATGTTGTTAAACAGTCAGTAGAGTTCTCTGAAAAAAGCTTATTTAAAGATCCACAAGGTCAATATAAAGTAGGTGTAACTCTAGATCCTAGTTTAGTCACTAATCTTCAGCATAACTTCACTGAGCTTAAGGCGGGTAACGATATCAATAAAGCTGCATTGGCTGAACTGTATAAACAGTTTGGAGATGCTATGGTTAAACATTTTATGTCTGATTTTAATAAGACATTAGACCTTGGCATGATTAAGCGTAAAGCAGCTGATATTGGTGCGGCAGCTGTAACAAAAGCAGTTCATATTGCGATCGATAAACTGATCCCTAGCTTAAATCGCACTGAACTAAAAGCGATGGCTGAATATCACGAAAGTCTATTCTTTAACTAATAAAAAGTAGCCTATCGGAAACCTAGCGAGAGCTAGGTTTTTTTATTGCAAAATATTGATATACATTGCCATTAATCAGGTTTATGTTAGCATGCGCCAAGCACTGATTGACCTAGTTAACGCCGCATGTCTCCTAGCCCACAATATAAGTTTTTACGCCAAGCTCCTCGAGATGGTCTTAGCACCGCTATGCAACCATCAAGGTGGCAACAACTCCACATTGACCCGTGGTTATGTCTATTTTTGCTATTAAATGCGCTATTAGGTTTAACCGTACTATATAGTGCTTCGGCACAGGATGTAGGTCTGGTCAGTAAACAAGCCATGAGTTTTGGTATTGGCTTTTTAGTGATGTTTGGTCTAGCCCAAATTCCGCCTAAGGTCTATCAAGCGTTTTCCCCATACTTTTATTTGTTCGGCCTATTTTCGCTTGTGGCAGTTATGGTATTCGGTGAAGTCCGAATGGGTGCTCAGCGCTGGATTGATATTCCCGGTTTCGGGAGTGTCCAACCCAGTGAGTTCATGAAAATCGGCATGCCGATGATGATTGCATGGTTTTTAGCACGAAAACCTCTTCCCCCTAGTTTTTCACAAGTTGTTTTATCATTAATGTTAATTGGTATTCCCTTTTTACTGATTGCAGAACAACCTGACTTAGGAACATCACTTTTAGTATTAGCAAGCGGTATATTTGTCTTATTTTTAAGTGGACTATCATGGCGAATGATTGGTGCAGCTGCCGCATGTGCAGCAATCGTAATTCCAATTGCGTGGGAATTTCTTTTACACGACTATCAACGCCAAAGGGTTTTAACCTTACTTGATCCAGAGGCAGATGCACTCGGTACGGGTTGGAATATTATTCAATCTAAAACTGCAATTGGTTCTGGTGGTTTTTCAGGTAAAGGTTTCCTTGAAGGCACCCAATCACATTTACACTTTTTACCCGAAGGACATACTGACTTTATTATTGCTGCATATTCCGAAGAATTTGGGCTCATCGGTGTACTTATTTTAGTAATCCTTTATTTTGCGATTATTTTTAGAACATTCCAGATCGGTTTACAAAGCTTCCATAACTATGGACGTTTAGTTGCTGGCGCCTTTGGTTTGTCTTTTTTTGTTTATGTATTTGTAAATGCGGGAATGGTCAGTGGTATTTTACCTGTAGTAGGTGTTCCTTTACCTTTTATGAGTTATGGCGGAACAGCTATTATTACTTTAATGGCCACCTTTGGTTTAGTCATGTCCATTCATACACATCGATAATCTGGAATTTTAAAACGATATGTTGTCTCAACACTTAAATAAAACTTTAAAAATGCTCGCTTTGTGTACTGGCTTAATCAGTACAAGTCATTTCGCTCAGGCCAACGATTTTGCAACACATCCTGATTATTTAAATTTTAAACAAAAAACGATGAATGCTTATGGTTTAAGTAGCGATCAAGTTGATGCAGCCATGAGTGGCGCAAAAAATTTACCAAACATTCTAAATATTATGACTCGTCCAGGTGAAAGTAAGCCTTGGTATGATTATCGTTCTATGTTCTTGGTTGAAGGCACAATTCAACGTGGTGTCCGTTTTAAAAATCAATATGCAGATGCATTAAATCGCGCAGAACAACAATATGGCGTATCTAAAGCTGTCATTTTAGGTATTTTGGGCGTTGAAACAGGTTATGGCGCAAATAAAGGTTCTTTTATTACACGTGATGCTTTAGCTACCCTTGCTTTTGGCTACCCTCGCCGTGCTGAATATTTTGGTGATGAGCTAGCTGCTCTTATTGCATGGACTTATAAAGAAGGCTACCCAACAAATAGTATTGTAGGTTCCTATGCAGGTGCGATTGGCTATCCACAATTTATGCCAAGCAATATTAGTAAATATGGGGTGGATTATGACGGTAATGGACATATCGACTTAAGAAACTCAGCAGAAGATGCTATTGGATCAATTGCAAACTACTTAGCAAAACAAGGTTGGCAACGCGATCAACCGATCGGGTTTATGGCTCGTTACACTGGGTCAAATCCAGAAAGTATTATTGCTAAAGATTTAACGCAACCTTTCCCATATGGTGCACTAAAGACACTCGGTATTTCTCCATTAAATCCTTTAGTTAAAATTGATGATCTCGATATGGTAAATGTTATTCAATTACAAGACTATAATGGACCAATTTACTATTTAACTTACCCGAATTTTCAAGTGATTACGACTTATAATAAGAGCCGTATGTACGCTACTGCTGTATGGTTATTAGGCACCGAAGTAGCTAGCCGATAGGCTAGCTTTTTTATACTTTATGTAAAAGTCAATAAATATTTTTGTTAAATAGATCACAATACATACATTTTTAATAACTTGTTACATTATTGATTATTTTTTAACCTAAAACTGTAAGTTTTTGCCCTTTTTGTAAAGATTTCTCGTTAAAGACTAGACACTCTCCGTAACCGATGAATATTATCCACCCCAATATAGCAATTGCAAAAGTGAATAATAAGGCATGTTCACTTTAAATTTCAGTCAATGGCTGAAAGAAAAAAGTACATGTTCTCAGGAGTTTATACAAATGCAGTTATCGCTGAAATACGTTCTTGCACTGACGGCTAGTTTAAGTATGGCCCCACTGCACGCTGAAATGGTGCAGTCATCATCATTAAACAGTGATGTAGATGGTCCTAATCTAGCAGCACGTGTATTGAGTAAAGATACTCAAAACTTTAATTCTCGTTTTTCTAACATTAACAGTCTTTCAATCACTGAACGTTCTGGCGATCAAATCCGTCGTCAAGCTATCGCAGCAAAAATTGAAATCCCTGAAGATGAGCCTTCAGTGATTGAAAAACTTAACACAGTAGCTTCAAACACTGTTCGTAAGTTTAGCCAAACTGGTATGGCATCTTGGTATGGCCGCCAGTTCCATGGTCGTAAAACTGCAAGTGGTGAAACATTCGACATGAATGCTTTAACTGCTGCTCACCGTAGCCTACCGTTGAACTGTTACATTCGAGTAACGAATAAAGACAATGGTAAAAGTGTGGTTGTAAAAGTAAATGACCGTGGTCCTTTCCATGGCAACCGTGTACTTGACCTATCATACGGTGCAGCTAAACGTCTTGGTATTACCAATGCTGGTACAGCTAAAGTAAATATTGAGCGTGTTGATGGCCCAACTTCATAAGTTATAGCCTCTCGAGTTCATGTAAAAAGCCGCAATTTTTTCTGCGGCTTTTTTATATTTTAAGTTATCAAAATAATTCCTAACGTAAAGTTAAAAAATCCTCTTTTTTTGACCCTTATCCAGCTCTGAATTTGAATATTTTTTAAACAAAAAACTATGTTTATTTAATACCAGTTAATTTTACGTCTAATTTGCGTTTAGAGCGTCTTTTTTAAATTTGCGCTACCCTAGTACCATTTTTCCAAAATAAAGGCTATTTATGGCGTTTTTAGAGTAGATGAGTAGAGCTTTTTCATACAATTTTCCCATCAATCTCAAAATTACGCTTTTTTAGATGATTTCATCATCTAGCAACACAGAAAAAATATTATGAAAAATAGCCCCATTCTTGTGGTCGAATTGTCCACCTTGTCAATCACACTCGCTTTATTTTTTCATTTGCCCTTTCTTAGTTTTTTTAATACAACGCTCCCTATAGTTGAATAGTGTTAGTTTCTTGTCGAGATCCTCAAGAACAGGCTAAAATATACTCAAAAAAAATAAATCAAAGTTAAAACAAGGAGTGTGCTACTAATGAAATCCATTACTGAATGGTTTGATGAATATAGCGAAAGTCATCAAAATCCAACCAATAAACAAATTCACTGGCTTTGCGTTCCCGCCATTTTATTTTCTATTATTGGAATCATTGCACATTTCAGCACATTGCTTACTGCTTTATTACTTGTGTTGACCTTAGTATTTTATGCACGTTTAGATCTTGTACTTGCTGTGGCAATGGCTGCTTTACTTGTTGTTATGGCATGGCTCATTTATACCCTACCTGTAGGAGTCGGGTTTTATATCGCTATTTTTGTGATTGCTTGGGTTGGACAATTTTACGGACATAAAGTCGAAGGCAAAAAACCTTCGTTCTTTAAAGATTTACAATTCCTACTAATTGGACCAGTTTGGTGTATGGATGCTTATCTCTCAAAAATTTTACCTAAATGGAAAAGCAGACAACAACAAGCTCCTGCTTAAAGATTAAATTAAAGCTGAATCCTTTCGATTCAGCTTTTGCATGTTAGTAATTTATTAGAAAATTTATAAAATAAAAAAATCCTAAACTTGCTATCACACTTAAAAGAACTTTTTTTAGGTACATAGCGATTACAATACAAAAGATTGCTGCATAAATATAAGGATTATTTATCACGCCTCTTAAATGATTACCATCGAAAAAAATAACTGGAATACAAATTGCAGTTAACAAACAAGGTGCAGAATAGTTAAGCATCTTATTCAGAATAAGCGGCAGTTTAATTTTTACTTGAGGTTCTAAAAAATAATAGCGATTAAAAAAGACGATTGCTGCCAAGCCTAAAATCATAAACCAAGACATATTATTGCTCCTTACCTATTTTTTCAGTTAAAACAGCAATTAACATTCCCATTAATCCTGAAAGTAAAATCGCACCCTCAATTTGATAAAATTTAAATAAAAACCCACTTAAACAAGTTGTTAGCACACCAACTATGACTGGAAATCCTTTACATAACGGCACAATCATGGCAATAAAAATAGCAACAATCGAAAAATCCAAATGGTAATTTAAAAGATCAGGTATCACTGTCGCCAGCAGTATTCCCACCAAACTAAAAGCAACCCAAAATAAATAAAAACATAAACCGGCTCCCAACAGATATTCCGAACTTCTTTTTTCAAATGGAGCACTCACCGCAAACAATTCATCTGTTAATAAAAAGCCTAAACTCAATCGTTTAGGTAAAGACAAAATAGAAATGTCATTTCTTAAAGTTAATGCATAAATAAAATGCTGAGCCGTTAAAAAGAAAATAGTCAAATAAATTGTAAAAACAGAAGCACCTTCCATAGCCATGCTTAAACTAACCAACTGAGCAGCTCCAGCAAAGACGAGTCCAGACATTGCTAATGCTTTATAGAAAGATAATCCTGCATGAATTGCCATAGATCCCGCTAAGATTGCCCACGGAATAACAGAAATTGATAAGGGCAAAATATCCATTACACCACGTAAAAATAAATAGGATGGCTTATTTTTTGAAAACCCAACCGGCTGATTAAGCTGAATATTCATATATAAAATCCAATATAAGAAACATCTCTATACCATGCTTGATGAGTGCCGACTTATATTGGATAAAATTGCTTTAAAACTAATTTATTTATATGTTCAAACTTGCTACATATTGAGTGGGTGTGACGCCCATTGCTTTTTTAAAGTGACGGTTAAAATGGCTTTGGTCAGAAAAACCACATTGTTGTGCCACCATGGCAATTTGGTCCCCCTGTTTTAATAACTGTCTTGCTTTTTGTAAACGTGCTTGTACAAGCCAAGCGTGAGGTGGCAGACCTACATATTTTTTAAATTGCCTTAAGAAATGCCAAGCGCTCAAGCCGACCATGTCAGCCAAATCTTGTAAAGAAAAGTTTGTTTCAGGCATTTCTACGAGTAATTCTTTAACTCTTAATATTTTTGAATATGCTTCTGGTAACTCACAAAAAGTATGATTTGATTTACCATGTCTCTTCATAAGACAAGCTAACGTTGTTAAATACATCGTTTCTTTGAGTAGAAAATTATCTTTTTGTTCTAATAAATCAAAAAGTAAGCAAAGCTGTTGAGCCAAACCTAGGTCGCGAATCACAGCTTGAGGAAACCATGGTGCTCCATGTGGGTTTTCAAAAAAATCTTGACTAACTTCTGCTAACATTTCAGGTGTTGGATAGATCGCTCGATAACGCCACCCTGACTCAACAGCCGATGAACCAGTATGAATTTCGTCAGCGTTTACTAAAATAATGTCGCCTTTAGGAGCTACATGCAGCTGTCCCGTCCTAAAAAAAGACTGTGCTCCCTCTTCAATCACACCAATACAGTACCCTTCATGAGTATGCTTTGAAAATTGTGTTTGGTGATAATGTGCTTTTAATAACTCTAAACCGCCCAACTCTCGCACATGCAGATAATCGGCTTGCTCCCGCTGCATAAATACGTCTCATCTATTCAATAAAAAAACCATAGCATGTTTTAATAAACTGAATAGAACAAAATTGCTCTATGAAAATAATCTGATTAAACGTTCACGTGAGCTTTATTGATAGATCTGTCCGTCATGTTTAAGCCATCCACCTTCATGACGACCTTGTGGATCGTGATGAGTCCAATGTAGTACACCACCTTTTGGGTTGTACTCATATTCGCCATAAAACTCAACGATGTCACCTTTATTTAGATTAGAAATTTTAGGTGCCAAATCGATATTATGTGCAACCAAAATTGAAAGACCATTTTTTAATACTAGAATGAATTTCTGGTGTCTTGACCCATCATTATCATCTCTTAAAATTGTTTTGACTCGACCTCTTCCCTGCACTTGAACATTACTTTGTCTCTGCTCATAAGCAGCTTTTACAGTGTCCACCCCATTATTTAAAAATGTAGTTTCATTACGCTGAGCTGCGGGTATAGTTGATGAGGGTGATTGACTTTGCTTATGCCCAGATAAATCTAGACCAAAATACGCAGCAATCAATAAAATAATCACACCAGCAATACTGAGATTTTTTTTATTTGTCATTGTATACCCTTATTTTAACTGAGATAAAAAAAGCCCCAATGGGGCTTTTTTTATTGTGATACGAATTACTTCGCAGCAGCTTGAGCAGCAGCAACTTCTTCAGCGAAGCTAAGTTCTGCTTTCTTCTCAATACCTTCACCAACTTCGAAACGTACGAATTCAGCAACAGTAGTACCAGTTGCTTTTAATACATCAGCAACTTTCTTGTCGTTGTCGATTACATACATTTGACGATCAAGAGCAACTTCGTTCAAGTATTTATCAACTGAACCAGTTACCATTTTCTCAACGATGTTAGCTGGCTTACCAGATTCTAACGCTTTCGCTTCAGCAATTTCTTTTTCTTTAGCGATAAGGTCAGCAGGAACAGCTTCAGCATTTACAGCTACTGGGTTGAATGCAGCAACGTGCATTGCAATACCTTTACCAGTATCAGCATCACCAGTATAAGAAACTACAACACCGATTTTTAAACCGTGTTTGTAGATAGCCAAGTTTTCGCCTTCAACGATTTTCGCACGACGAACTTGGATGTTTTCACCGATTTTTTGAACAAGTGCAATACGAGCTTCTTCAACTGATTGACCGTCTGCTAATTTTAATTCAGCGATTTTAGCAGCATCAGTTTCACCAGCAGCTAAAGCGGCAGTAGCAACAGCTTTTGAGAAGTTAGAGAAGTTTTCGTCTTTAGCAACGAAGTCAGTTTGACAGTTAACTTCAACTAAAATTGCTTTGTTGCCTTCTTGAACGATTGTGATTGCACCGTCAGCAGCAATGTTACCAGCTTTTTTAGCAGCTTTAGCTTGACCAGATTTACGAAGGTTATCAATAGCAAGCTCGATGTCACCGTTCGCTTCTGTTAATGCTTTTTTGCATTCCATCATTGCAAGACCAGTACGGTCACGTAATTCTTTTACCATGCTTGCAGTAATTGCAGTCATGTTGATCTCCTAAAATCGGTAGAAAATAAATCTTTTCAACAAAAACGGCCCAAAGAAACTCTGGGCCGTTTGCACTCTCGACGCTTAATTTGCCACCATTACATGTCGCAAAAATGACAAGCCTGCGTCAAAACGCATTAAGCCTCAGAAGCGTCTTTCGCAGCGTCATCGCCTTTTGCTTGAGCGTTCGCTTGAGATTGAGCGTATTCTTTACCAGCAAGAATTGCGTCAGCCATAGCTGAAGCATATAGAGTTACTGCACGGATCGCATCGTCGTTACCAGGAATAACGTAATCAACGTTGTCTGGGTTAGAGTTTGTATCAACGATACCGATAACAGGAATACCTAAGTTCTTCGCTTCTTTGATTGCAATCGCTTCGTGATCAACGTCGATTACAAATAATGCGTCAGGTAAACCACCCATGTTTTTAACGCCGCCTAAAGAGCGCTCAAGTTTTTCCATCTCACGAGCACGTTCTAAAGCTTCACGTTTAGTAAGCTTAGCAAAAGTACCATCTTGAGATTGAGTTTGAAGATCTTTTAAACGGTTGATAGATTGGCGAAGTGTTTTCCAGTTCGTCAACATACCACCTAACCAACGGTGATCTACATATGGTTGACCAGCGCGTTGAGCTTGTTCACGGATGATGTTAGAAGCAGCACGTTTTGTACCAACGAACAAAACTTTGTTCTTTTTGCTTGCTAATTGGTTAGCGAAGTTCAAAGCATCATTTAACGCAGGAACAGTGTGCTCAAGGTTGATGATGTGAATTTTGTTGCGCGCGCCAAAAATGTATTGACGCATTTTTGGGTTCCAGAAACGAGTTTGGTGACCAAAGTGCGCACCTGCTTGAAGAAGGTCGCGCATGCTTACGTTGTAATCTGCCATTTTCTTTACCTTAAAAGTTGGGTTAGGCCTCCATATATCCGCATTCTCCACCTTTTTACGGGCACCCAGAGTAATGTGACGATATATGTGCGGATTTTTTACTCCATCTATCAAAATTGTTCGTAAAAGATATTCACGAAAAGCATTTGATAAAATGGGCGGCTATTTATACCATAGACACTTGTAAATTACCAAAAGTTTTTAGAGATCATGAACAGTACTTATACAGCTCCACGTCGATTAATCAAAACTCCAGATGAAATTGAAAAAATGCGCATTGCAGGACGACTGGCGGCTGAAGTTCTAGAGATGATCAAGCCCCATATTAAGGCAGGTGTAAGTACACTTGAACTTGATACCATTTGTCGTAATCACATTGAAAATGTGCAACATGCTATTCCTGCATGTGTAGGCTATGGTGGAGCTCCTGGGCGCCCTGCTTTTCAACACTCTATTTGTACTTCGGTTAACCATGTTGTCTGTCATGGTATTCCCTCTGAAAATAAAATTTTAAAAAATGGTGACATCCTTAATATTGACGTTACTGTCATTAAAGATGGTTATCACGGCGATACCAACATGATGTATGTCGTTGGTGGTGAAACTTCTATTTTAGCCAACCGTCTATGCAAAGTTGCTCAAGAAGCGATGTATCGTGGGATGGCAACTGTTAGAGATGGTTCATATTTAGGTGATATCGGCCACGCAATCCAAAAGTATGTCGAATCAGAACGTTTTAGTGTAGTACGCGAATATTGTGGTCACGGTATTGGAACTGTTTTCCATGATGAACCTCAAGTACTCCATTATGGTCAAGCTGGTACAGGTATGCGTTTAGAAGCAGGTATGACTTTTACGATTGAACCTATGGTAAATGCTGGCGTATGGCAAACTAAATTGTTAGGTGACAAATGGACTGTCGTAACCAAAGACCATAAACTTTCAGCTCAGTATGAACATACTATTTTAGTCACCCAAACAGGCATTGAAGTCTTAACTGCTCGTCCTGAAGAAGACTTATCTCGCTTCAACCAATAATTTAAAAAACTTAAATAAAAGGCTACTTTGTGTAGTCTTTTATTATTTATTATGTACTTTTTATTAATAAATCTTTCTAAATATAAACAAATATTTCAAAAAAATTACAATTATTAATTTTTAATACACAATTATTTCAATAAAACGCGTTATGGTGAGCTCAATAAAAATCAGTAAACAAATGCTCGGACATGGAGTCCTTTTATGATGAAAAAGTCATTATTTTGTATGACAGTTGCCTTTTTTGCTCTGCCAACATTCACTTATGCCGCTTCACCATATTTTAGTTTTAAAGATGGCGATGGCTTCAAACGTTTTTCTGTCTCTGCTGGTTGGCTCCATGCTATGCCTCAAGGCTCAGGAAACCCTGTCAATATCAATACTAGCGTTGCAGAAGGTACAACATCTAAAGTTGGAGATGTATCTACAAAAGCCGTTTTAGATGCAATCGACCAAAGTAAAACTTCAGGAAAATTCTGGTATAGCACTATTAGCCTTCTTGATAAGTTTACAGACACTCTTCCCTCATCACTTGCAGGTACAGCAGAAGTTAATGGTCTTTCTCAATGGCAACAACAAGGTTCTGGCTTAGAAGCTGCTGATGTTGATACTGTTGGTCTTATGTTTAATTACAACTTTACGGACAATTTATCTTTAGAAATTAAAGGTGGTATTCCTCCTAAAGTAGATATTAATGGAAAAGGTAATATTTACGCTCCCCTTTCTGGAAAAGCGACTCCACTAAAAGATGGATCTTCGATTGGAGGAATCATAGGAGATGGAATTTCCAAGGCAGGTGGAGATATTCCTTTAAAACAAGACCTGCATATTACTGATCTTTCTCAGGGGGGGTAAGGCTGCGACTGCTCGTGCATGGTTACCAGCCGTTGAACTACATTATCAATTTGGTAAATCAGGGGTAAATAAGTTCCGTCCTTATATCGGGGCTGGCGTGATGTATGCATACTTTAATGATTTAAAAATGAATCCCGGTATTGAGGCCGATTTAATTCAAGCGGGTCACATGATCCAGAATATCCATGATGGTAAAGCAGGTGCAGCATTAGATCGAAAAACATCATCAGCAAACCCTATCGTTAAACTAGAAGCAACCGATACTTTTGCCCCTATTGTGACTTTAGGTGCATCTTATGACTTCAACCCAAACTGGTTTGCTGTTGGTTCAGTTTCATATTCCAAAATGAATAATGAAGCAAAAATCTATGTGACTGACCAAAATACAGGTAAAGAGCTAATTAAAGCGAATACCAAAATTGATATTGACCCCCTCATTACATATGTTGGTGTCGGTTACCGCTTCTAATTTTTGTGTCACCCAAAGCTATAAAAACTTATGCATGTTTTTATAGCTTTCTTTTTTTTACATTTTGCTTCTTTTTAAATCAAAATGCTAAAAAAATGAGCACTTTTATAAAGCCGATAGAAAAAATTTACCGTATTCCTCTCTTATGAGCATTTACTGATTTATTTCTATTTTTTAATTAATTTTATTTTTAATAAACTAACCCAATAGAATTAGAAAGTAATTTTTCCTTTTTAGTAAAAATAATTTTTTGGCACGACCCTTGCTTTATTTACAGCATGATGAGTCAACGATGATTCAATGAATAAACCAAGACGGCCAACGATGTCCGCTCTGATCGGTCTGCAGATAGGCAATAAATTGCCATGCAAATTAAAATTTCGTTCAGTTCAGAGGGACGGCGTATGTCTTCAAATATCAATCTAGATGCAAAAAAAGCAACTGAAATAAAATTATTTAGCTTTTCTACTCCTGCAATGCGCGCTTTCCACATGACTTGGCTCGCATTCTTTGTGTGCTTCTTCGCATGGTTTGCTTGCGCACCACTCATGCCGGTTATTAAAGGTGAGTTCGGCTTAACCAAAGATCAAATTGCCAATATCAATATTGCCGCCGTTGCAATTACGATTTTAGTAAGACTCGTTGTCGGTCCGCTTTGTGATAAATATGGCCCGAGGATTACCTATACAGCCCTTCTCTTGCTTGGCAGTATTCCTGTATTTGGCGTTGCTGCTGCTAACAGTTATGAGTCTTTTTTATTCTTCCGCTTACTGATTGGTGCAATTGGCGCAAGCTTTGTTATTACGCAATATCATACAAGCGTTATGTTTGCACCTAATGTTGTAGGTACAGCAAATGCGGCAGCAGCTGGTTGGGGTAATGCTGGTGGCGGTGCAACCCAAGCTCTAATGCCTTTATTACTTAGTGCAATTGTCATGTTCGGTGTCGAACAAACTATGTGTTGGCGTGTTGCATTAATCGTACCAGGCGTAATGATGGTCATTGTTGGTATTCTTTATTGGAAACTCACCCAAGACTGTCCTCAAGGAAACTTCAAAGAAGTCCGCGCACAAGGTATTGAAGTTGGCAGTGGTAAAAAAGGTGGCATGGCAATTTTGATGCAAGCTGCTCGTAACTACCGTGTCTGGATTTTATTTGTGGCTTACGGTGCATGTTTCGGTATTGAAATTTTTATCCATAACGTTGCAGCAATGTACTATGTTGATCACTTCAAAATGGATTTAAAAACTGCTGGTTTAACCGCGGGGATATTTGGTCTTCTTGCACTCTTTGCTCGTGCACTTGGCGGTATTATTTCCGATAAAGTCGCACTCAAAAAAGGTTTAGATGGCCGTACTAAAGTACTAGTACTCATGATTTTAGGTGAAGGTTTATTCTTAATTCTTTTCTCTCAAATGAATGTGATAGCTCTTGCAATTATTTCTATGACGATTTTTGCCCTGTTTACTCACATGGCTTGTGGCGCGACATATGCTCTTGTACCATTTATTGATCGTAATGCATTAGGTGGTGTTGCAGGCATTATTGGTGCAGGTGGTAATGTTGGTGCAGTTGCAGCTGGTTTCTTATTAAAAGGTGTACTCGATATTCAAACTTGTCTATTTATTTTAGGTGGGTTGGTTATAATCGCTGGCTGTAGCGTAATTCTAATTCGCTTCACGACTGAACATAAAGAAAAAGAACAAGTACTTTTTGAACAAGCATTACTTGAACGTAATTCCGCAGCATAATTTCTACAAGAAGCAGAGATCAAAATGGTGTCTGCTTCTTTAATTTCCTTCTCATAAAATACGATCCTTAAGAACTTTTTAATTCTTCTTAAATATTCCCTCTAACTATATCGATATTTTTCGATATATCTTCTACAATAAATCATCATTATTATAATTTTCCATTAATCATGACTAAAACTGGCAACCAATTTTCTCAGTCCCTCATCTATATGCTGATTGGCAGTGCAATTATTTTGGCCCTTTCATTAGGTGTCCGTCATGGTTTCGGTCTCTACCTTGTACCCATGAGCCATGAATTTGGCTGGGGACAGCATGTTTTTAGTCTTGCGATAGCCATGCAGAACCTGATCTGGGGAGCTGTTCAGCCTTTTACCGGTGCAATTGCAGATAAATATGGCAGTAAAGTTGTAGTTGCTGTTGGTGGCTTACTTTATACCCTAGGCCTACTTTTAATGGCTTTTAGTTCAAGTGTACTCATTTTGAATTTAAGCTTAGGTCTTATTATTGGTTTAGCTTTATCAGCAACCTCTTTTACGGTTTTACTGAGTGCAGTAGGCCGAGCTGCCCCTCCAGAAAAAAGAAGTATGGCAATGGGTATTGCCAGTGCAGCAGGCTCTTTTGGTCAGTTTATTATGCTACCTTCCACCCTTCTCTTGCTTAAAACGGTAGGATGGTCGTCAGCTTTAATGGTGAGTGCGCTGTTAATTGCGTTTATCATTCCCCTAGCATGGATGCTAAAAGGACCAAGCAATCAAACGCTAAAAGCAATTGTTCAACCTCAACTCACATTTAAACAAGTACTGAATATTGCTAGAAAACATAAGCCGTTCTGGTGGTTAGCTTTAGGCTTTTTAGTGTGTGGATTTCAGGTGGTCTTTTTAGGTGTTCATCTGCCGGGCTATTTAATCGATCACGGCTTTGATGCAGCTACAGGCACTGTGTTTCTGGCACTAGTTGGACTATTTAATATTGTGGGGACTTATGGTGCTGGTTGGTTAGGAGATCGTTTCTCAAAACCTAAATTATTGATGGCACTTTACGGTAGCCGTGGCATCGCAATCATCGCCTTTTTATTATTACCTCTAAGCACTTATACGGTATATGCTTTTGGCGTCATTATGGGACTTTTATGGCTCTCTACAGTTCCACTTACCAACGGCATTGTAGCGAATATGTTCGGTGTTAAATACCTTTCAATGTTAAGTGGTATTGTGTTTTTCACCCATCAAGTCGGTTCTTTCTTTGGCGGTTGGCTTGGCGGTGTTAACCATGACTTAACAGGTAATTACAATGCGATTTGGCTATGTTCAATAGCTTTGAGTATATTAGGGGTAATCGTACATTTCTTTGTAAATGAGGAGGCTGTTATTCATGACGCATAATGCCTTACTTTTGAAAACAATTATGACTTTGCTCGTGATTACTCTGCTGGCATGTTCAATCATTTTATGGAAACAAACTCCTGATTTATTTGTATATTTCAATCAAGCATTTTGTGCCCACTAGAGATATAGACAGCCAGACGCATACTGCAAATTGTCATAAAAATATAAAAAACCTATGGTCTAATGAAAATAAAAAAGCCCGCAAGTTTGCGGGCTTTTTTATGGAAAACTTATTTAAAATCAAAACAAACGATTCATACCATTAAGCGCAGCTACACGATATGCTTCTGCCATTGTTGGATAGTTAAACGTTGTTTCAACAAAATATTTCAGAGTATTGTTTGGGCTGTGCATAACTGCTTGCCCAATGTGGATAATTTCGGCAGCGTTATTACCAAAACAATGAATACCTAAAATTTCCATAGTGTCGCGGTGGAAAAGAATTTTTAACTCACCCACTGTATCACCAGTAATTTGCGCACGAGCCAAATGACGGAAAGAAGCTTGACCTACTTCATACGGAATTTTCTCTTCCGTTAGTTCCTGTTCATTTTTACCAATTGATGAGATTTCTGGAATGGTATAGATACCTGTTGGGATATCACGTACTGGCTTCGCATCTTCACCACTCATGTTTGCGCCAGCACAGCGCCCTTGGTCATAAGCAGCAGAAGCAAGTGATGGCCAACCAATCACGTCACCAGCAGCATAAATATTTTCAACTTCAGTTTGGTATTGATCATTTACTGAAAGTTGACCACGGTTATTTGGTACTAACCCAACATTCTCAAGACCTAAGCCTTCTGTGTTACCTGAACGGCCGTTACACCAAAGAATCGCATCGGCTTTAATCTTTTTACCACTTTGTAAATGCAGTACAACATGGTCATCAAACGTTTCAAGATGATCCATTTGCTCATTGTGACGAATCAATACACCTTGTTCACGTAAGTGATAAGACAAAGCATCAGCAATTTCATCATCTAGATAACTTAATAATTTTTGCTGAGTATTAATCAAGTCAACTTTATGATCTAGACCAATAAAGATTGAGGCATATTCACAGCCAATAACACCTGCGCCGTAAATAATGATTTTTTGAATTGAATAATCAAGATCAAGGATTTTGTCCGAATCGAATACGCGAGGATGATCAAAGTCTAAACCTTGCGGATGATAAGGACGACTACCTGTAGCAATCACAATTTGCTTACAGATAATTGTTTCTTTAATGCCTTCATGGCTAAAAACTAAAACTGTATTTTTATCTTGAATATATGCACGGCCGTGGAATACACCGATTTTATTGCGATCGTAAAAACGTGTATGCGTATCAACCTGTTGTTGAATTACTTTGTGTGCATTACGCAAAACCTGTTTCATGGTGAACTGTTTCCATTCACCTACTTTTTGAAACATTGGATCGCGCTGATAGCGAATAATACTAGAAACTGTTTGACGTAATGCTTTACTTGGAATGGTACCAACGTGTGCACAGTTACCACCCAGTTGATCACGCACATCTACAATTGCAACACGCTTACCCGCTTTTGCAAGCTTCATTGCCGCGCCTTCACCTGCAGGTCCAGAACCGAGAACTACCGCATCGTATTTAACGAAATTCCCACTAACGACCTCTTTTTTACGTGGCATTGAAAGCTCCTTCCTCACTTGAATGACCATATTTTATAATAAATTATGGCTAATATGCGGTGAATTTATGTATTTCTCAACCCTATATTTCTGAATAACCACATTTATTATATGAATAGTTATTTTCCGCTATTAACTGCAGAAGTTCGCTATAATACAATGTCAATGTCTCTATAAACGAGTGGAAAAGTTAAATATGTCAGAACACCGTAAACCTGAACAGGGTGTAAAACTTCGTGGCGCAGAAAAAGTCGCAAGAATTCCTGTAAAAGTTGTACCTACGGTTGAAGTGCCGCGTAAACCTGACTGGATTCGTGTCAAGATGACGGCACCAGAAGAAGTTCAGCGTATTAAAACCACTTTACGTGCTCAAAAACTCCATACCGTTTGTGAAGAAGCTGCTTGTCCAAACCTACCAGAATGTTTTGGTGGTGGTACAGCAACATTCATGATCATGGGTGATATTTGTACACGTCGTTGCCCTTTCTGTGATGTAGCACATGGTCGTCCAAATGCACTCGATGCAGATGAACCTCGTCACATGGCAGAGACAATTGCTAATCTTAAGCTCAAATATGCGGTAATTACTTCGGTTGACCGTGATGACTTACTTGACGGCGGTGCACAACACTTTGTGGACTGTATTAAAGAAGCTCGTGCACTAAGCCCAAATACATTGCTTGAGATTTTAGTACCAGATTTCCGTGGACGTATGGACATTGCTTTACGCATTATGACTGAATGTCCGCCAGACGTATTTAACCACAACATTGAGACTGTGCCACGTCTATATAAAGCAATGCGTCCAGGTTCAGACTATCAACATTCTTTAAACTTATTAAAAATGTTTAAAGAATATTGTCCTGACATCCCAACAAAATGCGGTTTGATGGTGGGTATCGGTGAAACTGAAGAAGAAGTTATTGCATTGCTTGATGACTTGCGTGCTCATGATGTTGACTATGTGACTATTGGTCAATACTTACAACCTTCTAAACAACACGCGCCAATTGACCGCTTTGTAACGCCAGAAGAGTTCGAACGTTATGCAGAGCATGGCCGTAAACTTGGTTTTAGAAATATTTGGTCTGCACCAATGGTTCGTTCAAGTTACTTTGCTGATCGTCAATACCACGGTGAACCAGTACCGGAAGTTCGTCGCAAAGTAGATCCAGCTAAAAAAATCGCTGTTCAAGTTGTCGAAGCTTAAAATTTAAATATCTATAAAAGCCCTCTACTTCAGAGGGCTTTTTATTTGTATAAGAAAATCAATAACATTTCTTGACAAATCGATAAAACAACCCATTACACTTTCACTTAAAAATATCTTATACCTAAAAGTACGATATATCCCTGCTCTAGCATATACATCAATTGCGACATAAAAAATTAAATTTAAACAGCATTAAAAATTAGCTAGTTAAGCCTTAAATCTCTCCTCGCTTTTTTGTAACTTCTAACTTGAGGGCTTATCTAGCAAGGAGCAAGTATGATTTTCCTACTCTTTGTTTTAAGCGTTGTCATTCAGCTTTTTGCAATATGGGCAATTTTCTTTTTTAATCTAAACAGAACCATTGGTAGTGTTATTACGATTGCTGTAGCCATACTTACTGCACTCATATTAACGCCATGGGCTCTCCTTTTAGGTATTCCCCTTATTGCCCTTAGTATCATTATTTTATTTGCACCATTACGCTTTAATCTGATTACTCAACCTGCATATAAAACATTAGCAAACTCAATGCCGAGCATCAGTACGACTGAACAAGAGGCTTTAGAGGCAGGTACCAGTTGGTGGGAAAAAGAATTATTTATGGGGGCACCCGATTGGTCACAATTTGAAAAATATCCCTACCCAACCTTGTCAGCAGAAGAACAAAGTTTTATCGACAATGAAGTTGAGCTCCTTTGTAGCATGCTAGATGAATGGGAAATTCATCATCACTTAAAAGATCTACCACCAGAAGTTTGGCAATTTATTAAAGATAAGGGTTTTTTAGGACTCATTATTCCAAAATCCTTTGGCGGCAAAGAATTTAGCTCATTTGCCCAAAGTCGTATTATGAGCAAAATTGCTTCCCGCTCACTCACCACAGCTGTGAGTTGTATGGTTCCAAACTCATTAGGTCCGGGTGAGCTACTCATGCACTACGGTACAGATGCACAAAAACAGCAGTATTTACCGGGCCTTGCTAAAGGTGAAGAGATCCCATGCTTTGGTTTAACCAGTCCAGAAGCAGGTTCAGATGCAGGCGCGATTCCAGATTCGGGTGTTGTTTGCTACGGCGAATATGAAGGTGCTCAAGTTCTTGGGCTAAGAATGAATTTCTCTAAACGCTGGATTACGCTCGCACCAATTGCCACCGTTGTTGGCTTAGCATTTAAACTTTATGACCCAGAAGGCCTACTCGGAGATAAAAACAAAACAGAATACGGTATTACTTGTGCTTTAATTCCTGCAAGTCATACAGGTGTGAAAATTGGAGCACGACATTATCCTGGTTCACCATTTATGAATGGAACAGTAGAAGGAGAAGATATTTTTATTCCTATTGACTGGATTATTGGTGGTCAAGAAAATGCTGGTAAAGGCTGGCGTATGCTCATGGAGTGCTTAGGTGTTGGTCGTGGTATTTCCCTTCCAGCTCTAGCCACAGCCGCAGGTGAAATGAGCTATTTAACCGTTGGTGCTTTTGCAAAAATTCGCCAGCAATTTAATATTTCTGTCGGTAAATTTGAAGGCGTACAAGAAGCAACTAGTGAAATTGCCAGCGATGCCTATATGCTTGAAGCATTCCGTTATTTAGTGACATGTGGCCTAAACCAAGGTGGAACACCTGCTGTGATGACTGCTATGGCAAAATATTATGCAACTGAAACGATGCGTAAAGTTGTCAATCACGGAATGGATATTGCTGGAGGACGTGCTATTCAACTTGGACCACGTAATTTCCTTGCACTTACCTATCAAGCGATTCCGATTGCTATTACAGTAGAAGGCGCAAATATTTTGACCCGTTCATTGATGATTTTTGGTCAGGGCTCAATGCGTTGTCATCCTTATCTATTTGAAGAGTTACAACTCCTTCAATCTGAAGATAAAAATAACTCAGTCAAAAAATTCGATGATTTGTTATTTAAACATTTAGCCTATACCTTTAATCGCGGTGCTAGATCATTTGCCTACGGTTGGACAGGTGGCTCAAGCGATGCGCCTCAGTCAGCAGATCAATTCACTGCAAGTTACTATAAAACGATTAATCGTTTTAGTGCCAACTTCGCACTTGTTTCAGATATGTCACTTGGCTTACTTGCAGGAGATCTAAAACGCAAAGAAATGTTATCAGGCCGCTTGGCAGATATTCACGCGCACCTCTTTATTTCTACTGCGATTTTAAAATTTTATGAAGCTGGACAAAAAACTGAAGCTGAACAACTTCACGCTAAATTAGCGCTACAAAAAGCTTTCTTGAATATTCAGGAAGCATTTTGGGGATTATTTGAAAACTTCCCAGCCAAACTTCCAGCAGCATTTGTAAAATGGATCTGTTTCCCTTTTGGTCGTGTCATTTCAAAACCAGATGATGAATTAAAACAACAAGTCGCTGAACTTATGATGCAAGAGCACCCTTTCAGAGAACAGCTTAAACATCACGTATTTTATTCAACCAAAGCCGATGATGTAACTGGTCGTTTAGAGCATACTTTCCAAATTCTGCGAACGCTTGAACCGCTTTGGGATAAGTTTAAAAAAGCTGAATCTAAAGGCAAATTTACAGGACTGACTTTCGAAGAGAATATTGCACAAGCGATAAAAGAAGGCTTTATTTCTGAAAGCGAAGCTCAACAATTATTGCAATACAACGCAATTCGATTCGATAGCATGCTTACAGATGTGTTTGATGAAGATTTAAATAAAGATCTTCCTTTGTCGAACCCTCATCAAATTTAGTGACTGATGCCTCCACTAATTCACTATTGCAATCATTTTTGATTCGCATTAATTAATAAACAGCTATAAAAGCGTCAATCGACGCTTTTATTTTTAGGAGAAATTAATGTCTAAGCAAGATTACGAAAATGGATTAAAAGTTCGCACAGAAGTGATGGGAGAAGCTTTTGTAAAGCGTGCACAAGAAAATACCGTACCCTTTACCCAGCCTGTGCAAGACTGGATTAACGAGCATGCATGGGGATCGACTTGGCAACGTGAAGGTGTGCTACCTCGTAAATATCGCTCATTAATTACTTTGGCAATGCTCACGGCACTAAAATCACCAACCGAACTCAAAGGCCATGTTCGTGGTGCACTCAACAATGGTTGTACAGTTGAAGAGATTCAAGAAACTCTATTGCACAGCCTGCCATATTGCGGCGCCCCTGCTACACAAGAAGCTTTTCGTGCTGCTTTAGAAATAATTCAAGAATATCAACAAAAATAACTTCAATATGAGCCAGCACTCTACTGGCTCTTTTTATCTAATTCATTTTGGATGAATGCATCTGAAAATTACGATCATCAATCACAATAGCCTGACGGCAAATCCCCTCTACTTGACGCTGCTTTTCAAAAACTGCCGCTGACATCGGATCAAAACTATCAAAAAAGCAGATTTCATTTTGATCTATAGAATAAATGAGCGACTGATTTCCAATACCTTCTAAAGTATCGTAGTAGACAATCACCATTTTTCCGTTTTGAATTGCAGCTTGAATATCTTGATAGCTCAGCGCTGGTCCAGTTGGAATTTTTAATACCTTTGCCTCTTTATAGCTCATACGTTCGCTTTGGCTAATGCTAGGATCCTCATCTGAATGAAATGACACTTCAAATCCTAGTTTCTTTAAAGCAACAGCTAAGGCAATAGTATAGGTGCCTCCTTCATCGTGTCGGCAAACATTAATCAGCTCAACCACATCAATTTGTACTCCATGATGCTGAAGCACCATCCAAACTGCAAAAACGCCACAGTTTGACTCTAGGCTTGCCAATGACTTGGGAATATTTAATGCCATAATTAGAATCTAAAGTGATAATTACGCAGATAATAAACAAAACTGGATTGGCACTAAAAGCTTTTCCAAGTACAATGTTTCGCTAGTCGAGGGATGCTGCGACAATTGATCGGCACTAAAGATCAATTTGCCAGGCTCGACGATCGGTTAAACAGTCGTTTTAACCAACAACGGCATCCGCGAACAGAATGATCAATACTATTTTTTCCTAGGAGATCCTGATGAACGCGGTTAATGCTTCATTTACAGATTACAAAGTTGCTGATATTTCTCTTGCTGACTACGGCCGTAAAGAAATCAAACTTGCTGAAGCAGAAATGCCAGCTTTGATCGGCTTACGTAAACGCTATGCAGCTTCTAAACCACTTGCTGGCGCAAAAATTCTTGGTTGTATTCACATGACCATTCAAACAGCTGTTCTTATTGAAACGCTTGTTGAATTAGGTGCTGAAGTACGCTGGACATCATGTAACATTTTCTCTACTCAAGACCACGCTGCTGCTGCAATTGCTGCTCGCGGTATTCCAGTGTTTGCTTGGAAAGGTGAAACTGAAGAAGAATACGTATGGTGTTTAGAGCAACAGATTAATGTAAATGGCCAACCTTGGGATGCCAACATGATCTTGGACGATGGCGGTGATTTAACTGCTCTTGTTCATGAAAAATACCCTGCTCTTTTAGAACGTATTCACGGTATTACCGAAGAAACTACAACAGGTGTTCAACGTCTTATCGAAATGTGGAAAGACGGTTCTTTGAAAGTTCCTGCAATCAACGTAAATGACTCAGTTACTAAATCTAAAAACGACAACAAATATGGTTGCCGTCACTCATTAAATGACGCAATCAAACGCGCAACTGACATGCTTTTGTCTGGCCGTCGTGCACTTGTAGTGGGTTATGGTGACGTGGGTAAAGGTTCTGCTCAATCTTTACGTCAAGAAGGCATGATCGTTCGTGTCACTGAAGTTGACCCAATTTGTGCAATGCAAGCATGTATGGATGGCTATGAAGTTGTATCTCCATACAAAAACGGCGTACAAACAGGTAAAAAAGAAGATATTAACCAAGATCTTCTTGGCAACACTGACCTCGTTGTAACAACAACTGGTAACTACCACGTGTGCGATGCAGCAATGTTAGACAGCTTAAAAGCTGGTGCAGTTGTATGTAACATCGGTCACTTCGACACAGAAATCGATACAGCTTATTTACGTGGTTACAAGTGGGTTGAAGTTAAGCCACAAGTTCACCAAGTTTATCGTTCAGAAGATGAAAATAACTACCTTATCCTTCTTTCTGAAGGTCGCCTTGTAAACCTAGGTAATGCAACTGGTCACCCATCACGTGTAATGGACGGTTCTTTTGCTAACCAAGTTTTAGGTCAAATTCACTTATTCCAAGAGAAATTTGCTGACCTTCCTGCAAGTGAAAAAGCTGAAAAAATTCGTGTAGAAGTTCTTCCTAAGAAACTTGATGAAGAAGTTGCTGCTGCAATGGTTGCAGGTTTCGGTGGTGTACTTACCCAGTTAACTCAAGAGCAAGCTGATTATTTAGGCGTAGCTGTTGAGGGCCCATTCAAGTCTGACGCTTACAAATACTAAGAACTTAAGGGCAGACGGTGAACCGACTGCCCTTTTTTCTAAAATGTTTCGCTGTTTACAAGGATTTGACATGACTAAACGTACACCTATTTCTTTTGAGTTTTTTCCACCAAAAACTGATGCTGGTGCTGAAAAACTTCGTATTGTTCACCAAGAATTACAACTTCTGAACCCTGAGTTTTTCTCAATTACTTATGGGGCTGGTGGTTCTACTCGCGAACGTACTCTGGCTGCTATTGATGATTTCAATGGTAAAGGTACACCAGTTGCACCTCACCTTTCTTGTATTGGTGATGATAAAGCTCGTATTGCTGAGTTACTGGATTTATATAAAGCTCAAGGTATTAACCGTATTGTTGCTTTACGCGGTGATTTACCTTCTGGTCAGGTTGGACTTGGGGAACTTCCTTACGCACAGGATTTAGTACGTTTTATTCGTGAGCACTCAGGTGACCATTTTCATATTGAAGTTGCAGCTTATCCAGAAATGCATCCTCAAGCTGAAAATCTTGATTCAGATATTCAACGTTTTATTGAAAAAGTACAAGCTGGTGCCAATGCAGGAATTACTCAATTCTTCTTTAATCCAGATTCGTACTTTTATTTTATAGAGCGTTTAGAGCAAGCTGGAATTAACATTCCGGTGGCTCCAGGAATCATGCCTATTACCAATGCAAGCAACTTAATTCGCTTTGCAGACGGTACGGGTGCTGAAATTCCTCGCTGGATCCGTAAGCAATTACAAGCCTATGGTGATGACAGTGAAAGTATCAAAGCTTTCGGTCATGAAGTTGTTGTTAAGTTATGCGAACGCCTTATTGCAGGCGGCGCACCAAGCTTACACTTCTATTCAATGAATCAAGTCGAACCAACTCGTCAACTTGTTGTTGATCTTGGTTTAAATTAATTTTGTAAGGCGTACCCAATGAACCGTTTTTTTATCGAAACTGAACTTACAGTTGGCTCAACAATTCAACTGACAGAATCAGTATTCCATCATTGGGTGCGCGTTTTACGTGCACAACTACAAGAACAAGCGACTCTATTTAATGGACAAGGTGGTGAATATCTCGCGACTTTGTCCGAAATTAATAAAAAAAATGCGTTTGTCACCATTGAGGATTTTAACCCTGCAAACCGTGATGCCCCTTTTAAAGCTGTTTTAGGTCAAGTCATGAGTAAAGGCGATCGAATGGATTATGCCATTCAGAAAGCCACTGAATTAGGTGTAAGCCAGATTCAATTGCTAACAAGTGAGCGTTGTGAAATGCGCTTAAAATACGATCGAGATCAAAAAAAATTAGATCACTGGCAAGCTGTTGCAATTGCAGCATGTGAACAATGTGGCCTCAATTTGGTTCCAGAAGTATTAGCGCCTATTTCTCTTCATGAATGGTTAAGTTCTTCTGAGCTTCCTCAATCTAAATTTGTTTTAGCACCAGAAAAAGAACAAAAAGATGTATTGGCGGAAATACAGCCTGAACTTGCCTTATTGATTGGCCCAGAAGGTGGCCTAAGTGAAAATGAAATTACCCAAGCCAATCAAGCTGGATTCATGAACTGGTGCATTGGTGACCGAGTTTTGCGTACAGAAACTGCCCCTATTGTTGCCTTATCTATTTTAAATTATCGATTTTTATCCACCTAAGTTCTCTGCACATTGATTAAATCATTATTTAAAGTTAACTTACTTTTATTGTATGAATAAAATTTCAAATTCTTTTTCACTGATAAATCAGATTCTTTCTGTATATATGTAAAAAAATAGGATAGAAAAATCTTATGTCTGGGCTTCAGGAAGAATATCTACAGCATCAAACAAAAATTGAACAGCTGAAACTTTCAACTCAATATATCCGCTGGTATTTAATTAGCCTGATATTACTGTGCCTCATTTCATATGGTATTTTTTCTTACTATTTTTCATCTACAATAACAATATTTAGCTGGTCTATTGGCCTTACCGTCGTCGCTCTTGTCTGCTTATTATTTATTCCAAATATTTTAACTCACTATCGCACGATTGATTTTACAAAAAAAGCTGATCGTGCCTTACAAAGTATTTGTTTATTCTCAGGAATTTTAATTGGAATAAATGTCACAATTATTCATTTTTATCTACCTCCTGACTTAATTGCACTACCAGATGCTCATATTTTAATTGCTTTATTTATTACTTCGGCTCATATCATTGGCCTTACTTTTTTAACACAGCAACCCCGATATTTTTATCTCTTATTTATCCCTAGTACCCTCCCTCTACTAATTGCTCAATTCACACATAATCCAATTACTCAGCTACCTTTTTATTTCGCCTATAACCTCACCTTTGTCGCAACTGTGCTTTGTGCATATGCAACTCAACGCAATTACCAAAAGATCTCTCAATTATTATTAAAAAATAAACAGCTTGTTCAAATTTCAGACCAGCATACCCAATGGGCTGAAGAATTATGTGTACAACTCCAACAAGAAGTGAATAAGTCCAAAGATATTGAAGCCCAGCTTCAATTTAATAATCATTTACTTGAGCAAAAAGTACGTGAACGTACCTATGACCTCACCAAAATGAATGAGCAACTCGAAAGCCATCACTATAATTTAGCTTTTGCACATGAAACTGCGGGTATTCGACCTTGGGATTGGGATATTGAAAGTCAAAGATTGGAAATTACATTTTTCGATCAACAAAAACAAACTCAAACCGCCGTTATTCATCTCAATACCATATTAGATCGTATACACCCAAGCGATAAAAAACTTTTTGATGAACGTTTAAAACAACATTTGGAAGGCGTTACAGATCATTTTAATATCACCTTTCGAATTTTACGTCGAGATGGTTCTTGGAGATGGATTCATGATGTAGGCCGTGTCATCACCAGAGATCCAAAGACACAAAAAGCGCTTCGTATGGTGGGAATGACCCGTGATATACATCAAGAGAAAAAGGATCAAGAACATCTAAGGCTATCTGCAATTGTGCTCGAGCAAGCTGCGGAAGGAATATTTATTTTAGATGAGCACCTAAACTATATTGATATTAATCCATACTATGAAAAATTAACTGGATTTTCTAAGTCAGAACTTCTGAATAAAGAACTATTTAGCATTACAATTAATCAAAAAGAATTGCAACAACAGTTTCATGCATCAATAACGCAACAGCTCCTGGAGACAGGAGAATATATGGGTCAGTTTGACGAAAAGTTTAGTTCTGGTAAAAGCGTATATTTATGGTTGCATATCAATGTGGTCAAAGATGAATTCAATCAAATTACCAATTATATTGGATTTGCACGTGACCTCACTGAGCAAAAGCGCCAAGAGCAACATCTATCTTACTTAAAAAACTACGATAGCCTCACCCATCTGCCTAATCGTCTTTACTACTACAATCAATTACATCAATATCTTGTAAACCCTTCATATAACATTAAAAATCTAGCATTAATACGGGTAAATATTGACCGCTTCCGAGCTTTCAATGAATTTTTAAATAATGATAGTGGTGATGAATTACTTAAACAGTTCGCACAAAGATTACGCTTAATCAATATCAATGCAATTTTAGTCGCCTATTTAAATAGTGATGATTTTGCAATCATTTATGAAATTTCGCCAATTCATCCAAATGTTGAGCAATATTGCCAAAACATTTTACAAGCACTCAATGCACCTTTTTACATTGATAATCACGAATATTTTATTACTGCATCTATCGGTGTTGCATGTTTTCCTGAACATGGCAGACAAATTGATCATCTCAACAATCATGCAGAGCAAGCTCTTTCCGAGGCAAAACGTTTAGGTGGTAATACAATTTGCTATTACTGCAATAAAACAAATCACTCATATAAAACTGCCGATTTAGAGCAAGAATTACGTAAAGCCATTCAAAATGATGAATTTGTCATTTATTACCAGCCCAAAATTAATCTACACGATCAATCAATTATTGGTTTTGAAGCACTCATTCGTTGGCAGCATCCTGAAAAAGGATTAATCCTCCCAAATATGTTCATACCATTTGCTGAGCGTAGTAGCCTGATCTCAGATATTGGGAAAGTTGTTTTAGATAAGGTTGGAAAGCAACTCCAAGAGTGGAAAAATGCGGGTTATATCAATATTCAAGTCTCTGTAAATATTGTCGCTCAACAAATACATCGAGGCTTATTACTCAATGACTTAGATGAGGTTTTGCAAAAATATAATATTCAAGGTTCAGATCTCGAACTTGAAATTACAGAGTCAGCCCTTTTAGACAATACTGCCAATGTAAAAACGCTATTACATGCGATAAAACAACGAGATATCTCCATTGCCTTAGATGACTTTGGTACGGGTTATTCATCTTTAGCCTATCTGACAGAGTACCCAATTGACGTATTAAAAATTGATCGTGCTTTCATTTCGAAAATTGGTGATCACAAACAAGAAGCAATTGTAAATGCAATGATCGCGATGGGTAAAAGTATGGGACTTAAACTGGTTGCTGAGGGTGTAGAAACAAAAGAACAAGTCACCTATCTACAAAAACAGCAATGTGATTTTTTACAAGGCTATTTCTTTAGTCGCCCTATTCCTGCCGAGCAGATTATTCCTTATCTACAAACAAATCCGCATATTTCTTAATTGTTCCAATCATCTATTTTACCTATGCTGCTTTTTCCAAAAATGAGCGTTTTTGACTGTGAGAAATAAAGAAGTAGTGTTATATTCTTTAGCATTTAGCTCACCACGGGGCTATTGGCAATTCGTCTACTATTCTCTTAATTGGTAAAAATTAAAGCGTAGTTAAAGAAGTGAGTTGCCTCTCCCTAAATGAGCAATTTGACTAGTTTGCTTTTTTGTATCAAATAGAGACTCAGATGGACGATCAATCTTTAAAACAGGCCGCTTTAAATTACCATGAATATCCAAACCCAGGGAAAATCAGCGTCACCCCAAGTAAGCAACTTGTCAACCAACGAGATTTGGCTCTAGCCTACTCACCAGGAGTTGCTGCGCCATGTTTAGAGATTGAACGTGATCCATCTGCTGCTGCTAAATATACAGCTCGCGGAAACTTGGTTGCCGTAGTCAGTAACGGTACAGCTGTTCTTGGTTTAGGTAATATTGGACCATTAGCGTCTAAACCTGTAATGGAAGGTAAAGGCGTACTCTTCAAAAAGTTTGCTGGTGTTGACGTATTTGACATCGAAATTGCAGAAAACGATCCAGATAAAATTGTAGATATTGTTGCCTCTCTTGAGCCAACTTTCGGTGGTATCAACCTCGAAGATATTAAAGCGCCAGAATGTTTCTATATCGAAAAGAAACTTCGCGAACGCATGAAAATTCCTGTATTCCATGACGATCAACACGGTACAAGTATCATTGTAGGTTCAGCTTTGCTTAACGCATTGCAACTTGTAAATAAGAAAATTGATGAAATCAAAATTGTAGCTTCAGGCGCAGGCGCTGCTGCCCTTTCTTGTTTAGATTTACTTTGTGCTTTAGGCGTAAATAAAGAAAATATTATTGTTGCCGATTCTCGCGGTCTACTCACTACTTCACGTGAAGGCTTGGATGAATCGAAAAAACGTTATGTTCAAGACATTAAAGCAACTCAGTTACATGAAGTAATGGCTGGTGCTGATATGTTCTTGGGTCTTTCTGCTGCTGGTATTCTCACCAAAGAAATGGTGAAACAGATGGCTGAGAACCCTATTATTTTTGCTTTGGCAAACCCAGATCCAGAAATTTTACCTGAACATGCACATGAAGTACGTCCTGATGTAATCATGGCAACTGGTCGTTCTGACTATCCAAACCAAGTAAACAACGCATTATGTTTCCCTTACATTTTCCGTGGTGCGCTTGACGTTGGTGCAACAACGATTAATGAAGACATGAAAATTGCATGTGTACATGCAATTGCACGTATGGCACACGTAGAAGCAGATGCAGCAACTTATGGCGAAAAATCTGCTTCATTTGGCCGTGACTACTTAATTCCACGTCCACTTGATCAACGTTTAATTTTAGAAATTGCCCCTGCTGTTGCTAAAGCTGCAATGGATTCAGGTGTTGCAACTCGTCCGATCGAAGATTTCTCTGCATACCGTCAAAAATTATCTGAGTTCGTTTATAACTCTGCATTCTTGATGAAACCGATTTTTGCTCAAGCAAAAACTGATCCTAAACGCATCGCATATGCTGAAGGTGAAGATGAGCGCGTATTACGTGCAGTGCAAATCGCAGTTGATGAAGATTTAGCTAAACCAATTTTAGTAGGTCGTACTGCTGTAATTGAAGCTAATATCAAAAAATTAGGCTTACGTTTACAACATGGCGTAAACATTGAGATTGTAGATCAAGAACAAAACCCGATGTATGAAGAGTTTTGGAAAGACTACTATCAAACAATGCAACGCAAAGGCATTACTGTTGAATATGCTCAACGTGAAGCTCGTCGCCGTTCAACTTTAATTGCATCTTTACTGGTTAAATTTGGTAAAGCAGACGGTATGTTATGTGGTACTTACAGTAGCTATAACATTCACCTTGATTTTGTACGCAATGTCATCGGTCTAAAAGAAGGTATGAATAACTTCTTCACGCTAAATGCATTAATGCTTGAAGATCGTAACTTGTTTATTGCTGATACATACGTAAATACAAACCCGACTGCTGAACAACTTGCTGAAATGACTATTTTAGCAGCTGAAGAAGTACGTCGTTTTGGTATTACTCCACGTGTAGCCCTACTTTCTCATTCAAGTTTTGGTAGTGACCAGACTGACTCAAGTGCTCAAAAAATGCGTGAAGTTTATCGTATTTTATCTGAGCAAGCTCCTGAGCTTGAAGTTGAGGGTGAAATGCACGGTGATGCAGCATTAGACGAAAACATTCGTCAATTTGCATTCCCTGGCTCACGTTTCAAAGGTTCTGCAAACTTGCTCATTATGCCAAACCTAGATGCAGCAAATATTTCATTTAACTTATTGAAAGCGACTTCTGGTAACAACGTTACTATTGGTCCAATTTTACTTGGTGCAGCAAAACCTGTTCATATTTTGACACCGACAGCAACAACTCGTCGTCTTATCAATATGACTGCTTTAACTGTTGCTGAAATCCAACAACAAGAAAAGTAATTTAGAAACTGCTTTTTACGAAAAGCATCTCTAATGACTTGAGAAAACCTCTATTCTGTAGCATGATTGCTTGAAGAATAGAGGTTTTTTCATGCAAGTGTATTTAGTAGGCGGTGCCGTCCGTGATTTTTTACTTGGGCATCCCTATCAAGAAAAAGATTATGTTGTTGTCGGTGCAACGCCGGAACACATGCTCGCCCAAGGTTTTCAACCTGTAGGCAAAGATTTCCCTGTGTTTCTTCATCCTGAAACAAAAGAAGAATATGCACTTGCACGTACTGAAAGAAAATCTGGTAAAGGCTACCACGGCTTTCAATTTTTCACCGATACCACAGTAAGTTTAGAAGAAGATTTAATCCGCCGTGATTTAACCATCAATGCCATAGCAATGGATCAAGATGGCAAACTATACGACCCATATGGCGGTCAAAATGATTTAGAAAATAAAACTTTGCGTCATGTTTCAGAAGCTTTCGCTGAAGATCCTTTACGTGTTTTACGTGTTGCACGCTTTGCGGCTCGCTATTCTTCATATGGTTTTCAGATTGCGCCAGAGACAATGCAGCTTATGCAAACCATGGCTAAATCAGGTGAGCTTGATGCGTTAACACCAGAACGTGTGTGGAAAGAGACTTCTCGCGCACTTTTAGAAGATCATGCAGATGTTTATTTTCAAACATTACGTGACTGTGGGGCGTTGAAACATCTTTTCCCTGAAATTGACGCATTATTTGGTGTACCACAGCGCCCTGAATATCATCCAGAAGTGGACTGCGGCATACATACGTTAATGTCCTTACAGCAAGCTTGTAAGTCAAACTATTCGCTTGATGTTCGATTTGCTGTATTAGTACATGATTTGGGTAAAGCATTGACTCCAGCTAACGAACTTCCTCGTCACATCATGCATGAAGAACGTGGAGTAAAACCTGTTACCGAATTATGTGAACGTTTAAAAGTTCCAACTCAAACTCGACAGTTGGCATTATCAGTATGTAAAGAACATCTAAAATGTCATCAGATTATGTCGTTAAAACCAGGAACTGTATGGCGCCTATTACAGCGTCTAGACGTACTACGTCGTCCTGAGAGAGTAGAAGCTTTTGTACAAGCATGTGAATGTGATGCTAAAGGAAGGTTAGGTTTAGAAGACCGACCTTATCCACAAGCTCAGTACATTTTGGATGCGATGCAAATCGTTCGCTCTATTAAAGTTCAGGATTTACCTGAAAACATTAAAGGTGCTGAGATTGGTGAAATGCTCATTCAGTACCGTATTGATGCTTTAACTGAGTTCAAACATCAGCATCAAGCACTATCTCATACTTAATTAACACCAAGAAAAAAGCCTCATTACGAGGCTTTTTTATCTTTACTGTTTAGGCAGCGGTATAAATTGTGATTGAGTATTTTGGTTTTTTCTTTCCCCTACTGTCACCACAAAGTTTTGTTGCTTCCCATCTCGCTCGACCATTACATTAATTTCGCTGTTAGGCGCTTGTAATGCAACATAATTAATCAAATGAGATGCTGAAGTGATTTGTTGATTATTCACCTGAATAATTTTATCACCAATCTTAATACCTGCTGATGCAGCTGGACCATTTTTCAAGACATCTGCAACCACAACACCAATTTGCTGTTTAGGTGCTAATACATCTTCTTGTGTAGGCGGTACTAAACTAATCCCTAACCATCCACGGACTACACGGCCATCTTTCAAAATTGAGTTTAAAACTTGTTGGCAAACTTTAGCGGGAATTGCAAAACCAATTCCTAAAGAACCACCTGATTGAGAGAAAATAGCCGTATTTACACCAATTAAATTCCCAGCCACATCAATTAATGCTCCACCAGAGTTACCTGGATTAATTGCGGCATCCGTTTGAATAAAGTCTTCATAGGTATTAATGCCTAAATCAGAGCGTTCAGTCGCAGAAATAATACCTTGAGTTACCGTTTGGCCTACACCAAATGGATTACCAATTGCTAAGACCACGTCACCTACTTCATTACCACTGAGTTTAAATGGCAATACAGGTAATTTATCTAAATCGATTTTAATTACAGCTAAATCAGTATCAGGGTCTGTTCCAACAATGGTTGCTTCTGCACGACGGCCGTCATGTAATGCAACTACAATCTGATCAGCTTGAGCAATCACATGATTATTCGTCAAAATATAACCATCAGCTCGTACAATAACCCCAGAGCCTAAGCTATTTTCATTTTGCTGTTGTTGTTCTGGAACCTGATTTCCAAAAAATTCGCGGAAGACCGGATCACTTAATAATGGATGATTTTGTTTAACTTTCTGGGTCGTAAAAATATTAACAACTGCTGGCGCTGCAACTTTTACTGCAGCGCTATAAGATACCACCCCGCCCGCTCGCGAAGTATCAACGAGTGGTTCAACTTTCTCAGCAGGCATTTGCACCCCATCAACTGCAACAGTTGGTTTCGGCTGATGGTATTTTTGCCATGCAATAAAACTGGCAATTACAATAATAAGTAACACCCAAGGTAACCATGTAAAGGTGCGGCGCACGTTCATATCCTCTACGCAAAGAAGTTTTTAATTAAATTAATATATTGAACAAAAAGAGTTTTCAGTTAAGCATTTTAAATTAAATATGTCGATATACATAAAAAAGTCAAAAAAGATTTGTCTAGCTTTAGTTACACAACAAAATATGTTTCTATAGCTTTAGCAATTATTTACTACTCAATTCAGGAAATATCATGGCAAATTTGCATGAAATTATTCAGTGGTGCGACCAAACCTTAAAAGCTGCAGAATTTAAAGATTACGCACCAAATGGCCTGCAAATTGAAGGTTCAACTGAAGTAAAGCGTATCGTTTGTGCAGTTACTGCTTCTGAAGATGCGATTGATGCAGCAATTGCTCAAAATGCAGATTTATTACTCGTACATCATGGTTATTTTTGGAAGGGTGAACCGTATCCAATTACTGGAATGCGAGGCAACCGCATTAAAAAACTCATTCAAAATAATATTTCATTAGTCGCTTATCATCTACCTTTAGATGCACACCCAACTTTGGGCAACAATGTAGCGATTGCAGAAAAACTAAACTTGAAGAATTTAGAACCACTCGATTTAACCGAGAAACATCCGATTGGTAATATTGGTTATTTAGAGCAAGCAGTTTCTGTAGATGAGTTTAAAGCACAGCTTCAAAACAGTTTTGATTTTAAAGTGATTCATTTGCCAGCAGAAAAGCAAAGCATTCAAAAAGTAGGCTTCTGTACAGGCGGCGCTCAAGATTTTATTGCTAAAGCTGCTTTGCAAAATTGTGATGCTTATATTTCAGGTGAAGTCAGTGAACGAACTTTTTATGAAGCAAAAGAATTAGGGGTTCACTATTTCGCCTGTGGTCACCATGCTACTGAGCGTTATGGAGTTCAGCGTTTGGCACAAGCGATCTCAAAACAGTTTTCAATTGAAGCTGAATATTTTGAATTGAATAATCCGATTTAATTAAGTCTTTTTTTCAATCTGTGTTATGCGTATTAATTAGATCTTTATTGTGTATAGTTCTTTAAAACGATGCCCTATTGTGACCAGAATCATTTACAATAGAGCCACTTAATTGTATAACCCAGCAAATGCAAGGAATAGGAACATGACAACCATTACTTTACCTGCACTTCCATATGGCTATGATGATTTAGCGCCACATATTAGTAAAGAAACTTTAGAATACCATCACGATAAACACCACAATACCTATGTTGTTAACTTAAACAACTTAATCAAAGGGACTGACCTTGAAGGTAAAACTTTAGAAGAAATCATTAAAGCGACTGCTGGTGATGCATCTAAAGCTGGTATTTTCAACAATGCTGCTCAAGTTTGGAACCACACTTTCTACTGGAACAGCATGAAGCCAAATGGTGGTGGTAAGCCTACTGGCGCAATCGCTGCTAAAATTGACGAAGCTTTTGGTAGCTACGAAAAGTTTGCAGAAGAATTTACTGCTGCTGCAACAACTCAATTCGGTTCAGGTTGGGCTTGGTTAGTTGCTGATGAAGTAAACGGTAAATTATCTATTACTAAAACTTCTAATGCAGACACTCCACTTGCACATGGCCAAATTGCTGTATTAACAATTGACGTATGGGAACATGCTTACTACATCGATTTCCGTAACTTACGTCCTAAATACATCGCAACTTTCCTAGAAAGCCTTGTGAACTGGGACTATGCAAATGCAAAACTTGCAGGTCAACCAGCTGGTGTAGAGAAATAATTTTATTTCTTTATGAAAAACCACCCCATTTGGGGTGGTTTTTTTATTTTTAATACAGCAAAAGCATATTAATCAAGCAAACGATTCATTTTCTTTAATATTCTTATTGACGCTTTTAGATTTCATCCATAAAATGCGCATCAGATTCTCCAATAGCTCAGTCGGTAGAGCGACGGACTGTTAATCCGCAGGTCCCTGGTTCGAGCCCAGGTTGGAGAGCCATCTACTAATCTCCCATAGCTCAGTCGGTAGAGCGACGGACTGTTAATCCGCAGGTCCCTGGTTCGAGCCCAGGTGGGAGAGCCAAGATTCTAAAAGCCCGCATTTATTGCGGGTTTTTTCTTTTCTAATGATTTAATAATTTTTCATTATTTTGAATAAAATCAATGTTTCGAGTATTTTTAAACCAAACGATTAGATATTCACTCTAATTCTGTTATTAAGGCTTGACCCAGCCCTCTTTCCTGCCTAAAATCCTTTTCCAGATTCTCCCATAGCTCAGTCGGTAGAGCGACGGACTGTTAATCCGCAGGTCCCTGGTTCGAGCCCAGGTGGGAGAGCCAAGATTCTTAAAAACCCACTCATCATGAGTGGGTTTTTATTTGTATGATGCCTTCACATGTTCGAATCGAGTCACTTATTTTTTATTGTTTTAGGTTGCGTAAGCACCTGTATTTTTCTTCTTGTTTGTTTACGCCCTTATTTATTTCCAAAACAAAAATTCTTTGCTCGCCCTGTCATTACAAACTTTGAAACTCAAATGTTTATACGTTTAAAACAAAGTTTTCCAAATTATCATGTGTTAGCACAAGTGGCGTTTAGCGCATTAATTACCAGTAATGACTATAAAATTCGTAGTCAGTTCAATCGTAAAGTTACTGACTTTGTTGTGCTCAACGACAAGATGGAAGTCATGGCCATCATTGAACTAGATGACCCTACCCATCTTGAAAAAGTAGAAGAAGACCGTATTCGTGATCAAATGCTTACTGAAGCAGGCTACCTTGTAAAGCGTTACACAAATATTCCTACTGTACGCCAATTACAAAAGGATATTCATTAACAAGCTATTTCGATTCAGAATTTGCAGCTTCTTTCTCAGCTATTCTTTTTGCCATCTCTAAACGCTGTTGTTCATATTGTTTTTTATTCTTAGCATCGCTTTTTGCAGCCAAGAAAAGTATTCCAATAATTAGAAAAGGAATAAGTAAACCTAATCCCATTAATAACCAAGGAACAGATTTTTTTTCAACAGGTTGCTGGCTCATAAGTTCTTCAAACTCAAATAGTATCAAATCAAACTGTGTAACAATATAACAAAAAAGGCCCTTTTCAGGACCTTTTTAATTTGAAGATTTTAAATACAAAAAATTATTGTGCTATTCCAGTACATTCAACATTCTTACTAGCATCTATTACTGATGGATCAAGCACTATATTTGTTTTAGCTGGCATCTTAGATTGAACAAATTGATAAATTTCAGCATTTCTACATACAATCGCCTGAGTATGGGTAGCTCCAACAACAGGTACAAATGTCACATCAGTTCCCATTTTTTTAAGTCCCTCTTGTAAGGCATTAGTAACAGGATATGGTACAGCCATATCCGCAGTACCTTGAACAATCATGACTGGTGAATTAATTTTTTTGGTAGCAGGTTGATTATCTACCAAGAATTTTTGTACCGTTGGATTCTCCTGGAAATTACCAGCTAGGCCTGGATAATCTAGAACTGTTTTACCAGTATTAGTCGCAAGAAAATCTCGAATATCATCTGCAAATTTATTATGCAAATCAGTTAAACAGACTCCATTTTCACCCGTAGTGCCTTCTGCAAACTCAGCTATACTTTGAGAACGTTGTTGAAAGATTGCACGATAATTAAATTTAGGTTCATAAGCAGTAATACCCACTGTGGTATATGCAGCATATGCAAGTAGCTCGGCATACACTTCCACAGCCGTACCAACAGGTGCGGTACCAGCCTGCTCTTTCTGAAGAATGTCTCTAATTGCTTGCGGAGCAATTTTAGAAATAATATCGCCAAGGCTAGAAGCTGGTGCTGTTGCAACAGCTCCTTTGTAGTTAGTGTCGTTATTAGCAAATTCAGCTGTTCCTAATGAAGCATGGCCTCCTTGAGACTGCCCAATTGACATCCATGAACTATTTAACTGACTACCGTAATGATCTTTAGCAGCTTTAACTGCTGCAATTGCAGATTTAGCCTCACTTCCTAAATTAAGGTATGGATGCATGCCTCTAGTACCTAAACCTTCATAGTCAGGTGCCACAATCACATAACCAGCAGCTAATAAAGTATCCGCTAGAATTTTAAAACGTGGATTAATCGTATTGTTGCTTGGTGCACAACTATCCCCTACACCTACTGTGCCGTGCTCCCATACCACTACGCGATAACCATCTTTCGGTTGAGCAACTTTAGGGAACATGACTAAAGCAGTTGCTTCAGCTGTTTTCCCTTGTACATTCACCATGTTATATGTCATCACTTTTATAGATGAAGCACCACTTAAGGTATCCTTAGAATAGGATTTTTCAGAAACATAAGTTTTATCAGGATTTACACCAATATAGTCATCATCATCGTCATTACACGCTGTAAGAAATAGTGCTGAAATTGATAATGTTATAGCTAAAGCAATTTTTGACCGTTTCATAGAATATCCTTTTTATGTGTTATTTATTCCGCATATTTTTATGCACAAATATTAAGACATAAAAAAAGTGCTCTGCATAGAACACTTTTCAACCTCACGGTCATTTTTACTATATGAAATTTAAAAATATTCCTAGAAAAATGATTAATCCAACCCAACGATTGTGACGAAATGCCCAAAAACATACTTGAGGGTTGCGGTCTTTGGTTTTAATTGTTTGATATACAAAATCAAAAGCCACTACAACTAAAGCAATAATTGCCCAGGGGAATAAAATATTTTCTAAATATAGTGCAGTACCAATCAAAACAAGACTAGCTGCTTGTAAAAGAGCAATAATCTGGATGTCATATCGACCAAAAAGAATAGCTGTAGATTTCACGCCAATCTTTAAATCATATTCACGATCTGTAATTGCATATTGAGTGTCATAAGCCACAGTCCAAGCCAAATTACCAAAATAGAGCAACCAGCAAGTCAAATCTGGAGTTTTACCTACCGCGGTAAAAGCCATAGGAATTGACCATGAAAATGCTGCGCCTAAAAATACTTGGGGTAAATTGGTATAGCGTTTCATAAATGGATAAATAAACGCTAAAAATAATGCGCCAAATGACCAATAAAAAGTTTCTATAGGTAAAAAGAACAAAAGACATGCGCTTGCTAAAACAAGGCCCAAGAATACGTATACGGCTTCCCTTGCGCGAATCACTCCTGCTGCTAAAGGGCGCGTTTTTGTTCGCTCTACATGACCATCTACTTTACGATCAGCAAAGTCATTAATCGCACATCCAGCAGCGCGCATAAAAATGACGCCTAAAATCATGACAAATAAAATACCTAAATCAGGTATTCCTTTTGATGCAACCCAAAGTGCCCACATGGTTGGCCAAAACACCAGTTCAGTACCAATTGGCTTATCAAATCGACATAGATAATAATAAGCTTCTAAACGCTGACGCCATGTTGTGCCTGTTGCAGTCGTCATAGTAATTCCTTGTCGTGCTGCTGATTTAAAAAAGCTTCAAAAGCCGGTAAGAATGTTTCTTGGACGATAAATTTACATCCATGCCAAGTATAGCAACTTTGTCGCGTCCAGCCTTCTGGCAAACGAATGACACGACGGTCACAAAGCGGAGTTGTTCTTTGAAATAGAAAAAAGCCAATCGGTTTAGAACCGATGCGCTGAAATATACGCGCTTTTTTTTGTAAACTTTGAATTGGAAAAATACTTTTTGCTTTCACCCACGGCTCTGCTTCACAGCCATATAAATAGGTTTCCCTAACCCATGAAGTATGAGCATGAGGCATGTTCATCCATTGACTATCTGCCAAAGTTAAACGCTGAAAGTGCTCTTTAAAGGGCTTCACACTAAACTGGCCACCACCAAGCTCAGTGAGTTGTTGAGTCAGAGAACCAGAAGCATACAACCATGTTTTCAACTCAGGATTTAAAGTCTTTTCCTGTTTAAGTACTGGTTGTCGTTTACGCATAATCTGCTCACATGAAAACTCGCACCTAGTTTACTCCAAATTTTTGATAAAAAACGTAGAGAATTCAATCAACATTCCAAGCAATAAAAAAGCCTGCATAAGCAGGCTTTTTTACAAAATATGTATTACAAGCTGTAGTACATATCAAATTCAACTGGGTGAGTAGTCGTGTTAAGACGACGTACATCTTCAGTTTTAAGTTCAATGTATGCATCAAGCATTTCTTTAGTGAACACGCCGCCTTTTAACAAGAACTCGTGATCTGCTTGAAGTGCTTCAAGAGCCATATCTAAGCTATGAGCAACTGTTGGGATTTTTGCTTCTTCTTCTGGAGGAAGATCATACAAGTTCTTATCAGCAGCTTCGCCCGGATGGATCTTGTTTTGAATACCGTCGATACCAGCCATTAACAATGCAGCGAAACCTAAGTACGGATTCATCATTGGGTCTGGGAAACGAGCTTCGATACGCTTACCTTTAGGGCTAGAAACGTATGGAATACGGATAGAAGCAGAACGGTTACGCGCTGAGTAAGCAAGCATAATTGGTGCTTCGAAGTGAGGAACCAAACGCTTGTATGAGTTTGTAGATGGGTTTGTGATTGCATTCAATGCACGAGCGTGCTTGATGATACCACCGATGAAGTACAACGCCATTTCTGAAAGGCCTGCATATTCATCACCAGCAAACAAGTTCTTGCCATCTTTAGAGATAGACATGTGAACGTGCATACCAGAACCGTTATCGCCTACCATTGGTTTAGGCATAAACGTAGCTGTTTTTGCATATTGATGTGCAACGTTCCAAACAGCATATTTGAACTGTTGAACTTCGTCAGCTTTACGAACAAGAGTATTGAAGCTCACACCAATTTCTAACTGGCAAGAAGCAACTTCGTGGTGATGTACTTCTACACGACCTGGGCCCATGATGTCTTCGATTTTTGCACACATTTCTGCACGCATATCTTGTGAAGAATCAACTGGAGGAACTGGGAAGTAACCGCCTTTAACACGTGGACGGTGACCAGAGTTACCAGACTCGTAGTCTTTACCAGTAGACCAAGCAGCTTCTTCAGCGATTAATGTATGACGAGCGCCAGACATATCGATGTCCCACTTCACTTCGTCAAATACAAAGAATTCTGGTTCTGGACCAAAGAATGCAGTATCACCGATACCTGTAGATTTTAAGTATTCTTCTGCACGGCGAGCAATCGAACGTGGGTCACGCTCATAACCTTGACCAGTTGAAGGTTCAATAACGTCACAAGTCACAACTACAGTTGGTTCAGCAAAGAACGGGTCGATAAAACCAGTTTCCGCATCTGGACGTAAAATCATGTCAGATGCTTCAATGCCTTTCCAACCAGCGATTGAAGAACCATCAAACATTTTACCGTCTTCAAAAGTATCTTCATCAATAGAATCAGCTGGGTAAGTTACGTGCTGCTCTTTACCCTTAGTATCAGTAAAGCGAAAATCGACCCATTTTGCGCCACTTTCTTGTATGAGTTGAAGGACCTTGTTCGCCATGCTCATTTTGCTCCAATGAAATTTTGTTGCACTTGTTAAGTGCGTGTTAGTTGCTGGTATTTATATAGCAATTCTCATACCAACTTTATAAGACTTACCTAAAACATTGAATTGCTTATAACTATCCATGATTTAGGCCCCTTGTCTTGAACCCATTATACTGTTTGCATTGTTAAATGCACCATATTCAGACATTTTCAAATTATGGCATACAAGAATAGCTCGCAATCGCCCTAATTTAGTGCAAAATTGTTGCGCCAATATGAATCACCGCATCAATATCTAACAGTAATTTGTGATCATAATACTTTCTTATATAGAAATCTGACTTTCTTACTGTAATCCTTAAAAATAATAATCTATTCCCGATAGAACTATTAATCTCTAAATTAGACGATGGTATCTACAGTATGCCCTTGCCAAAAAATTTTGAACATAAATACGATTTCTAAGTAACTCTACACAATTTTTTTAAATAATATCAATTACTACTCTTCACTGCCCATCCATAGAAAGGTTGAGGTTTTAAAGTGTTAATTTAATTTTTCTTATCGTAGTTTTACGCTAGGGCTGGTCTGATCAGCTTTGGTGCGCCAAGAGAAATCTTTTCAACTGATAATTTCAACTTTCTAATTTTTTACCATTTGTTATATACCTTTTTTATACATGACCAACTTGCTTTTTCATTTTAAAAAATCTAAAAAATAAAACATAACTTTTTTTTATAATTAAACAAACTAAAAGTTTTGTTTTATCTAAACTACAAATATGTTCAAAGGATTTGAAATGAAGCATGAACTCGAACAATATGACAGAGCTTTTTTCGGCCATCCAAAACCATTAAAAACTTTATTTTTTACAGAGCTTTGGGAAAGATTTTCTTATTATGGTATTCGGCCTTTACTCGTTCTTTATATGATTGCAATGGTTAATGACGGTGGTTTAGGTCTTGACCGTCCAACTGCAGCCGCAATTGTTGGGTTATTCGCTGGATCTATGTATTTAATGACCGTTTTTGGTGGCTGGATTGCCGATAACTGGTTAGGTCAGGCACGATCGGTGTGGTATGGTTCTATTATTATTGCACTAGGTCATTTATCTATTGCCCTCACTACCATTTTTGATCAATTCTTTTTTTATTTCGGTTTAGTCCTTATTGTTTTAGGTACCGGATTATTTAAAACCTGTATTTCAGTGATTGTCGGAACATTATATAAAGCTCAGGATAGTAGACGAGATGCTGGTTTCTCCATTTTTTATATGGGAATTAATTTAGGTTCTTTTATTGCTCCTCTTCTAACAGGCTTATTAGCACGTGATCATAACTGGCACTTAGGTTTTGGAATCGGTGGCCTTGGGATGTTAGTTGCATTACTTATTTTTCGTGTATTGGCTGTTCCTCAGCTACAAACTTTTAATGAGTTGCGTCAAGAAAATGACAATTGGAATAAACCTGTCGTACAAAACAAAAATGCACCAAAAATTGCTTTCTCCTTCTTACTATCTGTTGCAGTCGTTATTGTTCTTACCTTATTTGGTGTCATTCATATCAATCCGGTCGAGGTAGCAACTTATTTAACAGTTGGGATTGGTATTGGGATTATTGCTTATTTTGCATATTTACTGCTTTTCCTGAATTTAGAGCAGCATGACAAATTTAAAATTATTATTTGTTTTGTTTTATTAGCAGCCTCTGCCCTATTCTGGTCAGCTTTCGAACAAAAGCCCACAACTTTTACTTTATTTGCACAAGACTATACAAATCGTATGTTTTTTGGATTTGAGATTCCAACTGTATGGTTTGAATCAATTAATGCCCTATTTATTATTATTTTTGCCCCAGTTGCAGCATGGCTTTGGGCAAGACTGGGTAAATCAAATAAAGACCCAAGCTATATCAGCAAATTTATTATTGCATTGTTATTCGCAGCAGGTGGCTTTCTTGTTATGTCTTTTGCTAGTCGTTTCGCAATTGCTGGCGGCCTAGTTTCACCATTTTGGTTAGTAGGAACTTTATTTTTACTTACCATAGGAGAACTGTGCTTAAGCCCAATTGGATTATCAACCATGACTAAACTTGCACCTGATGTTATACGCGGTCAAATTATGGGGCTATGGTTTACTGGCACAGCTTTAGGTAATCTTATCGCTGGCTTAATTGGCGGGAATGTATCAGCAGATAATATTGATCATTTACCGAATCTCTTTATGCGATGCGTTTTGGCATTAGTCGTTGGTGCAATCGTGTTATTTTTATTAAAGAAACCTATTAATAGATTAATGAACAAAAGTACCAGTAAAGTTCAACCTGAGTTGGAAACTATATGAGCGTTTTAACTGTTCCAGAAAAACTTGAGAAACTTCGTCAACTCATGCGCAATCAGCATATTGATGCTTTGATTGTGATGAGTGCCGATCCCCATATGTCAGAATATTTACCAGACTACTGGAAAGCAAGGCAGTGGTTAAGCGGTTTTAGTGGTTCGGTTGGTACGCTTGTTGTGACCCAAAAGTTTGCAGGTCTATGGGCGGATGGTCGCTATTGGGTACAAGCAGAACAACAACTCGCTGGAACTGGCTTTCAATTACAAAAACTGACCAGTGATCAAACTTCTACACATCTCGCATGGATTGAGAAAAATCTACCAACTGGTTCAGTCATTTCAGTAAATGGCCAAACATTATCCATTCAACAATTTAAGGCGCTCGAACATACTGCACGACTTAATCACTATAAACTTGAAACCCAGCAAGATTCAGTTGGAGAGATTTGGTTAGACCGTCCAGAACTTCCCTCAGAAAAAATCCATTTGATGCCTGAAGGATTAAATGCCCTCTCTCGTAAAGAAAAAATTCAGGCAATTCGCGAAAGCTTAGCTAACAAGAATATTGCGGGTCATTTTATTTCATCTTTAGATGATATTGCATGGGTCCTAAATGCACGCGGGCAAGATGTAGAATATAACCCTGTTTTTCTTTCTCATTTATATATTAATGCAGAGCAAGCTATTCTTTTTATTGATGCTGAAAAAGTTAATGTAAGCATTCAACAAGCTTTAGCAGCCGATGGTATTGAAATTCGTAACTACGAAGATACCGCTAAGTTTTTATCGAATATCTCTGATACCTCTGTACTTTTAGATCCAGCCAAAGTCTCGATTTTTCATGAGCAAGCTATCGCAAAAGATATTCAGGTTGTCTACGACATCAACCCAAGTACACTTTTTAAATCGCGTAAACATGAAAGTGAAATAGCTCATATCCGTCATGCCATGCTTAAAGATGGTGTTGCACTTTGTCACTTTTTTCACTGGTTAGAAAAAACGCTTCATCATGGTGAAAGCATTTCAGAATTGACTATTGATGAGAAAATTACGGCTTTCCGTGCTCAGCAAGATGGATTTATAGGACCGAGTTTTTCAACGATTGCTGGCTTTAATGCTAATGGTGCTCTACCCCACTACCGTGCAACTGAAGAGCACTATTCATTTATCGAAGGTGATGGTCTATTACTCATTGACTCTGGCGGCCAGTATGTTGATGGAACAACGGATATTACTCGTGTTGTTCCTGTAGGCACGCCAACAGGGCAACAAAAACGTGACTACACATTGGTTTTAAAATGTCACATTGCCTTGGCAAAAACGATTTATCCGGAAGGTTTAGCTGCTCCTCTACTCGATTCAATTTGTCGCCATACTTTATGGCAACATGGTTTAGATTATCGACATGGAACAGGCCACGGTGTAGGCTTTGCGCTTAATGTTCATGAAGGTCCACAAGTTCTTTCTTATTACGCGCCTGTACATGCCTACAGTAAATTGCGTGAAGGAATGATTCTTTCCAACGAGCCGGGCTTATACCATGAGGGACAATACGGTATTCGTATTGAGAATCTGGTTGCAAACAAACTTCACTCTGGCTTTGTGAAAACCTACGGCGATTTCTTAGAGTTTGAAACGCTGACCCTTTGTCCGATTCATTTAGATTGTATCGTTGTTGATCTGCTAACGAATGAAGAGAAAGACTGGTTAAATAGTTATCATCAAACTGTTCAAGAAAGACTAGCTGAACATTTGTCTGGCGATGTTTTAGATTGGATGATTTATAACACACGTAAGATTTAATCTTCTTTTACGAACAAGGCAGAATAATTTTTATTTCCAATAGAAGCTTATTCTGCCTAATTTGTACTTATCTGTAATTTTAAAAAGCTCCCCTTCACAAAGCCTTTTTTCTGCAAATTTCTAACGAATGAAATAGTTAAACTGGTTACTTCTTTTTTTGTTATATTAGCCGTTTAGAAAGCGGCTTTTTATTTGATCAAATAAAAGTACTTTTTAAAAAGTGAGTAACATTTTGAGTAATACTCTAGTCACTTATTAAATATATATTAACTATCATGAGGTTAAGTTCATCATGCTTCTAATGATCGAAAAGAAGTATTAAGCAAATCTAAAAAAATCTAGCAAAATTTATAAATCTGCAAATTATTGAAAATTATTAAAAATACAAATCTAAGCAAATCTAGACAAACTATGCAAAATCATTAATCTTGAGTATCATTTTGAGTATGACCCTAAAATTTGAAAATGGATACTCAAGATTTCATGTTAAGCGACTCAAAAATCAGAAGTGCAAAACCAAAAGAAAAGCTTTATAGAATTGGTGATTCGGACGGGTTGTGTATTGAAATCAAACCTAATGGAAAGAAGTATTGGCGCTATCGTTTCCAGTGGCTTAAGAAAACTCAAATGATGAGTTTAGGTGAGTACCCTATTATTGGCTTAGCCGAAGCACGCACAAAACGGGATGAGGCTAAATCATTAGTAGCAAGCGGCATAAATCCAGTCGAAGATAAAGAAAAGCAGAAAAAGGCTAAGCATGACGAGTATGAAAATAGAGTGCTCTTCAAACATGTTGCTGCAGAATATAAAGCTGAAAAACTAAATAATCGTTCAGAAAGATATCAAGAAGCGTTTCAACGCGCCTTAGATAAAGATATTTTAAAAGTTATTGGTGATAAAGATATTAAAGAAGTTACATCAGCTGATGTTTTGACAATTATGAAAAAGACGATTGCACGGGTTAAGCGTCAAAAAAACCATGGTACTGGCGAAGTATCAGCAATTCAAAATCGTACTTTTATTGGTGGCGTAATGCGTTATGCAATCGCCACACTTAGAGCCGACTATGATCCAACCTATGCCGTTAAAAACGTTGTAGAACGTCCTGAAATAGAACATGCCAGACCCATGGAAAAACATGAGGCTGTACAACTTAGAAATAAATTAAATAACTATGGTGGATCTACTACAGTTAAGAATGCTGGCCTTGTAATGCTCTACTCTATGCTTAGGACTATCGAGATCCGCCGCATGAAATGGGAATATGTTGATTTTGAAGCTAGAACAATTACATTCCCAAAAGAGATGATGAAAAAGAAAAGCATTCATATCGTTCCTATGTCTGACCAAGTTTTTAATATTCTTCAAGAACAACGCAATATTGTTGGTAATCGTGAATATGTATTTCCTGCGATTTATCAAGATGGGATGTTATCAGCTACTACAATGAACAAAATGCTTGATTACATTGGTTTATCTGACGTAACTGCTCATGATTTTCGTGCCACAGCTTCCACATTACTCAATGAAAAAGATTACGATGACAAATGGATTGAAAAACAATTAGCACATGCAGATGGAAACAAGACTCGTGCCACATATAACCATGCCAAGTATTTAGAAAGTAGAAGAAAAATGTTGCAAGATTGGGCCGATATTGTTGATAGTTGGGGTAGTTAAGATGGTCCTAGAGATTAAATCGCTTACCGAAAAATTGAGAATTTGCAAATGAGAGACTGGGTCTATTTTTATATCGAGCACACAATAAAATATGGTGAGCCATTCTATAAAGAGTCAGGCTGGTCATTAGGCTTGAATAATAATTTTATAGTTATTAGCTTAATACGAAGCTAAATAAAAATGATGCAATAATGGGCGGATTATGTGTACATCTGGAATGTTTAATTAAAAATCCTGACTCTCCAATTAAAGATTTCAAACAAAAAGGCGTGTTTATGAAAGATACATTTAAAAATAAATTTAAAAATTTTGCAAAGAACCATCTTTTAATTTTTGCATTTGGTTGCTTAGGCCTTCTTTTACTAATTGGCACAGTAATTATTAATACATTTTGGGGCGGTAGTGTTTTTTTAGAGGTTGCTGATGACAATACGATAATAAAAGATTATATGGCACTATATCTTTCAATGTTAGGTGTCGTTGCAACATTATATGCAAGTTTTGTTGTAATTTATGCATATGACGCGTGGAAAGATCAGAAAAATTTTGACACTGATGTAGAACTCTTAAAACAAAGTGATGAGAATCTTTGTTTATTTCAAAATGATATTGAAGCCGTCTGTAATAGGATTATTGCTATTCACGATGCATATGTTAACAAGCAAGGATTTTACCTTTCTCATTCTTTATATAGAGAACCTTTAGAAACAGAAAATGAAAATCTAAAAAAATTTAGTATACATCTTCATAGATATCTTGATTACAACAAGCACGAAATAAGACTAAAAGAATTACTATTGGAATATCATAGTTTAGCTAATGAGTTCCTTCATCTTAATAAAGACTTCGCCACTAATATTTATTTACCAATTTATAATGAGTTAAAAAATATTAGTAATACTGGTTGGGCAGACTCTACAATAATTTTCTCATTTTTATCTAAAGATAGCCAAAAAGAAAAGTTGGTACAAAACTACTATAGTGTATTAAAAAGTAATTATAGTAATGCCGGTTTTGTTGAAGAAAAAGATAAAGTAACTGGCAAAATGATTGACAGGATTCTCAACTATAGTGAACTCTATGAGTTAATGAAGGATTACTATAAAGAGATAAATGAAATTATAAAAACACGTATGAGAGCTTAACTTTTTATTAGAAAAAAATTCAACTCTCGTACATACTAATTTAAAAAAACAAGGATGTTTTTATGTGTGCGAACTATGAAACTATATCAAAAGACCGGGTACACCTTTTAGATCTCTTCGAACCTACTTTTGATTATAAAGCCGATGTTTATCCGGGTTATGACTGCCCTCTTATTTTTTCTAAAAATGGCCATATCGAATGGCGCCAAGTAAAGTTTGGTATGATTCCTCCATGGAACCATGATTTTAAGTTTTCCAAGTTCACATACAACGCCAGAACTGAGACAGTAGATAAAAAGCCGAGCTTCCGACATGCTTGGGCTAAAAGTCAGTTTGCTTTAATCCCAGTCGAAAAAATTTATGAACCGAGATATGTGAATGGAAAAGCGGAAAGATGGGGAATTTATCGAGAAGATGGCTTACCTTTTACAGTAGCTGCTATTTATGATTCGACTGTGATTGATGGGCAGCAAGTAAGATCTATGTCGATGCTGACCATTAATGCCGACAATCATCCTTTTATGAACCAGTTCCATAAGCCAGAAGATGAGAAAAGATCTATTATTGTTATTCCTGATAAATACAGAAATGACTGGTTGAATTGTAAAAAAGAAGAAGCGCACCATTTTTTCTTTGAAATGCCGATCGGTGAATTTACTGCTGACTACCTCCCCAAACCAAAAAAAAGTGCAAATTAGCGCCGTTGATTTTCCGACCAAATGCATTGATCAACGCGACAAGTTACGACTAGTCATTATTTATCCACAACTTTTTAAATTTGAAATTTAAACCAGCTCTAGCATATCATCTTGAATATGTTACAAATTCAAGTTAGGGGATATTCTATGAGCGAAATTGCACCATCCATCATCCAGATAAAACCATATCTACAAAGTAGTATTGTTTTATCTGAAGCCTTATTAATCAAGCAAGTTATACCAACCACTCACATGCTTGTCCCCTATGCTCTAGAGAAGATTTCAGCAGGATTCCCAAGCCCGGCACAAGATTATGTAGATAAAGCACTCGACATGAACGAGCACTTAATAAAAAATGAAACTGCAACTTTCATTGTCAAAGTCGCTTCGCTCTCGATGCTTAATGCAGGTATTGATATTGACGACGAGCTAATTGTCGATCGTAGTCTCGATGCAAAACACGGCGATATTGTTGTGGCTCTAATCGATAATGATTTTACAGTTAAGCGGTTAATGATTGATGAGTCTGGCCAATGGCTAAAAGCAGAAAATCCAGATTATAAAAATATTTACTTATTAGATGGCCAAGAGTTGCTTATCTGGGGTGTTGTCACTCATATCATTAAAATGACAAGAAAAAGATCATGAAACATGAGAATAAAGTCTTTTTTCTCATAGACGTAAATAATATGTATGTCTCATGTGAGAGAGTCTTTGACCCAAGTTTGAACAATAAGCCAGTGATTGTTCTAAGCAACAATGATGGTTGTGCAGTTGCTCGAAGCAATGAATCAAAAGCGTTAGGTATAAAAATGGGTGTTCCCCTATTCCAGATCAAAGATATTGTTCAACAAAACAAGGTAATAGTACTTTCAAGCAATTATGCAATGTATGCAGAAATGTCGAGACGCTTTCACAAGATTCTGAGCTCGTACGTAACTGCAGAAGAAGTTGAACCGTACTCTATCGATGAGTGTTTTGTTGACTTTTCTGCTTATGAGAAGAACTTTGATTTAGAAAAAGTTGGTCAGCAAATGCGTCAACAAATATGGAAATGGCTAGGCTTACCTGTCTGTGTTGGGATTGGCAGAAGCAAAACTGAATCAAAGATTGCAAATCACATTGCAAAGAAAAACCCTGGCTTTAACAGCGTTTGCGATCTCGTTCATATGGATCCGTGCAATAAAGAATATTATTTCTCATTAATTGAAGTATCTGAAGTTTGGGGCGTTGGCCGTAAGCACTCAAAAAAATTGCAAGGTATGGGAATTAATACAGTGCTTGATCTAGCTTGTGCTGAGCCGCGCGAAATGCAGAAGAAATTCTCGATTGTTATGGCTCGCACTATTTACGAATTACAGGGCATCTCATGCATTGAAATCGAACACTCTCCCCCATCAAAAAAGCAAATAGTTGCCTCTAGGTCTTTCGGTGGTCGAGTAACTGAGCTAACCGATCTAAAAGAAGCTATCTCAATGTATGCTCAAGATGCATGTAAACGCTTGCGTGATGAAGGGCTTTTATGCGGATGTATGATTGCTTTTGTACAATCAAATCCTTTCGATCCTAGTGTGCCGTTCTACAACCAATCAATCACAGGTTCGTTTTCTGAGCCCACAGATTGCGCTATCGATTTCGTCAAAGCAGCGACAAGAATGTTGAACGATATTTATAAAGAAGGAATTAAATACAAGAAATGTGGTGTTGTGCTGACAGGTCTTGAACCCAAATCAGGCCATACTTATGACCTCTTAACCGACTTTAAGCATATCGAGAAAAAGGAATGTTTGATGCAGGCTATGGATGGTATTCATAGTAAATTTGGAAAGAAAAAAATTAGCGTCGGGCCATGTTTTGTTCCCAATCGAAACTGGTCGATGAGTAGGGATAAATTGAGTAGGAATCCATTTCGATGGGATGAACTGCTTGTGATAAGAAAATAAATGAAGTGAATTTGCTTAAGTAAAGTTTATATAACTTAAATTGCTCTACTAACAAAACTAAAATTTTTCATTCGAATTTCTAGTTGTGTCTATGATTAGATTGAACAATAAATTATATTAAATTTATACTTTTAAAATTAGAGAGACCTGTGAGAATAAAAAATTTGAAAAAAAATGAATTATTTCTGTACATTCTTTTTTTAGCGATTAATGCATACTTATTTTCTTTACTTGTATTTGTTACATGCAAAGAGATCTTTAACCTTGATTCTAATTTCATATCAGCTTTAGGTTCAATCATCTCAGCATTCGCTACCTTTTTTGCTGCTTTAGTGGCAGTAGTATTATTTAAAGAATGGAAGAAACAAGCCAGATATTTGGAAAGTGTAAAGTTAATTAATAAAATTAAACTTCAGATAAAATATTTGTTCAATGAAGTAGAAAACAAAAGAAATTTGCATGAATATCAATCGTATATTATGGGAGTAATCGGAGAGTCGCTGCAAAAAAAAGATGCTTTTGGGGAAGTTAACAAAAGAATTCTAACTGGTCAGCAACGGTTAGAAGAATTCAATAGGTTTAGAGAAACCTTAAAACCAATTTTTAATAATATAAATGAACTAAATATACTTATTGAAGAGCTTGCTACTTATTTGGATAAAGATTTAAGTAATTTACTAGAAATTAACAATCTTGAGTTTAAGGGAATTATCAAGGAACTAGAATTAGCGTATATAGATTTATTTTTATTTTTAGTCGAATCACATCCTGGATACCCTTCTCAAAAAACGATTGATAATTTAGATATAAGACTAGCAAATACAATCTTATCCCCTCACTCTAATTTAAGTATAGAATTTCTGAAATCAGATAAATATATCAAATATGAAAAACATTTTTTAATTATAAATAATGGTTCATTTTTTTCATATGATGAAGTCTTAAAAGATAGAGAAGAGAAGTTTTTAATTACACTGAGTCAAGTAAGAAGAGATCACATAGAATAGAACTAATCATTTATCAGTAAATTTTAAAAATTCATATTAATCTTAATAGTACGAGCTGTGCTTCCTGAAAGCATAATGCAAAGTATTACTAAAAGTTTCATGTTACTCATCGTTAAAGTAATTAAATAGTTCGGACTTTAATACATTGTTAAGATCAAATGCCAGTTAGGGTTTTCCGTTTAAAAGCATGAATAGGCCAACTGGCAACCAACTACTACTTTATAGATCTGCTTAATGACCTGCTTCTTGTTGTGATCATTTTTACAAACGTCATTACTCCATGGGGCAGGTCGCCCATTTAGATCACCACTCGATTAGCAATCCAGCCATAGAAAAATTGCTCCTGACTAGGATTACGTTCACAGATTTCGATGTAACGTTGGCCTTGCATGATATTAAGAACACGTAATAGGACTTTCTCGCCCTCTTTACCACGTTTAGCCAAATAAATTTTGAGAGCATTTAGCGTAGCTGGTCCATAAATTCCGTCGACTGCAAGATCTGGCCAACCTGCTTTTCCCTGGTTATTAAGTAGGTTTAACGCGCGCTGTAAAAGAGGTTTAGCAAAGCCCGTACCACAATTTACTCCAGTGTCTAGCAACTCCTCTGCTACTGCAGAAGAAACGGCATTAACCTGGTCAAATCGGGGAGCTGTCCAATAATTTTTGCGATAAATAGACTTGGCTACATCAAGCGGTAAATCCTTCATGTTTCCTTTAAATCCATTTGCTCGAGCAACTGCTTCAGTAATACCGTATTTAGTAGCACCACCTCGATCAGCAGGGTTATTAACATACCCACCTTCGCGTTTAATTAATTCATCAAGATATTGTTCGATGTTCATTTCAATTTTCCTCAGATAATAAAAAACCGCCCGAAGGCGGCATTAAAAGTTGAATAGTTACTGTTGATTTGAATCTTCAGCTTCTTTCTTTTGTTTATTTGTAGATCCAAAATAAAAAGCAATCACGGCGCTTGATAAACCTAGTAAAGTACCTAGAGAAACGTTTAATAAGTCTCGATTTTTGTCTGGATACTCAATAAAAAATAAGCCAAGTACACATAGAAATGACATAGCTATAACCATATAGGCTAGATATGTCCGAGTATTTTCACTGTTCATCATTATCCCCTTCTAAACGTTTTTTAGTGAGCTCGTATTGCTTCGTTTGCAACTTATGGATCTCGTCTTTACGCTTTTCATCCCGCTTTTTGAAATAGAGATTCGTTAAATAGGTTGCTATACCGATTAAGATTGAAAAGACGACAGCCCAATCAATTTTGCCAACTACCCCAATCAAACTGCCCCCTAATACATAGCCATAAGTGAATTTTGTTGCAGTCGCGGCAGCCGTACTTGCAGCTGCTTCTACAACACTATTTGTTTGATCGTTCATGCATGCCTTCCTCCAGATCTTGGGCATAAAAAAACACCCTTTTGGGTGCTCTAAGTTCTTTCAAAGTATTAAAGGGTTTGTAAGATTTTCCCTCCATTTATCAATTGTGTCGTTAGTGGTGCTACTCCAACAATTGCGGTACCACCCGCTCCTGGTTGGCCTTCAGTTGTGCCGTGGTAATTCCAGTTCGAAGTTCCACTATTTGTCGACTTAGTACCACGTTGCCCCCAGCCTCCTCCATCACCAGATAAAGGTGATACATAACGACCATCATTAGGAGTTCTATATCCCTTACCTGGAATCTCAGCTTCAGCATCTGTAACTTTAACAACCAATAAATAACCCCCTTCGAGATACCAACGCCAGTCCTGAGTATCATTGTAGATTGGCTGTCCAGTCATAACTCGACCAAACGGTGCTCCAGCTCCACCAGGAACACCTTGAACTCCATAATTCAGCCCCGTGTAAATACCACTTGGTGTAGCCCCACCACCTGAGCCCCCCCGAGCCAATGTTCCGCCATCTATGATCAGGTTCAATTTACTATGCCGGTTCATTAAACCCGGTGCGCCCTGAAACCCATCACGGCGGGCTTTAGCAAAGTTGTAATCTGGGTCATTTGATAGTCCTGCATATGCTAAATGTGGTAACCCTCCATCGCCACCGCGCCCTACAACAGAACCTTTGATCGTAAGATTTACGGTAAGACCAGAAGGAAACTCTCCAGTATCAATCGCTGGTAACTCAGGTGCAGCAGGAACAATAAATTCAAGGTTCTGTCTGTCATAATCAAATTTATAAACCATTCGTGTTTCAGGTCTAAGAGAACTAGAACTCGAAACCAAAGCACCAGCTTCAACAATAAAGCTAATTTCACCAGTTGTTGGCAAATCACCTCTTTGCATCTGATATAGACGTGCAAGATTAATATCTAACTGGTCATATCGAATGTAAATCGGTGAATCATCAACTGGCACGTCAATAAAGTCTTTATCGTTGAGGTAATAACGCACATCGTAATTGACTGCAGTAATCGTATTTGAGAACTTATCAACCGGATCTTTCTTAGCAACCAGATAAGGTAATGAATCCTTTGTATCATCATTAACAACCGTATAAATGGTATTAACAAAATCATCAGAACTTAGTTTGAGTGCACCGTTTGGCAAACGTCCTAAGATCACCTTATTCTTAGCTGATCCAGCAGTAACAGGAATTAGATCAACGCTGCCATCTCCCATTTGCAGATAAATCACATAACTCTTGCCAGCTATGAAATCAACATCATGACTCAATGTAAGAATCAATCCCTCTTGCTGAACTACATCACCGCTTTGATGAATACCATTTCGATAATCCGCTACTGCAATCCGGTCACGTAAAACCAGTAACTCAGATTCAGGTGCTGCATCAAAGGTGATAGATTTACGCTGAAATCGAAGTTTGTTCCAAAGCCGATATGCATTGAAATGGGCTTGCCACTTATTACGTACTCCTACAGATTTCACTTCTTTTGGATTATTTGCTCCTTTATCCGGCAAGTAAATATTGATGCGACTATCATCGGTCGGATCCGTATATTCATAGATGAGGCCATCATAATCATCTATTACACCGAAAGTCAGATCATGCTTATAACTATCCGGAATAATATTCCTAAAGTTAAACAACAACACCGAGTTATCTGTTGGTCGCTCAAAGTAGATTTTAAGCTTATTGTTTTGCCGGTAGGCGGTACAAAACACTGCATCACAAAGATTGGTGACCAGTTCCTCAAATGAAAGGTTCGTATCATCAATGGTGGTACAGAACTCGGCCGCCAAAGGTGTTCCGAAATAATCGACAATATCGTTATAAGTTCGATAGATGTTTTCAATATCAATTTCATCGATCGTACGGCGGCCTATCTTGTCATCAAGCGCCATTGAGACCAGTGCGTCAGCAAAGCTTGACGTTGGAAATAACTCAGTCGTCATTGAGCCATTTTTATAAGTCGGTAACATCCGCTGAAGATCGAAATTGATCTTGCGGGATTTAACTGACAATGCTCCAGTCGTTGCATAAGTACGTGCACGGAAAACCGTTTCATGCCCATACGTTGTGCTTTGCAATGGATATGCACCATATAGTGCTTGCCACTTCACATCATCAACAACAGTTGTAACTCCAGGGGTTGGAGTTAAACGGCGAGCTCGTACACTGCAGCGGCCCTGAAATGTGACCATATCCAGCGTTGCCCCAACCGTTTGCCGTGACTTAGCCGAACCCTTGAGAATGATCTGCTTTAGCATTGGGTTACCAATTGAAGCACCCGATTCATTCACTGGAGTAACTTCAACCTCAATCGTGACGTTTACAGCTGCCTGATTGCCCCCTGATGAAACTGTATAAAGTCCATTTGTGGCCACAAAATTACAAAGCACTCGACTACGTTCAATATTGTCCAGGATAAATGGACCAATCCATTTCTCACCAATGGATGAGAGCTTTGGAGATAAAGCACCAGTTTGCTGATTAGTGAGTTCTTTGAGCTTTAGCCAATTCGGATTTACTGCTGCCGGGTTAGATAAGGCCATTCGGTCATCAGCAACAGATAAGACGCTATAAGTACCGTTTAAATCGTATGTTTGTCCGTTAAAAGTAAAAGAAGCATTAGTGATTTCAACTCGGTCATTGCTGACAAATTTAGTGGTCAAATCGGTATTGTTAGCAGCTGCTCGAAGTATCTCATTTGGGTAAGCAAATTGAAGATAATTGGTGCCTTCCAGACTTTGAGTATCAGCTGGACGCAATATCTGGCCATTAACCGAGTTTTGGTGCTGAACAGTTAAAGGCGGTGTTGTAATTTCACTACCAAGCGAAAAATAAGGCTGGCCAGAAACAATATCAACACCAGGACGAAAGACTTCGACCGATGCCCCTGCAATATCGACAATATTGGTTTCACCATCGTAAGCACCTTTGATGTGATAGTGACCACGCCCTATACAGCCAACGACATGCTCTACCTCAACGTTGTTTTCATAAACCTTGTAAGGCACAGCAATTAGATCAGCTGTATCCCAAGCTGCACCATAAATATCAGCAATACGGCCATTCACTCGCATTTTGTTTTCGCGGTTTGAAAGTTCGTTATTTGCAGATGAGGATTGATTGTTATTCTGAGTGGTTTGGGCAATTGACGGCGCGGGCATTAAAAATGCAATCGCCACACTTAAAACAATAGAAACGATAGCAGCAATAAGTGCAGGCATCCCTTTCGGGTTTTCAATCACAATGAAAGTACCCGGCAAGAAATCAAGCTGCTTTAAGTCGTGAGCATTCTTCGGTGTAACTTCATTGGCAAAAGAGATCTCTGCATGATCCATATTGCTTGGTGTATGAAAAATACGGACATGTTCAGGCATATGTTCATATTTTGAAGTTAGCCACTGCCCTATTGTGTGGGCATGTTCAACTGTCTTTTCTTCAGACAAAGCATCTTGCTTATAAATAACTTTAATCATAATAACTAACCCGACTAAACCCCATTGCTTTAATGACGTCTTCAGCTAAATAAGTGACTCCACTCTCCATGAGGTGTAAAACCTTCTGCCCACGAAAAAGCCCCACATGCGGGGGCTTATTTCTTTGTCTTGGATGGAAGGCAACTATGCAACCTTCCTTGGGCATGGGCAGCGGATTTAAGAGTTTTAATCGCGAGACTTTAAACTTGATATGGCCTTTAGGTTGCATGAACAAATCCAAAGCTTCACTCCGATCTACTCCATATAGATCTAGAGCGGCTTCATGTGCGAAGTGAACACAGTTGTAGTGCTCTTCGTCGTATTGCTTATCAAGTAAATGATCATGACTTTTCATACAGCCCCCTTTAGTCCACTAAACCGGTCCAGTGAGAAAATGTCACCAGTTTTGGAGGTATTTAAACGAGGGGACTCAGCTTTAAATGTCACAGCTTTATTGTTCATTGAAACACCTGCAAGTTGAAGGCCTAGCAAATAATGGATTGGTGTATTCAAGTTGTCTGAACTATAGAGCCTATAATTCACAGTAGGTTTAACATCTGCATATTGGCCTTCCAGTACTCGCTCTAACTCATCTGGCAATATATCGCCAAGCCCTGAAACTGAGACAGTTAAAGTCTGGTCTAAATCGCCCAGCATTCCAGATCTTTGAATTGACATAGGCAGATATTCGTAAAAGACCTGGCCCCCTCCTTCGTTATGCTGTACATAGACACCACGGTCATCATTACGAACAACGCGATAAGTATTTAGAAATGATGGGTGTGATAACTCAATACACTCCAGTTGATAGATATCGACTTTACGATTGAGAAAGAACTTGGCGTATTCGTTATCCATTAGACCTCCCAATCTTTAATCAATGCTGCATCAGCTGTAAGGTTTGGCTGGTTTTGCACTACCTCTAGTTGTGCGTTTACACGATATAAGTTGCCGTTCACTTCATTAGACTTGAATGAGTTGGGAATGAAGTTGCATTGGTATTGCTGACGCGTGCCCTGGTCAATTACCAAATCCGCATAAAATGAAGCTGGCTTGCTTTGGTATACACGCCAGAAAGCCATCATTTTATTGAAATCGGCTTTACTTAAATTCCAGTTCACATCGACAATGTGGCTATTACGTTTTACATCGATGTAATAACGTCCACGCCCTCCATCCATCTGCTGACGCTTTACATCATCACCTGGTGTTACGCCATAGCCATTTGTTTGAGGATTTAGCTTTAACTTGTACATAACTTTCCTTCAGGCAATAAAAAACCGCCCGAAGGCGGTACCAAAAGATAAAAACTATCTATCCGCAGAATAGCCACGCTAAACCGCCTATTGCACTTATCAAAATTGATATAGCTACAATAAGCACAGCATAGCTTTGTATTTTTCCTGCATAATCAGCACCAGATTCGCTCATTTTTCCATCTACCTTTAACTGTGATTTTGATGTATGATTTGTCATATAGAGATTTCTCCTTAACTTTCGCTGGTTGAGTTGAATTGAAAACCTCAGTGCGCCAACACTGGGGTTTTTGCTTTTTAAGTGCCCTTATTTTTTCATTTCAAAAAAGTGATATTTATTCATTTTTCCTACTTTGGATAACACGGGCATAAAAAAACCACCCGAAGGTGGTCCTTTCATATTATTTGCTGTCAAGAGGATTTAGAAGTAGGTATAGGATTAAGGTGTCAACAGCTCTTCTTCCTTATACTGTTAACTTTAAAATTCATCTCTCCTTATACCTGTGGCTTTAAAAGGCATCTGTTACACTTCATTAATATTTCTCTCCTTATACGTGTACTTCTAAAGCTATCGATTACGTCTTGCAGTTGTATTCTCACTCAAAGAGCGGCTAATTAGAGAGTTTGGATTTTTAATATCCTCGCTTACTAATCGTGGTACCGCTTTTGGAAGTTGCTTATCCAGTTCTTCCTTGACGATGATTCGGACTGTTTTCTCATCCAGTTGTTCAGCTTCAACAGTAGCCCCACTCACATGATTAATCACTTCAATTTTAAAATTGATTGTCGGTGAAATAGGCTCAATTGAAGGCATAAACTCAGCTTGAGGGCGCGGAGATTGACCTGAGGTAAAGTCCTGCACATCTTCAAGATTTGATCGATCCTGAACTAAACCATTTGAAGAGAAGTAAACTTTTCCGTCGTGGAATAGATCAGAACGACCGGAAGCAGTCGGTTTTGAAACAGTTCCTCCAGTAAATCCACCGTTCGCAAAGCCTTTAGTAATAATCTGATTTTCTCGAATAGGTTGATTAAAAATATTCGAAATCGCTTGATTATCATTAAATGCTTTTGAACTGAGGAAAGAACGATTAAAGACATTTTCAACTGAAGTATTGTTAATAGCATGGTTATTGATAAATGCTTCAGGGCCTGAGCTCTTACGCATGTTTTCAACTAACCCAACACCACCCCAACGGCGAATATCTTCTTGCGACCAAACAACCTCACCTTTATGGACAATACCCGCAGCTTCATACTTACCACCAGATCCAGTGTAACCACCGTCCGCAAAACCTTGATCTTTGATTGCCCGGATGTTTGCAATAATGCTGGCTCCTTGTGCAACGGCTCCAGCAATTAAAGGCAAGTTATAAGGGAAACCAGCTTTTGAAGCTGCTGCGATATTTTGCTGAATGGCAATACCTGCAGCTGCAATTGCATAAGCTTTATCTGCCGCAAACATGAGCTTGTATGCTTTAGATTGCTCACCAAACATTGAACCAAACATCGAGGTAACTGAACCCATCATTTGCCCACCAAGAGCAATCTGAGTGTTCAATCGATCTTGCTGATATTTGTCTTCGATATCCTTGGTGTTCTGAGCATACTCACTGTAAATTTGACTTCGTTGCTCTTGAGCAGCTTGAATGATTGCAGTTTTTCGGTCTTCGTAATCCTGTTGCTGAATTAATCCAGCTTCCATTTGTGCATTCAGACTATCTAAACCATTTTGTTCATTAAGATCTGTGGCAGCATATTGACTATCCGCAAGATCATTTGCAGCACCCAAACGGCTAAACCGTTCCTGATCCTGCCTAAAGAACTCACTGGAACCATTCATATCAGCCTGGATACCACCCCAGTTTTGAACAGCATTATTGACTTTGTTTCGCGTCTCTTTATCCTGATTGGCTTTAGAAAACGCGATTAGCTTTTGCCGCTCTTCAATGGAAAGTTTTGTATTCTGTAGAATCTCCTCACGTTCAAGTCTGTACCTCTCCTGCATAGCTTGTGTTTCGGAAAGCAACGTTAACCGAGCTTGAAATAAACGCTGCTCTTGAGCCAATTTTACTAATGCAATCTCTTGTGTTAATTGTTGAGCCAAAATACCAACAGCTTCTTTTCGCTGTTCTTTAGTCAACTCTAGATCATGCTCAGCATCAAACTGCCGTTTGGCAAAACTTTCTTTTAAAAGCTGTTCTTCACTCTTATTAAAGTCACGAAATGAATCAAGCTTGGTTTTTGTTGCCTGCTCAGCAATTGCAATATCATTATCTGCACGCGCTTGCAGCTCCGCTTTAATAGCAGCTTTACGCTCAGGGCTAAAATTAGCTTTATCAACTTCTTCCAGCTTTTTAGAAAGATCATTTCGAATCTTGGTTATCTGGTCTGCAACATCATTTTCTAACTTAAGCCGAAGATTAGCTTGTTCTTCAGCCATTTTAGTGGCTTCTTGAATAAGGCCATCAAAGTCCTTTGAGGAGATATCGCCAGCTGTATAACCATTGATACCTGCCATATATCCCTGATAGTCTTTCCAGTATTGGTTATTATTTTTACCAATACCTTTACCCTTCTGCACGTTTCCTTCACCAGCATGATACGCCCGCACAGCCTTTTCTAGATCTCCTTTAAAGAGTTTTAATAGATAAGACATGTATTTCCCAGCACCTTCGGCAGACTGTGCTAAATCATTGCGGTCTTTTACACCATACTGTTTGGCAGTACCCTCAAGAAACTGAAAACCACCTGTTGCACCCGTTTCCTTATTGTAAGCCCGAGCATTACCTTTAGACTCAATCATATGAATCGCTGACAAGGTACCTGATGGAAGATTATTTTTAGCTTCAATTTCAGCAAAATTATATTTTTCTGCGTTAGCTAGAACTTTGTCATTTACAGTTAAAACTTTTTGCTGATCTCGCAGGGCCTTGTTTTGCTCTTTGGTGGCAGCAGTAGCTTCATCGCGAATTGCAGCAATTTTCAAATGTAATTGCCACTGTTCTTGTAAAACTTGGTTCTGCTCTTTTGTGAGGGTGATATCTGAACCAATTTTATTTGTTTTACGCCATTCTTGAGAAAAATCAGCAAAATCTTTTGCTACCGCTTCGCCAAGAATATTTTTATTACGATTATATGTATTAATCCAATACTGATCATTCAGCATGGATTTATTTGCTTCCTCTCTCAATTTTTTAAGTTTTTGTTCCGCAGTCGTTGCGGCGTTAGCCTCACCTTCAATCGCTTTGGCATGATTTTGATGCTGGACTGCAGCATTTTGCGCTGCATTACCTGCAATTTTAGTTTCTTGCCCTAGCAACTTTAATGATGATTGAGTTGTTTGTGCTGCCACTGAATTTTTTTGAAAAATGTCAGCATTTGTTTTAAATGATTCATAGATTTCTTTATTGATCTTTAAATCATTAAAGCGCTTAACAGCATCATTCATGCTAATGGTGCCATCCTTAGCCTCATTAACTACCTCTACAATTTCTTTGTTCCCTTTATAAAGCTGAGCGATCGCATTTAACTGGATATTGATCTTGCTACTAGACTCAGCAAGAGCTTGATTCTGACGTTCCAAGGAAGCAGACATATCATTAATTGCAGAATCCTTTTCGAGTCCGCGTAAAGCTAACAATTCATCTTTTGCTCTTTTCGCTACTTCAGCTTGCTCCTCTAACTTTTTGTTAGCCTTAGCAGCTTTATCTTGAAAATACATATAGCCTGCTGCTAAAGCTGTAATTCCAATGGTGATTGCACCAATTGGCCCCCCAACTAAACCTAATGCACGGCTTCCAAGTGTAGCAACCCTATTTAAATTTCCTTGTGCTACGGTATATGCAGCAGTCGCTGCGGTTGCCTCTTTTAAAGCGACACTATGAGCAACTTCAGCTGCAGTCTTGCGTTGTACAGCGATTGCACGTGCGTCAGCAGTAATCGCTGCATTATATTCTGCTCGAGCTAATCCTATTTCTGTTAAAGTTAATGCAGCAGATTGTCTTGCTCGCATTGCCTCTACACCAAGTAACTGAACTTGAGATTGCGCTTCTGCCAAATTTGCAGCTCTTTGTTGAGCTGATGCTACTATGCTTGCTTGAATGGCGACAGTTTTTGTTAAAACTGCTTTTGTCATTAAGCCAATTCCAAGAACAAATGCACCATCTACAATTAGATCTAGATTTTCAGCTAGAATTTGTATAGATCCAGCTAAAGACTGAGCAGCACCAGAACCCTGCCCTGTTTCACCGACAAACTTAGTAATACCATTACTTAACATTTCCAAAGACTGAGAAATTGTTTTATTAGTTTTGCCGTAAAGTTGCTCAACACTATCACCAGCTTTTAAAAGTGCTTTAGTAATTACTTCACCAGTAAGTTTTCCATCAAGCATCATTTGGCGGAGTTCACCACGGGTCACTCCTAGACCTTTAGCCATTGCGTTTAAGAGGCCACCCGCTCCATCGACTAGACTGTTAAACTCTTCGGCTCTTAAAACACCACCATCTAAAGCTTGCCCATACTGGAATAAAGCTGCTGCAGCTGATTCAGAATTAGAGCCACTAATAGCAACTGCTTTTGAAGTAATTTCAGTAAGTTTTGCTGTCTGTTCTTGAGTTAAATTTAGTGTCTTAGCATTGGACATATATTTGGAATAGACATCATTCACGGCACTCCAAGAGGATGCTGAACGCTGTGCAATTTCATAAGTATCATTCATTGCCAGATTTAATTCTTCTTGGTTATTAGTAACTAATTTTAATTTGTTATTAATACCAGTGTAGAGATCCATCTTGCTAATGGCTGAACCAATTGTAACAACACCAGCCATGTAACCAGCTAATGAACGAGTAGCTACAGACATGCGATCCATTGACTTTGTGGCAAAGTCACCATTCTTTTCAATACTGTTTAGTTCATTGCCTAGATTTCGTGCATTGCGTTCAGCATTTTGCGAATCAATTACAATGACCAAACGGGATTCTTGTACCATTTCACTTTTCTCCAGGCAATAAAAAACCCGCTTTCGCGGGTTCATAAAAATTTAACTTTGGGGTTTACAATCTTTTAAATCGGCTCAACATTTCCATATAGTTTTGAGTAAAGCCATTTAAGTCAATTTCACCATGAATATCATATTTGTAAGGCCATTCTTGATATCGAATTGATGCCTTCTTCCCTTTTTTTAATTGATTAATGATCAGATTTGTATACATCGGGTTTATAATTCCATTCTGCCCGTAATATGCAACATTATCGTCCACCTTAATTGCACTTTCCGAATGCGGGTAATGGTTCTTTCCTACTCCTATTCCATACTTGCCATTTATTAACATTACCGTTAGCTTGTCTTTAGTCATAAAACAGGTCTTTTTTGAATCTATTGGATCTTTTTTACAACTTATTAACCATATAGAAGATGATGTACTAATTTTTTGGTTCAATAACTTATCTTCATTTTCAGGATTACTGGTTCTGAAGCACCCCCAGTCATTTAACTCAATCTTTCCTGCTCCGTCAGAGGATTTCAAATATCCTTTTTCTTTATTATCAATTTGAACCTCAAAAGTATAATTATTAAAATATGAACCATAGAAATATGTTTGTTTGATTTCTCCTCTTAAAAACTTAACAGGAACATATTTATCTTCAGTATTGTATTTCGCATCTTCATCAGATGTTAAATCTGGATTAGCAAATATTGGATTTGAAACATTACAGCTTTTAGAGTTATACCATGCCGTTTTTCCAACCAAACTACTGATATATTTATTTGCTTCTTCATTTTTTTCTGATTTTTTCTTTTCATTTTGTTCTTGCTTAGTTTCAAAACCTGCATTCACTTGAGATGCAAAGCACAAAGAAGCTATTAAAAGTATAATATTTTTCATTGAATCAACCATTAAAGTGAATAAGTAAAATTTAACAGCTCAGAAAACCAAAAACCACCCGAAGGTGGTCTAATTGTTATTCATGTTTCTATTAATCTCTTTTCCAGCTGAGGTCCCACCTTTTTGTCCTAAGTTAAGTAAATTTAAATCTTTAAAATAATTACTACCCGCAATAAATATTATGACAATTACTGAACCTATTATGAATTTTGTTTGATTTGACACAATTATCACCTTTAAGAAATTAAATCTATTTTGTCGAACACTTGTTGATGCAAGCTATATACTATTAGATTCTTAAGTGACAAAAATCAACCACAATTAACTACAAAAGTTTTTCTGTAGAAGCTAATCACCGCCTCAAAATCTCTTAATAGAATCTCCTCGGTATATTCATGCGGTGAAAGCTTGAGTATAGCTGGCATGTACTGTTTTTTGTAGACAACTGGGTATGTCTTGCACAATATCTCTTGCTTACGTTGAAGTGGCACATTCTGATTATTTAGATCATCAAGCATTTTCCCTATTTGTTGGTCCGCACTCATGAACTGTGCTTCAACTGAAGGAGGTAGCGCTTTATGTTCAGCTTGTTTAGTGCAGCTAACTAAAACCACCAAAGAAATCGATAACCCCAATGTATATAAAAGTTTTACTAACATATTAATTTTCAATATAAATTATTGTTAATATAATATATTTTTAATAACTATATTTCACTATTACTACATTACAGATATTAAAAAACCACCCGAAGGTGGTTTAATCTGCAAATATATCTTTATGCATCAAAATAGTTTCTCGATTTCTTTTTTGCCTTCTTTCGCTAGCTTCATGAAGACTTTCAATAAACCCATTTTTTTCATAAAAACTTATTACTTTAGGTTCATTAATCGCGTCTAGAGTTAAAAACCTTACTGCGAAAAGATGACTATAAACAACCCCTTGAATTAAATCTAAAATAACACTTCCATAACCTTTCCTAGCAAATTTTTTGTCTACCGCAAGTTTGGTGATTTTTACTGCTGGGAAGTAAGTAATTGGAAATTCGCCGTTTAATGCTAATTCTGCTTTTTCACTATTGGTGAGTACAATTTTATCAGCCGATAGACTAAAGTAACCTACCAGTTCACCGTTATGTACAACTAAAGTTGTCTTTGTTAAACCATAACTATGATACTCAAAAGCATCTTCTATCAAAAAATTGTTAAGCTCTTCGCGCTCACATTCAAATTCTTGATAAAGATGCTTTTGATCTGATTCTAGATGTATTAACTCGACCTCAGAAATATCTATCTCTGTGGACAAATTGCTACCTCTTAGTTTCTGTATGCGCTTTTAGCAATTTGAGCTAATTTCTCTAAACGTGTTTTACGAGCTGGAGTGATTTGTTTTTGCGCTTCGTCAATAATTTTTTGAGTTGAAGTTACACCAAAAGTTGGTGTAACCAACATTGCTGGAGCTTTCATAGTGATTCCCAAATACAGGCTGCGATAATATGTACGAAGTTAAAATTCGTTGATAAATATGAACGACTATTAACGTTCGTTATTCGGCCATACTATTTACAATTGACAATTTTGTCAATAAGAAATCTTTACTGAAATGTCAATACTTGACTTCTCCTTTGTAACATCAAATGCAAGATTTTGACTCACTTTATTGATCAATTGCTTAATTGTTTGACGCTATGACCTATTTGGGCTTTGCTACCCTTGGCAATGCCCAAATAGGTCACTTAGCCTTGCTTTTGGCTGAAATATTCTTATGAACTTCTTCAATAAATAAATTGTCTAAAGCAAAAATACAGTCATTAAAAATATGAGCATCAACAGGCAAATCATTATGCTCAGCATAGACATTAATAGCCTGCTGATCTAACGATAGCGGTATACCTTGCTCATATCTCCTAGATCTGCAAATAGTGCTAAATGCTGAAAGAATGGACTGAGCCGCGTAAGAATATTCTGGCGGCTCTGGTACATGCCCACCTAAGAACTTGATTTGTTCGATTTCGTGCGGCGTTTTTGACGCATAGGTTTTTTGGTACTTGTAGAGTTCGATGACTTTCCCAAAATCGTAGCCTTGTCTTTATCTGCGTCTTCCTGGATCTTTTGAGCCTGCTCTTTAATGAATGACCAGATCAAAAGACCAATATCACCAAGGTTAAGCAGCTTAGATGCATTCTCAGGGGTATAAGGTTGTTCGGTTTCAACTGTATCGTCACCTTCAACTTCAGCAAAAACTACGCCCTTCCAATCTTCAATTAAATGAGCTCCAGCCGCATCTAACAAAAGCTCATGGTAAAGCTTACCGTTTTCATCTTTTATCATCACATCATAGCCTTTTGATGAAATTTGATTCCCAGCCTTTTCTAAAGCAACTTGAAAAGGTTTATAGCCAATACCACGGATTTTAAACTCTGCCTGTCCACCTGCAGTTTCAAACGTACACCACTTAGATACTTCTGAGCTTCGTACAATTCCAACTTTTAAAGCCATACCTACCTCGAAAAATTTGAAAATAAAAAAGCCCATGGGATTCCACAGGCATTATTGATTTGAAGTGAATTACACAAGAGCTCGCACAATTGTTGGAGTTGTCCGCACTTGAGCAAAGTTGATATCTAAAGTGATGATGTCATCACCACCACCATCCGGGTGATTGGCTTCCATGACTTCCAATTGCGGGAAGTTGAACGAGTATTTACTTCCCTTGCTGTCTTTAATATCGAAAGTCAAAGTGAATACATCACGGGATTTGATTGCATCGATCCAGCTTGCTGCTGTAGCTGAGAACATGAATGAAGCATTTGCTTCGATATCCATCATCTTTTCAAGATAAAACTCTGGCGTGTATTTGCCAGAACCAATACAGCGGATTGCTTCCAAATTGTTATTTATTGAAAGCGTAAGTGATTGCAAACAAGCTTTACCTTGAATTGACTGACCATTCACAAGTAAGTTCTCAACATTAGGCATGCTGACCAAAGGGCGACTGGATGCAGCAATTGGATTGGTAACCGGATTGACTAGTTGACGGGTAAATGAGCTTCCTACCAGACCAAAGTTCCCTGTAATTTTACCTGTGGTCTGAATCGTGATTTCACCGGTATTCACCTGAACACCACGGTAAATAAAAACCTGACCGATATCTTCAAACACTTTAACCAAGGTAAATGATTTACGTACATTTCCTCCAAAGCTGAGCGCATTGGCTGCCCAGTTATTAAATGCCAATGCACTTAAAAATAGATCAAATGTCCCTACAGACAATTCAAACTCTAACTGACCAGCCACTTCAGCTTCAGTAACCACACCTCCCTGTCGGAAGCGTGAGTCAACAACCTCGCTACTTTCTTCTGTAGATACATTTTCTGATAAGCCATCTGAAACACGGCGAACTGTATACCAGATCGGGTTTGCCGGGGTCGTACCTAATACTGCTTCTTCACATGCATATAATCGAATTTTTGCGCCTGAACTCATTTATAGTTCTCCAAAATTTAGGCAATAAAAAACCCGCTGAAATAGCGGGTCATTAAAGTGTTTCGTCTGTATCCGAGATTTCAGGCGGCTCCACACCATTCATGGCTGCAGCAACTGCCTGAGATAAGTTAGTAGGCTGAAAGTCGATAGGTGTTTCACTTAGAGGCACTTCAGGTACAGGTTCTTCACCAATTTGTTCAGCCTCTTCATATAAACGGATATCAATCCAACGACTAAGAGGAATATCCATCGGATTTTCATGATCGGCAACTACCGCGGCAAGCTCAAAATCAAACTTACGCTTGAAAGTCTTAATTGAAATATCCCCATTTTCTAAAGTTGAGTATTCTACGGCTACTACCGTATTACCATTGGCATCTTTCGGCAGCTCAATGTACCAGCCATCTTGTGCAAAACCTAAAGAACCTTTTATTAAATAATTACCTACATCAATTTTTTCCAATTTGACTGGTTGTTTTTTTGCTTGATCATTTAACTCAATTGAGTCAGCAAACAACTTGATAATGGGTGATGATGATTTGATAAAACCGTTTGCATCTACAGTTGTATTGGCTTGAGTCCAAAACTTAAACCAAGAACTCCATGTACCACCTAATTTGCGACGAATTGAAGGAGAAATTAATTTAGTATCTGAACCATTACCATCAAAAGAAATTTGAGTCTGATAATTAGAACCATCAGATGCAAGATTTAATTGCAATAATGTTTGCCACTGAGAAGTAGTGCCTGAGTTCGTCCACGTTTGCCCTGAATAAATACCACTAGGTAAGTTTACAGTATTTAAATCAATACTATTCGTAGCTTGTAGAGTGTTTAATCCTAGACCAAAGCTATTATAAGTTTTACCTGTACGATAAATATCACCGCCAGCAGAGATATAAAGATTTGCAGCTTCATTTCCAGAGGTGGTTTGATTAAATGTTGGTAAAGAGCGAAGCTTACTATTAAAGATAGTTGTATTTGCTGTCACATTTAAAATGCCCGCTCCCGCATTAGCAGTATCACCGCCCGTAGCAAGCAACCGAACATCGTAATCAGTAGGAGCTCCACATGTGTGAAAATCAATAAAAGTATTGCCTGCTACTGACGTTGAACCCATTTCTATAGCAGTGGCAGAGGAGCTTGCTGATGTACCTAAATCTAAACGTTGTGCTCCCTGACAATTAACAAGAATACCTGTTACTCCGATCACATTTCCATCAGCACTCCCAATATTAGCAGCGGCAGCTGTGCCAGCACCTTGAACTTGAGAAAGTTGCGGATTTAAGTTTGGAATACCCGAAGCGAATGGCAGCATGAATTGCCGCTTACCTTGGGCCGAGTTTAACTGGAACGGTCGATGGTCCCAATTAAATTTAAATACAAGATTTGCCATTATGCTGTTACCCCATCAATCACTTGGAAAGTCAAAGTTTCGGTATGTTGAGTGTTGCCGCTTACTACTGCTTTAATATCCATTTGGCACAAACCAATGGGCCATGCGGTTGTGCTTACTCCCGATTTCACGTTAAGCCAACCTTTCTGTGTGCTCTGGCTTAATGCTGCACAAGTCAAAGTAGCAACCACTACTCCATCGGCTAACGATTTAACTTGCGAAGTAAACGTGTAGCCTGTCAGATCGATAGCACGACGAACATCATCAGGTGGATATTGCAAAGCCTCATCCATATCAACCAGCTGCAAATTCAAGTTGAATGTGTCACCACGCTTAAAACAAAAATTGCTCATAAGTGATTCCTGTAAAAATAAAAAACCACCGATGAGGTGGTAGTGAGTAAAAATGAAAAAAACCGCCTTTCGGCGGTATAGATTTATAAATTGGTTATATAGTTTGTTATCTGATCTTCTACAGCTTTAAGTGTCTGGCTTGGCGTGTCTCCAAGGGAAAGAAACTTTACATGCTCTTTGATGTATTCAAGTGCGCGTGGAGCATGAGTTTCACTTTCATTAATATCAAAGAAACACTCAGATATTTCATCTAATTCATCACAACCTTCACGATCATCTTTGTGTAATGCACCTACCAGCCACCTTCCTCCTGCATACCTCATGTATCCGATATAAAAATTAAAATTGTCAAATGCTGTTGCATTCATTCGTATCACCGTTCATAACCCTTATTGTGCACTCTACTTTGAGTGCTTCAATTCACCGTAAATCCTATGACCACATTGTATTGCACAAAATCAGAGTCCTTACCAACTTTAATCGATTGACCGTTCAAACACTCTAAATCATCAAAAGAGAAATGTTCAAAATGGGCCAATAAAGAATCACCGAGAATCGTTAGTGCTTTTTCTCCTACATGAAGTCGATCAAAACATTGAACCATAATATTGCCGGTGCGACGGTTACAAGGCTTATCTGCTACACCTGAGGTAAAACTCGGGCCGCCTGCAATGGTTAGACTACACCATAAGCCTTCCTTTGGTACATTAAAGCCTGGTGCATTTGGATACTGAATTCTGTCCTGGGCAATACCAGTAAAGCTTTGCATACGATCAATAATAGCTTGCCTTGTCTGCTCTAAAGTCATTGCCATCTTAACCACCGTACTTCTGAGAAATATAAGTAAACGTGGTCTTGTAAATACCTTGCGGTGCTTGATCAGACCAACCATTTTCTAAGCGTTCAGCATAGGGCTGGTTGTTTTGAATATAAATCAAACTACCAAGTTTAAATTTCACAGCTTGAATCGCTGCATCTTGCACGGCGTTTGTTTCAGGTCCACGTACACCATAGTCACCAGATCCAATCGAAACAATATGAGAAGCACGATAAGCGCCAGTATCAACGGGACTTGAAACGACCAAAGACTGAACAGCATCCATTGTAATTTTCTTTACCTTTTCCTCTGCTGTTTTAGCCACATCAAAACTAAATTCAGTTGGCTTTTTCCCCTTCCATCCCATCATTTACCTCGCTTTCTTCATACATTTCAAAAAGGTCTTGAGCGATCGCTTGAATCGAATATGCTTCAAACTCTATACTTGGCTCGCGCTCACTCATTCGCCGTTTTACTATTTGCCAGATATGCACAGCCTCATGTAAAAGCAATCCATAAACTTGTATTTGGTCCTTATCCGCTGTATCTCCAATTTGGACAATTGCATATGCGCCATCTGAATAAGAACTAACCTGAGCATCCGCCCCCATATCTAAAAATTGATCAGCATTGCCCATATCTTCAAATAACAAATCCATATGTATTTGATTTCGAGCAAGCGCATACTGCACATGTTGAAATGGTGATATATGCCATAAAGGTACGTAATCTGTACTTATCATTTAAACTCCTAATTTGTGCCCATTAAAAAACCCACCGAAGTAGGTTTCTTTACATGTTTCTTTTAATCTCATTTCCCAAAGTAACTATCGAAAAATATCTACTTGTTAGTTCGTTATGAATTTCATGAAACTTTAGATATCTATCCATAAAATCATCACGAATATTTTTGATTTCTTCTTCGTGGATTTTTCTACCTATATCGTCTTTTATTAATTTACCTTCTCGATAAGTATTAAATTCCATAATATTTAAATGGTTAAGAGCTACGTTTAGCTTTGCATAATACATCCCAACATTTTTTTTAAAATCTATTACTAACTGATTTTTTTCATCAATTTCAACTAAAAGGATTCCTAAGAGATCCCTATACTCTAATAAAATTAATCTTTCAGAAAAATTTTCAAACTCAATATTACAGTTGATATTTTCTTTAAAAATTCTATTTACGTATTTACCAATTGTCGTTTCAACTTCTTTGAGTATTTTTTTAATTTCATCAATACTATTGAATTGTTCTTTTATGTGATACTCAACCCTCCAGTCGTTAAATAAAACAAATGCAGCAATTGGGGCAAGAAATGCAGCACCTATGGTTAGACTATCTTTTAAAACATCATAAGCAAGTTTTTTATCCAGAAGGTACTGGTGTAGTGGAAATGAACTTAGTATAAAAAAACTGATCAATAAGTAGCCCAATATTCCACCACCAACAAAGTAGCCAACTCTTTTGATTTTATCTTCTAATTTTTTTCTAGCCATATATCCCCCTAATTTAGAAGGATATTAGACCAAGTAATCAAACCTTCCTCAACTGACATTTCCAAATAGTTGCAGCGGGATCCTGTTGAATGTGTTTGACACGAAAAGTACCTAAAGGTGTAACCCACTCATCTTCCATAATGGGCACCATTGTCACTTCATTTTGAAGCACGGTCGCTTTCTTATCTGTGGCCAGCACTCCAAGGGTTTGGATTTCATATTGTTTGTAAGAGCCAAAAAGAACACCACGACCAGTATAGTTTTCTTTAACTTCAACATGAGTTTCTGTCTTAGGATCCCAATTCGTTTTAGAAATCCGCTCACATGTAAAAGAATGAACGGTGTCCTCCAGATCTTCATTAAATGCTTCGGCAATTTCTGCCTGAATTTCGTCACGTAAGCCCATTAGATTTTCCTGACAAAAAATACAGCTTTTCGTTTGCTGTAAGGCTTAATCAAATCAAGAATATATTGCTCAGTCGCACTCAGTTTTACTGATCCGTCCTGGTATTCCTTTTCAGTTTCTACCGTATCTGCCTTCACTTTCTTGCGCTTTAATGCCTGTTCTTGGCCTTGATATAGTTCACCCTTCATGATGCCCTTTATGACTTCAAATGAAGCTGATTTAAGGGCTTTGGGTACTATGGTTGTGTCTTCATAAGGCTTAACATTACGCGCTAACAAGTAAGCTTCTGACTTTTCGAGATAGTCAGCTTTATCACTGGCAGATAAAGCATCAAAGCCTGCAACACGTTCAATTGCTTCTTGTTCAGTGATAAAGCTCATGGATCATTCCTTTGGAAGTAATGCTAATAGTTCGTCTTTTTTAGTACCCGGTTCAAATGCAATACCTTTTTCAGTTAATACAGTACGAAGCTCATCGACTTTAAGTCCTGCATAGTTAATTGGTTGCACCTGGTCATCACCAGCGTTTTGGTTGTCTTGAGCTTGCTGATTTTCGCCATCTGGCGTTTGTTTTCCTTCACCCAATTCAAGCTCAGCAATACGGGCTTTCATTGCTTCAGGATTATTCTGGAATGCAATAAACTCACCTTTCAATGTTGCTAGTTGATCTTCTAACTCATTTATTTTAGCTTCAGTCATTTGTTGTCTTTCCCGTGCACGGTTAAATGATGAAAGTCCCATGGAAGGATCTCCAAAAAATAAGGCGGTGTTACCCGCCTTTTAGTTATTTGATTTTGTGTTTAAAAGCCACGATACGGATCTGTTTAGGATCGTAAACACGCTCCCAGTTGGTGCCAGTTGCAAGCCCAGAATTTTTAGGTGCAATTCCATTTGGTCCTGCCCATTTAACACCACGTGGATGCAGCACAAAGTGACGGCGGTTAATCAAGATATCTACACCAGCAAGACTATCGCGATCAGTTTCAACCGCATTTGGCGCACCAATATCTTGGAAGCCGACAGCACCTTGACCAAATAGGAAGGAAGTAAATACATCACCATCCACAGGCATGCCATCATCAACAATCACACGGCGATCCATAAAGGTTTTGTAGAGCAAAACCCCATCAGCATCACGCACGGTTTCAATCAACCCCTGCTTAGATAAAGCTGACATAGTGAATGAATGCATTGAAATCGCCGTTAATTTATCGACCGCATCGCCAAGCTTATATGACGCATCAACAAAAGAGTGACCATCAATAACCGCTGCGGCCCCTACGCCAGCTGAAATATCATGTACGTTACTTGCCATACTTGCAGCACCAAAAACACCTTTGAGGGTATTCACGGTAAACCCTTGGAACTCACGCGCCCAATAATCCGCTACTAGATCACCAACCGCTCCGAGTGGATCGTCACCAGATAAGGCCTTTGCTAGATCATTAGCCCCCCATGCCTTACCACGAGCATGAAGAATTGCAATATCTTGACCCGATGTGATGTTATTTACAGATAAAGGGGTTTGATCTGAGAGAACTTCCGATTCACCACTTAAATCGTTCCAAAAAGGAATATTTACAGTAGTACCGCCCTTAGTTCCGAAAGCGACTTCTTCATCAAGATCCCCAACAATGCCAGACTGCCATAAGGCAGATTTCTCAGCGGTTTTGTTTAAAACATACGGAGTGAATAACTCAGGTACGATTACATCAGCAATTTTGGTATCACCCATTAGGCTTTACTCCTTAAAGTTTAATATTGTGTTTTGCAGCTAGTTCTTTAGCTAACTGCGGATTTTCATTTCGTAATTGCGCCAATTTGGTTAAATTCACTGAACCATCCGGTTTAAGAATGTCGACCTGACCTTTTGAATTGTTACTACCTGGTGCACCCATACCATTTGGTTTAGGCCAGTAGTAAGGCTTTTGCTCACGTAGAGATTCAACCCACTCTTTTGGCGATAATGCTGTCTGGCCATCTTTGCCAATAATCACTTCGCCGTTTTCGTCAACAGCAACAGCTTTGCCGTTTTCATCTAATGCAAACTTTGATTTAGCTAAAAATGCAATGTCACCTGTAGCTTCAGGTAATGCTTCAAGCTCTACAGCTGCTTGAACGATCTGCCCCTGAATTACAGATTCCTTAAACTTATTTGCATAAGCTTCGGCTTTGTCAGCTCGATCTTTTTCAGCTTTAAGTACTTTTTCATGTTCTTCACGCATCTTCTCGGTACGTTTCTGAATCACTTCGGTAATTTTGCCTTCAGCGATTAGCTTAGCTTCTTCATCTTGATCAATCTGAGAAAAGACCTTTTTAACGATTTCGGGATCAATCCCTTCAAACTGTTTTTGAAGTTTCTGAAGTTCTTGTTTTGCAGTCTTAGCAGCATCACGCTCGCTTTGAAGTGCAGTTTTCAAGCCCTTAGGATCTTCATAGCCGTCTAAATCGAGACGAAACTTCCCGTTTTCCTCAACATATAGAGCGCGGTGCTCTTCTTTGATTGCATCAAGTGAATCAACAATAAATGGCAATGACATGTTCAAACCTCTCGTTTGATTGGGGTAAAGCCTTATCTCAAGGCATTAAAAAAGCGCCCCGAAGGACGCTTTAATTCAAGTTAATAATTTAAAAGTTCGAAGCAAACAAACGGTAGCCTTCAAGCTCCCATAATTTGTTTTCTGCATTCTTTTCCGCGTTTCCGCGAGCCATACGTTCACCAATTTCAGCATCAAAGTTTTCAGCATTCACACATGCACTAAAACCCATTGCTAGAAAAAACTTTCCATCTAAAAATGCATGGACAAAAGTAGATGTAGTGCCGCCGGGGCGTTGCTCAACCGTATATGTAACACGCTCCATCAATGAATCAATTTGCGCTTTAGTTACTCGGGGTGCCACAGACTTTTCAGCTAATTCTTGCTCTGTTACATCTTTGATCATTTTCTTCTCACAAAAAAAGCACCCTAAGGTGCTATTGAATTAATAAATTGGGTTAATTTGAAATTGAGGTTTTAACTGTCACACCAGTTAGAAAGTGTTTTTCTAAACCACCCAAGCATGTGGCACTAGAAAAATTCGCATAAACATCTTGCACATTCACGCCTGTATCTTTTTCAAATTTACTGATCAATTCAGCAATATGGCTTGTTAGTGTTCTTTCTAACTCTTCTTTTCTCTTTACATATTCAGCAACAGATATTTCTGACATTTTTACCACCTTTCGCTACGTTTACTTTTTATTCCAAACATCTGATCTAGGTTCATCACCAACTAAGCGGATGCCTTGAGGACCACCTACATCAAATGTTGCCGTGATAGTCGCTGGACCCTCAAAAACACTACAATTCATTTTTACAGAAGTTAATCCAGCTAATGGAATACCTGTTTCCTCGTCACAAAGAACAAGATGAGAAGATTTATCTGAAACTCTTTTAAGTACTAAATGTCTAACTTTTGATTCACTCATAAGCCCAACTCCATAAATGACAAAAGCGCCGTTTGAGGCGCTTATATAAAGGTAAAATTGTGTCTTAAATGAGTTTAGTCTTGCTTGTCATTGGCAATTATTACTCACAGTTAAATCCAGTTCCAACAAGGTCTTTTTTCAAATTTGAAACGAGAGTTTGTTGTTCCTGCTGTTGTCCACTAAGATAATTTTTATCTAGAGTCTCTGCACCATCAATAGATTTATAAAGCTCTTTAGATTCCTCTAAATTGTCTTTTAAAAACGTGGTGAGGTTTAGTTTCGCCTGGGCAGCTCTACATAAATTATTTTTAGCTTCTAAATCTTGAGTAGCCTGTTTTACTTGACCAGTTGTAGGATCAAAAGAATATGCATTTGCCATTGCTGACTCCAAAGCTTCAGACAATCGATCATATTCTTTAAGATATTTTTGACTTGGTTCAGCTAAACAAGTGATGGAAATTAGGGTTAGACCTACAAAAGCTATTGTTTTCATATTGTATAAATTCTGATGTTTTAAAAAAAATAACATAAGAAAAATTACAGACCCAACTTTTTAAAAGCTTTTTCATCCAACTTTCTCAAATCATCTAAGCTATATAAACGGCCTTCAGGATCAAAGAACTGTTCAAAATCAAATTTCCCTTCCTTATAGAGCTTGTAGCGCTTTGGTCCTAACCATTCTCTTTGAAAGAAATCATCTGTCTTCTTAAAGAACTCTCTAAACGTAGTATTGGCATCTAGCTGCCCTATTAATTGGCTTCGCTCATCTTTCGGGATGTCCTTTACTTTGCGCTCATCCATTACAAATGGACGCTCCCCTGGAAGCTTCCCATCTTTCTCAACTGGTACCAAAATACTGCGGCAATGAGGATGCAACGGCGGTACACGTTTAGCGGGGTCGTTTATTTCCCAAACAGATCCATCAAGAGATGCACAAAGTTTTGATGTTCTACCATCCAACGTTGCGACAAGCTTTACGTATTCAAAGCCGATCTGGTTAAAGCTATTCAGATAAGCTTGATTAGCCACGTGGCTACGTAAAGTTCTAACAGTCCGATCAATATCAGACTTAGTGCTAGTTAATAGACCATCCTCAAAATTAAGACGCTTGATACCACGAATACGCTGAACAATTTGCTGATTCGTTTTACCTGAACTAATCCCATCGCGAATCGCATATTCAACCTTTTGACGAGCACTGTCAGCCAACTTTGTTAAAAGATCGTCGACCAAGGCCCCGCCTACTAAAGGGACTTTTTTAGCAGACTTATAAAGCTTGTCTCCATTGGGCTGTTTAATCTTTCCGCCGTATAGTTTTGCCGTGTAGTTGGCCTCATATACCGCTAATGCTGTAGCAGAAACCGCGAATGCTTCAGGTAGTGAAGTATTAATTGCCGTAAACCACTGAGAAATTAAATCCCGAATCTCTTTGAGGCTTGTAGTTGTGTATTGGCCACTAGCAAGTGCCACCTTTTCAGAATCATTTAACTCATCCAACAAATCTCGAAGCTTTGCCAGCATCAAGGCTGACTCAGCATTAAAGATTGTTAATAATTCATTAACTGATTGAGAAGAAGTTCGATATAAATATGCTTGATGTTGTGTAAGTACTTCGATCAAGGTTTTATCTTTTGAAGTCATGTCTCACCTCTACAACGGCATACTCTCGCGCTCACTTTCAACACGCTTCAGCTCTTCCTTAAAATCATGAGCTGGTAACTTACCAGTAGCGATATATTCCCAATACGTCTGGAACGAATTCTTTCCAGAAATGGCACCTTCATAAAGCTGCTTAGCCAGATTGATATCGTATTTCTGGACAATAAACTCAGGCTCTACTGTGAATGCATTTTTTGAAGGATCAAGCTTTAGCCATTGAGCAGCATATTTAATAGCTTGTTCAATGGCTGCTGCTGCACACATCACAATACTATGTAAGCTTGCATGCTGATCATCCTGACGGGCACGGCGTGCTTCACCTGATTCTTGAGTGTTCGTGTCGACAACTTTAGCTCCAGCTTCAAGAGCAGCATTCTTCTGTGAATCCATTTCCTGCTTGGTTAACTCAATTCCATTACCTGAAATTTCTAAATAACCGCATTGTGATTCCTTTGGTAAACTCCAGACAGCCATAACGCCTGTAACACTAATATCATCATCATCTTCATCCCCGTCTAAACCATTAATCCAAGGTTGTGGATGTGCTGTGTGATGAAGTGATTGGAAATAGTCCGCGCTTAGCTGGTAATGCTTCAGTGCTGCTTTAGCCATAGTTAAAAGAGGGACTGTGCCAACATCGGGCGAATTATCAGTGGCACCGCAGAATACAAACGGCGTGAACGATAGCTGATTACCGCCCAATGTAGGCGTTTTATCTTCTTCAGTTGATCCATCAAACAAGCGAACTACTAAGGCCCCGTCAATCATGGATAAAACACGATGAACCGTTTTAGTATCATGACCAAACTCATCTTCACTGTTATCAAATTGCTCCTCGAGCACTAACAGCTTCAGATCCTTACGACCACCGATACTGTTTTCTTTCCAATTGATGATAGATAAAGCATCATATAATGCAAAATAAGGAACACTTTTATCATCGACATCTACCATCAATCCGCAGCGGCCAAATACTAATAGCTCCAGACAAATACGAATGAAAAGCTGTTTTAATCCAAACCCATCATTGGTTGCGTTATCAATCAGTCCTTTTAGCAAAGAGCTTTCAATCACAATATTCGGCTCTAACTTTGAAACCAAACCAATCATCGTACGTAATGAATCTTGAACCCATAAAGGATACTGAGCACGGCTTAGATAAGCTTTATAAATCTCTCCAGTCGTATCACCCTGCTTTTCAGCTTCGATCATCCCTGCCGATTTAGAGAGGTATTTGGTCTGTGCCTGTTTGATCTGCTCTTCGCCAGCTACGGCATCACGCATAATTAACCAGGCAATTTGCGCAGCAATATACTGCGGATGTTTATCAGTAACTGCCATAAAAACACCAATAAAAAAGCACCTAAAAAGGTGCGTTGTTTAACGAGAAAAACCAGCGATTGTGCGCCGTTTAAATACTTTCTGAATGATGATCGGAAAACGCTTAGCTAAAGGATAGCCGCCAGCATCCCCCACGTGGTCCAAACCAGCACTTTTATCTGGCATGCCGAAGCTGTCATATACTTGTTGTTCTAGAGTGGCCGTAAAGTTAGGACATTTGTTTGTATTCACTTTTAAGTGTCTTTCACCATCTGCATTTAGGATCTGTGCATTAACCGCATTGATGCGGTCTTTAATGCTTGGGTTTACCCCATTCACTTCAACCTTAAAACCATTTTTCTTTAAAATTGCATGATCAGATTCACTGAAGTTCTTTGATGAGGTCGCTTGACCTGAAGCATCAGGTACCACCGTAATATCATGAAAAGGAAAACGCTCTATAATCAACTGACACATGGTAGGCGTATCTCTCACTCCTACCAATTCATCCAAAGCTCTAGGCTTCCCTTCACGGATGACATAAACAACCGCAGCCATCTTTAGTACGTTGAAATCCATTCCAATGAGTAAAGGTTCGCCCTGGTTAATTTCCTCATCCGTATGATTTAGAACTCGGTCAAAGTCTGGATAAACAGCACCACTCGTTAAGTTGACAAACTTACCATCTAGATAAGCAGAAATCAGTTGAGGTGGATAAGACTCAAAAAGAGAAGAAATATAATCATCAGGAAGATTAGCTTCATTGTCATAGGTTGAAGCTTGAATCATTCCATAGAGCTTTCGCTTAGCCTCTGATTTATTTGCCTCTTTGACAAATTGCTCATAAGTAAATTTAAAACCTTCTGGAGTGGTGGCCACATCAATGCCATTGACCAATCCAGCTTGCTTGTAGCGCATACGTGCAATGATCTTACGCCATGCTTGCTGGGCTTTAAGCTTAGCCATGACATCTAGCTCATCAATCAAGGCATGACCAATTTTAAAACCGACAATAGAGTCTGGAATATCCATCGATCGACAAATAATTGTAGTCCTATATTGCCGACCATAATAAATATCGACCTCCTTATTAGATTGATAGACTTTAGTTTTTAAACCCCAATCAAATGCCACCTCATCAATAGTGGGGTAAAAGATATCCCGTATTTGTGCATAGGTCGGTGCAAAATAACCTAAAGGTACTTTAGGAAACTCCCAAGACTTATTACAGAGGCTTGAGCTACCTACCCAAGTTTTACCAGAGCCAAATCCCGCTACAAATGCACGGAATTTATTTTCCATCTGCAAAAAATTAGCCTGAGGTACATTCAGCGTCGGATTGATGTTCGGCATCTTTTTTACTCGCATCTACAACTTGAATGGTAACTTTTACTGGTGTCGGATCATCATCACCTTCGCCTTCTCTCATCTTCTCAATCTCAAGTTGTTTCAACTCAACATTTAAAAGCATTAAGTCGTGGCCCTGCATTTCTTCCCGAACCTGCTTAATCACACCTTGTTTCATTAATCTGTTGTTTTTCCAGCCTTCATAAATATTCTGGAGTTCTTTCAAACGATAGGCTTTGTTTGCAAGAGGAATGTCATAAATATTCTTTTGAAAATCCGCCCTGGTCTTATTAAACAAAGTAGTAAGTTTCTTACTTAAGTTTTTCCCTGCTGGCTTTGTTGGATCATATGCAGCGACTTGTTGCCTTAGAATTTCGACTCCAAATTCTTGTTTTACAGCATCTGCAACCTGTTGAGGGGTATCAAAGCAAGCAAGAGACTGAACTATAAAGATTTTTATAGGCTCTTTAAGTGTTGCCATAATTGCCCCTTCGTAAAACTACGTAAAACAAAATAGGCAAAAAAAAGAGCCTTAAGGCTCAGTTGATTACGCAGTTTCCGCAGCATTTTGAAATATCTAAATTTGAAACAAACGGCGGATTCTTCGCAGCCTCAACAAGACGTTTAACACTCTGGCTTGCTCCCCACCGTTTAGTTACACCAATAAATTCTTCAACGTCATGACCAGCTAAAAAATGTTTAGGTAGCCCCGTATTGTCGCTATAAAGGATCTCACCATCTTCGTCTTTCATAACGCCAATGTGATACAACTCGTGCTCAATCAAATAGCAGAATTCTGTATCATTAGCACGCTCGCAAAAAGAAGCATCGACTGTAATTAAGTATGTTGGAACAGCTCCGAACCAATCGTGCATCTGTTGCTCTTGTCTAGCTTTACGCCAGCCACCAACATTGAACATGACTTTTTCGCACTGGCCTAAAACCATAGCTTGTTTGCTTTTATAAGCAGAAGAAGCCCAAGCAAATGCCAAGAACTCTTCATTATCATGAAGCAACTCAGCAATATGATCATGATCCGGGTTATGAAGAGGTCCACCAATCGTTAAGTAATTAGCCACAACCCATTTCTTTAGGTCTGGTGCTGGAATTATGCGGATTGCTTCTTCTTCTTCAGCTTGGTCAATAAAATCAGTTGGTGGGAATGGTCTGATCTGTTCCATCTTCAATTCTCGCTAATTCGCTTTTAATCCAGTTAATTGCATAACCTGATTCAATTTGGTGAGGTTCAAGACGCTCAAATTCATAACCTCGGTCTAGAGCTAGATCATATTTATTAAATGAATTTGCTATCTTTGTGCCACCGCGACCAACTGCCCAAGGACTGCCAGCAATTTCTATAATAAGATTCAACTTCACAATATAAAAATCGAACCGCCAATTTTTAGTTGATTCAAATTGAAATTTTCTTCGGTATCCAATTAGATGCTCTTCTAATTCTTGAAATAATGTTACTTCAGCTTCGAGATATTTCTCTTTAGCCTTGGGCAATGGTCTACTTTTAGGTTTTGTTTTAGGTTCTTTTTTTCTTGTGAGCCAAAAGTATTCTTTATCGTCCATGTCTATAGCTCCTTGTTAGAAGCCCTCTGGCTTATTGTTGAGTCGCGCATTCAATTTTTGCTGTTTTGCTGCGGCCAAAAAAAATCGCTCATCTAATTGAGCGATCTCTTCTTGAGTTAGGTCTTGCGTAGTGCAACAACCTGTGTGATTTAGCTCTGTTTGGAGCTGTCTAACCTCAAGCATGATTTTTTGAAATTCTGTCATACATTCTCCAAAAATGAAAAAACCACCGTAAGGGTGGCTATATTTAAAACTTTAATTTCTTATGCTCTTCATGCCTTTTATAAGCTTTGATTGCTTCTGAAGGAATTTGAAAGTTTTGGAATGAACGATCATTAATGATTCTTCGAGCATTTTGTGCTTCTGGTCGATTCACTACTGTTAGTTTTTTAATTATTACGGGATAGTTTGAACCATCATAATCTCTTAAGGCTTTTGCCATATCATCATGGTCACAATATAAGACTTCTTCTTGCATGTCATTTGCTGGGATCATTTCACATCCTGCAATATCATTTGGAACGCCATTAATTGATTGCGGTGAGTTTAACAACTCTTCCCATGTATGAAAGTTTACGAATACCAGTTCAGGATCTTTTTCATATTTATTTAAATATTCTTCTCTTAATTGATAGATTTTTGATGAAATATTCATTTTTATATCCTTAAATAATTTCACTAACTATATCAATAAAAAAAGATGAGTAATAAGATTTTGAATCTTTTCAAAAAGAAAAAGCCCCGCCAATAATCGATATTTAGCGGGGCCATTTGCGCCGATGCTTACGGCAAAAAATAAATCTAACTCTTAGGTGCTCTTAGTATATCTAAAACCTTTTTCGACATTTCATGTAGATCTGATCCATGCGGCAACCAGAACCTATATAGAACATTGTCACGGTTATAAATCTGCTTGTAATACACCGTTGTGTAGGAAGGGTCAATTTCAGAAGATTTAAAAGTTTTCACATCTTTATCAATTTTCTGTCCATCTAAATCACCACCAACACAAATATTCATAACCATCTCCAGTATGCGGAGAGACTATAACATAAGGGCATATTTTTAACCGCTTGATCAAAATTAATAATTCATAATGATGAGTTCACTGCTTTTCTTACTTTTAGCAGCTAAGTCCCGGCCAACAGAATAATTAATAGAAGTAACTGCAAAATTAAAATCTTTGAAAATCTCACGGATCTTTTCATGATCATTAATTGAAAGCATTACCTTCCCTTTGCAACTCTTCATCTTTTCAGAAAGCAATTCATATTGGTCAAGTGGAAAATCTATTCCATAACCAGCAGTATCAAGATAAGGCGGATCAGCATAAAAGAATGTGTGTTCACGATCATATCGATCAAAACACTTATCCCAAGTTTGATTCTCGATATAGACACCATTTAAACGCAAATGTGCAGCGCTCAAATACTCCTCAATCCTTAAAAGATTTAAAGAGCGACCAGTTGTTGCATAACCAAAAGATTGACTAGAAACCTTCCCACCAAATGCGTGTTGCTGAAGATAATAAAATCTTGCTGCACGCTGAATATCTGTAAGAGTGTCTGGTACTTTCAATTTTTCCCATTCAAATATTTGGCGGCTCGATATGCACCATTTGAATTGCCTTACAAACTCTTCCAAATGGTTTTGAACAACTCGATAAAGATTTACGAGCTCACCATTTAAATCATTTATTACTTCTGTCTTTGCCTGATCTTCCTTCAAGAAAAATAAAGCAGCTCCACCACAAAACAATTCCACATAACACGAATGTTCAGGGAATCTACTCAACAAATCCTTAGCTAAACGGGTCTTTCCACCTTGCCATGGAATTATTGGTTTTGATTTCATAAATATTTTCCTGTGCAAAAGCATACATTTTTGATAGCCTTCACCGATCGTGTGCACGATGGCTGGGCTTGCTTTTGACAGTCTAAGTCTGTCAGGAGGTCGAGGTACTGTTACCGCAGTACTTCGTCCCCAGTTTTACTCGATATAAAAAAAACTCGGTCTCCATTTGGGACCGAGTTTTTTTATGTGAAAAGGTGCAGGGCAGGATGTGATCTGCATATCAATCCGTTGATCACCCACGCCCTAAACAAACTATCAGCTTGCTTAGGGTTGGATTGACTGGTTGCTAGTTATTCCCCTGCATGAGCAACTCCGCGCGACATTAATTAATGTTTCGACTAATAAAGTCTCATCAGGCACGGTAAAAATAAAAAAGCCCACCTGTTTAGATGAGCTTTTGAATTTTGTCTGGTATGTATTAGTTACACTTTTCCAGTATGGGAAAAATGTACCCTAAATTTGCACCCGAAGCAAGTTCAAAGGTCGTACTCTTCTACCTCATATGAAAAATAATTTCTTAAATGTGTATCAAGCTCCATATACCAATCTAAAAGTATGCGTGTTGCTTCAACTTCTAAAGGTAAATAGGAACGTAAATAAACCTGACGTGCTACCTCTAATTTGGATAGTTTATGCTTTTCAGTTTGCGAATAACCTTCTAAACCAAACCGACAAACTGAACAGGGCTTATATACATCCCCAGCTTTTTCTAATCTTAACCCTTTGCATTTTGGACAAGTACGGCGTTTAAATAAAAATTGTGTAATTGCAGATCGACATACACCTTTGGCAACATCTTTAGGCTTTGTTTTTGTGAATTTAATATTTTTCTTTTGAATAACTAAACGGACCTCACTCACCAGGAAGTTCTGTAATAAGGCAAAATGACGGTCTCCTATTTCAGTACCTCTGACTAAAGCCCACATTAAAGCAGTAACATGTGAAGGCATTCCTTGCATCATCAACGCTGCTGGATTGTTACCACCTTTTTTAATTCCAGTTCCTACAACTTCCTCTTTAAAACCATCCATTGTTTTTTGAGCTAAATCGAGAAGTGAAAAACCACCGCGCTTTACTTCAATATTAATATTCATTGGTTTTAAACCTCTCTTACATCAATGTTGTGAACTGTTTTCATCAAATGCTTTTTGTTTCGGTAACTCGGCAATTTACGTGTTGCAACGGACTTAACATCCTCAACAATGTATTCACCATTGATGAGGTAGTAAGTGAAATCAGCAAAATATCTAAGTGCTGGCTTTGTTCGTTTCTCCCCTTCTATTTTCACGCTTGGAGCCAATTCAAATTTAGTATGATGCTCTAGACCAAACACCTCCCCCCTTTGCTGCATTGCCTTAAGTTCGATGTATCGCTTGTATTCTTTTCTACTGTCGAAAGTGATCCCATCTAAGTTGACTTTCGAAGCATTAAATTTATTACGGCCCTTTTTGGTTTTGTGGCCATTTGGAAATTGGGAGCGGTAATCTACTAAACTCATAGAGCTCATTTGGATCCTTCACCCTCAAGAACTTTCTCCAGATTCTCACTTGATAATGGAATCATGACGCCGTCAGGCCATTTAAAGCTTGTGATCCAGCTACGATCCCATTTTGCCCAAACACCGTATTTACTAACTCGGTAGTACACTCCAGCTTGCCAATGTGTTGCACCTTCAGGACGAAGGTTTGAAATTTCCTCAGGAATGGCTTTACTAATAGCTTTTTCTAAACGAAGTAATTCGTTGTAATCAGTATTAGATAGCCCACTTCGATTGTATTTGCCTCGTAATTTGTCTTTAAGAGCTATAGCTTTTTCTAAATCAAAATCTTCACGAATTGCGTTCATTGGCCACACCCCTTAACTACTGCACATCCCAAAAACAAACAAAGAAATAAAAAGGTTTTATTGATTGCCTTTGATTCATCATGGCCAACAAAATTATCTGAGGTTTTGCTTTCCGGATTTTCCAAATCCAAAATTTCAATATCAGAGACTAAACAGCAGAATGGCCGCCCATCATCTAAGCGTCCAAATACACGGTTATCTTCAAAAAGATCGACGGTACCATTTCCCATAAATCGAATTTTATTTAGCCCTTTGTCAGGCTCATGACTGAAATCCACCTTCACTCGGCTGCCTTTTTTTATTTCAGCAGTTTTAACCGCATTACGGATTTGCTTAATGTCTTCTTCGCTTTTAACCAGGTCATAATGCTTATCAAAAAAATTGTCGCGTTCGATGTACATACAAGAATCAAATTCCTGAAGGATCTCTTTAAGTTTTTGAATGCCAGTTGTTGTATTCAAGATAATCATGCAGCCGTCTCCTTAGTTGGGCATTTAAAACCCATCTCGAGCAGATATGGAATGAACGGTTTTTGTTCCTGAGGATCTATCAACTTTTGAGCCATACGCTTTCCAGCATCCATCCATGATTCGCCCGTACGGCAGAATGAATCTTTAAAATCAGGATGATTCACAAGAAGTCGAGCAAACGTAAAAAGCTGTTTGTCAGAGGCAAAAGTTATTACCTCAGGTAATGTGTTTTCAGAAATGGATTGTTGGCCACTTGAATTTTTGTTTTCAAAAGAACGTGGTGCCGGTGTTTTCATTTTTGCGTATTTAGCACGAGCTTTAAGCATCCATTCGGCAAAGAATTTAACCATCTCAAAATCAGAATGGTTTCGGCCTTCATTAAATCCGTTGAAAGCTTTTAGCTCTCTTTCAAACCACGAAGCTTTGAAAATCTCGTTGGTATCAATTGATGGGTTGATAGAAGAAATTTCAAACTTCAAATTTTCCAAAATAAACCATGTATTTTTTTTATTTTGATAAGTTGGTTTTGATAGTGTGTTTTGTGTGTTAAAAATTTTAACTAGTAGGGGTAAAAAATTTTTACTAGCAGTAGTTAAATTTTTTAACTGGCTAGTGTTTTGAAGGTAGTTAAAATTTTTAACTAGCAAACGTGATTTTTGAGGAAAATTTAAACAGAGATTTTTACTCTTTTTACCCTTAGTTGACTTTTTAGGAGCTGCCTTTTGGTAGTTAAAATTTTTAACTAGCTGACCATTAAATAAACAAAAAGTTTGAACAAGTACTGAGCTTTTATTTGGGAAATTAATGTACTCACCAACAAAATAATTATCAATTAATGAGTAAACATTCCCGTAAACAGATTGTTCATGCTTTTTTACTAAACCAACTTTGACAAGCTCTTTCGTACATCTAACAACTGTGGGGTGACTTTTCCCTGATAGCTCCTCTAATTGGGTAATAGAGAGCGCATCACATTCTTTTGCCCAACCACGTGTTTTGCGATTAATGATCAAATAGATTTTTACTGAAGCATCTGAGATTTTACTCATTGCTTCATCAACGAATGCGTTTGCCACCTGGAAAGAATTGGGAACGTACTTACTCATAAATCCCCCGAGTGTCCGCAATGATCACAGTGATCAAATTCATAAGGATTAAATTGCCAAACAATCTTTCCGCAGTTTGGGCAGTTAAAACGTGACTTTGGATTTTCTACACGGCGTTTGGCTTTCTTAAGATGATCTGGCATTTTTAAACCAGCACCTTGTGTCATTGAACGAGCGTTATATTTACTGAAATCAAAAGTTCTTCTTTTCGCCTTTTCTGCTAAACAATAAGGTATGGCGATAAACCGCTTATCTAACTCAGCTATTTCTTCTATAGAAAAATAAGAAGCCATTTCAAAATCTGTTGAAGTTTTAAAACTTTTTTTATTCAGCCAATAAACATCATTTCCATCGAATTGCCCTTTTACAAAAACGGCATAGCCAATAACGCCATCTATAACTTGGGTTTCATGGGGTATGTATTGGTGATCAACCTTCCAAATAGCCAGCTCATCTACATGTTCTGCTGAAATTGGTCGATCATATGTTCGGCCCGTGTCCCATTCCTTTTGGGCTTCCTCAAGGCTATACACATGAGCTTTATCAATATTAGTTGCATAACCTTTACCATCGACACAATGAAAGCTCACATTCGTGCCTACGTTGTCGCGGAAACAAGCTAAGTAAAATCTATTCTTCACCCTTCACCGCCTTGGATAACATTAAACTCAATAACCCAAACCCATGGATTTAATTCCCATGAGCTGGATCCGTAAATGCTTTCCCATAACCACTTAAATACTTCGCACGGATTATTGCTTGCAGCCCCGAAATATTGATCACCTCGGCTTACAACATACCGACCCGAAGCTGGTAATTTAAGAAGCCCCTCCTGCACTGCATCCTGGTTAGATATTTGATTTAGTTTTTCGATACGAATTTTAGTTATTTCAAGCAAAATTCTTGATGCTGATCTAGGCATGTGAATGGAAGGCTTCCAATGAACATCATCGAAAGAAATTCCCTCCCGCAAACACCACTCTTTATAAATAGGATATTGCTTAGGATCCCCATCTTGATGGACATATAAAGGCTTAGGCCAACCTTGATAATGATCTTCTTCTTCAATCGACCCTATACAAAATGTCTCACGCACCCAAAGATGATCGCCAACTTGACCAAATGGACACCCTTTATCAATGTAATATTGCAGGCTTGGTTCGCTTCGGATGACATTAGGTCTGTTTCCACACTCGAATTCTGCCTGTTCAGAAATCAGTTTTTCTTTTACCAATCGGCGGGTTTGAACCTTACGACCTTCAATAATGGCTTTAACCATTGTGGTGTTAAGAATAATCGGGCGTTCTTTCATTGAGATTCACCTTCATCCATGATTTGAATAAAACTGCCCAGATAACGAATTAATTTTGACCGATATAAACTTGAGATAATTACTCCAGCATGATGTAGATTAATTCCATGCACTCCATGTTCATCAACTAATGCTTGCATTAACTCATCACGTGTAACCGCTGCTTGATTTTCATCATGGTTACGTTTCTTTAAGTTTTCTTTGCGTTCTTTCAACAAATCGGCAAGAGTTTTTAAAGCTGGTTCATGCCAAGATTGATAGCTTTGCTGTCTCTTCTGCTCTAATAATTTGTTTTTAGCCGATTGATTTGGTAAATTAGTCATGTGATTTAATCTCCTTGGTTAATGAACACTAAAAGCTCGATCTCGCACATCGGGCTTTTTACTTATTTGGAATAAAGAAAAAATACTCTTAAAAAAATTCGTGTATTCATTTGAATTCATTGTATTCTTTGATTTTTTAAGCTCTTCAATTGAAGATTGACCCAAGTCAACCTCGAGCTTTAATTCAATGGCTTCTCTTATCCACTTTGCTCTAGCACCATCTGCCAACTCGTCAACAAGTTCTTGTACTTCTATAGGCACTCTAGTCGACATTGGAGCTAATAGTTTTTTGCTAATTTGCATACCTTCTAAATTTATGTTTTGCATGATTTCACCTTGTTCTATTGACGCTCTGCTCAAGCGTGTAGCTCTTAAGCGATTAATGTTCCTAAATTCTTACCCACATATATTTGTGGTCTCAGTTCTATCCAGATTTCTTGATAACTATCTGGGAAAATTTCTTTTCTTGTGGCTAAACCACAATCTTCTGCAATTACTGCAAGTCGGATTTTTTTATCTAGCGGAATGGCCTTCCACCCACTTACAGATGGAGGTGTAATGCCAAGAAGTTTCGCAACAGCAGTTACGCCGCCTAAAACCTTTATAAGTTGTTCGTCAGTCATAACGGGCTCCTAATTTCAATCAAATTATTAGGCATTCCTTACATTAAATCAATAGGAATACCTAATTTTATTTATGTTAGGATTTCCTAACATTGTAAGGATGGTTATATGAATACTCTTGCTGAACGCCTTAGACACGCTATGGAAGTCTTGCCGCCTAAGAAAATAAAGGGTGTTGAATTAGCTCGCGCTGTTGGTGTTAAGCCACCTTCAGTAAGTGACTGGCTATCTGGAAAATCAAAAACAATGGAAGGCGAAAACCTGGTGAGGGCTGCAAAATTCCTGAAAGTAAACCCTACATGGTTGGCCTCTGGTACTGGTGAAATCCAACCAGACACTACAGCTAAATTTAATCAACTTGACATAGAAGCATTTAAGAAGAAATACAATATTAGCGATTGTGATGAGGCAGTTTTATTTTCGAATCTTGTCGAAAAACCGTTTACACCATCTTCTAAACGATGGGTTCCTGTAAAAGCCTATTCAAAGATGGGCATGGATGGCTACTACGTTGATATGGGTTTTGAAGGAAATGGAGGTGATGGATACATACCAACTCATACAGCAGGCTCAAAAGCTTATGCCGTTAAAGGCACAGGTGACTCAATGTTCCCTGCTATTCGTAATGGCTGGTATGTAGTATGTGATCCCGATGCCGAACCAGTACCTATGGAATTTGTGCAAGTTTGCTTAAAGGATGGTCGATGTACAATCAAAGAATTTATAGGTATTCAAAATGATGTCTTAAGCCTCATCGCAGTAAATGGCGGAGAACGTTTAACATTTAATATGGATGAAGTAGAAAGCATTACAGCAATTACAGACATTGTTCCACCAAGTCAACACAGACAAGAACATCCTAAAGCAAACTAAATCCCATCTCATCTCTTATTTAGAGATCGAAACAGCCCACCTCGATGGTGGGTTTTATTTTGCCTATTAAAACTAAAAATTAGGTTTATCTAATATTATTAGGAATACCTATTGACTTAATAATTAGGTTTACCTAATATTTACCTCACAGACAGCAAAAAGCCCCGAGATCTTGGCGGATGGACGGGGCTTCTTACTTAACGATGAGGTTCATTATGGAACAAAATGTCTTAAATCACAATCGCGGCTTTACTTTTGGCAAGTCAATGCTTGTTAGTTGCGTATTTTCTGTTGCCACTCTCGCTTTTTTAGCCGGGGCTTATGATCTTGTAACTAAGCCACCCGCTACAGCACCTGCTCTAACTTCAACTAAAACGAAAAGCGTATATGGTTTACTGGCTGTAAAAATCACTTCTGAAAATACTGGTGAAGCTGTCATAAATCTAGATGGTTTTCGGGTATACACCAGCTTTGATTTCGATAAATTCGTTGATTCAAATAGTGCACCAGGTGGTGAATTTACAGGTATTGAAATCACAAATTTAGCTGTTGACCAGGTGTTTGACGCTAACGGAAACAACTATAACGACTTCACAAATTCAGATGATATTCGAAACATCATTTCTGTAATCAAGGCTCACGTTCAACAAAACAAAATGGTTGGAGCGTGATCATGAATAAAAAACGCTATACAACCCCTTTCCGTGAATTTATCACTCGAGACGACAATGGTCGATATCACGTTCGTTTAGGCCCTCAAGTTTTCTCTACCAACTTAAAGCTTGATGACATTCGTATTGAAAGTGAAAACAGCAGCGCGCCTGTTAGCGAAGCGCTGCTTAAAGAAAGACCGTGGATTCTTCGCAACCTCGAGCAAGAAGTTAAAGAACAACGCAAAAAAGAACGTGAAGCCTTGTTCTCAAAAGATTGCTTTAAGCGCACACCATATAGCGCAAACCAAAAAATCGCATATAAAAATGCCCGTCATAACGGATAATAACTGAGGTACTCACAATGAATGCTGCAATTAATTCCGATGTACTAGGTAATGCTACAGCTGTAAATCCTCTCGACTTACCTGGTCTTGAACAAGTTTTTCATCACCCAACTTTTATTAAAGTTATTAATGAGCTTAAGGCTCCAAAATCTCATACAAATGAGTTTGGTGGCGGCTATAAATATCGTTCTGCTGAAGATATTCAAGAAGCATTAAAGCCACTTCTTGTTAAGTACAAATGTACTGTTATTACAAGAAAATTCGATACTGCTGATGGCTTTGAAATTTATGCATACATGGTTTTCAAAGACCAGAAATATATTCGCTGTGATGTTCCTGGTGAAGCTAAACATGATTTTGATCGTGACCTAAGTAGCAATAAAAAAGTTTCAAAGACTCAACAAAATGCTTCATATCAAAGCTATGCCAAAAAATACGCTCTTGGCAATTTGTTGATGATTGATGACTCGCAAAACGATCTTGATACACACACCAATGAGAATATTAAGCGAGAAAATCAATCAAGAAATAATCAGAACTACCACAACCAGCGGAGCAATTATATTCCAACACAAGCTGACTGTGATAAGGCACTTAAACAGATTAAAGAGCTATCACTGGATACTCCTTTATCTCAAGCAGAGTACTTCTTTAACGGTATTCGAAACCAACTTCCTGAGTTTGATGAAGTGTTATTTGCTGCATGTAATAACAAGTACAACGAAATTGTGCAGCACCTAGAAAACCTTAATCAACAGCAACTACAAACGGCCAACCGTTCTGCAGAATCAGTACGGAGTCAGCCAGGCTACGTCCCTATTACAGACAAACAACTTGTTGAAATACGGGCATTCATTAGTGAGCGCGCTCTAGATATTACGCAAGTTTGCGAACACCTTGGTATCGATGGATTGGCACAAATCGGTATCGCTCAATTTGAAGAAGCAAAACAACACATTGACAAACTGGCGAAACAGGAAATTAAAGCATGAGTGCAATTATTTTAGATACTGAAACCCACAATCTTGATGGATTTCCAATTGAGATTGCTCATGTACCCGTTAGCTTTCTCGAAAATGGTGAATTGGTTGTAGATAAAGAAGCTTGCTTTGATGAGTACTTCTCATGTCCCGAACCTATTAATTATGGTGCTATGGCGGTGCACCACATACTCGAGTCAGATATTGCTGATAAGCCAAGTTATGAAACCTTTCGCTTACCTGCAGGTATTCAATACATCATTGGCCACAATATCGATTACGACATTCGAGCAATCAAGCTTGCTGATAAATCAGTAAATGTTAAATCAATTTGTACATTAGCTTTGTCTCGCATGGTTTGGCCAGATACAGCACATAATCTTTCGGCTCTTATTTACATGCTGTCAAAGGGTTCATTGAAAGCACGTGAATCAATTCGAAATGCACATAACGCCAAACAAGACATTTTGCTTACAGCTGCCCTGCTTAAACAGATCTGTAAAGCCCTCGGCGTTAAAGATATGCAATCTCTTTACCTGTTTTCTGAACAAGCACGCATTCCAACCAAAATAACTTTTGGCAAATATAAAGGCACTGACCTTAAAGACTTGCCTGCCGATTACGTCGTCTGGTTATTAAAACAAGATGACTTAGACCCTTACCTTCGCAAAGCATTATCAAAAGGATAAAACGATGAATATTTTAAATAATCAAGAAGCTTTTGCAGCTTTGCAAAAGGGCAAAAATTTATTATGCCGTTACATGGATGGTGAATTTTTAGAGCTAGATCAGTTCCCTGCAACCGTGTTTGGAAAACCTGAATATCAATTTTGCATTGATATTGAAAAGATCGAACTTGCTGGATTCACATTCACAAAACCATGCACATTAGATGAATTAATTGATGATCAAGAAATTTATGCAATCGACTTTTCTTGTTCAAATATTTATAAAAGTTCATTCAAATCTAATAATGACTATGTTTGCAAACTTGTTGCAAACGGAGTCGTTCAGCGAGATTTAAATAATGCCTCTGACCAACTTAGAGCTTTTCAAAAAGTTCTAGGCGTAGAAATGGGGATTATTATTAAGACTGTAGATTTTATCGAAACTGGTATCGATGAGAAAAAGTCCGAAGTTAAACAAAATAAAAAGCGTACAAGCAAAAAAGATACCCCGGTAGATCCGCAACTAGTAGAAGCCGAAAAAGATATTGTGCTTGATGGTATCAGCCGTAGTAAAACCGAACCTGAAATTAATTCGCTTTGCTATGACCTAGAGAAACACAGCTTCACACCAGAACAATTAAAAGCTATAGAGAATGCTAAAGATGCAAAATTAGCAGAGCTTGCATTAATTAGAGCTGAAGCTGAAAGTGAAAAACATGAATTATCAGTTTTATGTGAAGCCTTTATTGATGAGATTTCTAATTCTAAGAGTAAAGAAGACTTAGATTTTATTCGTAGTCGTATTAACTCTAACGGCGGATTAACTGAAGTTGAAAATGCTGAGCTATGTACGCGTTTAAATATTAAAGCAAAAACTTTTGAGAGCGCTGAACCCTCTATTGTTGTGGATGCACCTAATGAAGAAATAAATAATGATAAAAAACCTATCGAAGAGGAAGAAGGTAAATATCAAAAAAAACTTGTTGAGCTAAAAAAACGTGTAGATGAATCAAAGACAGTTACAGAAGTGAACGCTGTCACCAAGTACACAACTCAATGGTCAGCAGAACAACGTGCTCCTTTATTACAGCATATTCATAGACGCCTCAAGGAGCTTAAAAAAGAAAAGCAAGCAAATGAACCTTCATTGCTTGTAAAAATCCAAAATGCTTCAGACCTAGCCACATTAGATGTATACGAAATTGACATTCATAGTCTAGATCCACTTGCACAACCAAAAATGATGCAAGCCATAACAACTCGAAAGAAAGAACTTGATCAAGCTAAAAACGAATATTTGATCGATGAGGATCTGCCATGAAATTTAGATATTCATCATCAAAAAGAACATTAATTGTTATTGGCGATTTCATGAACCACCACTTTGACAATGTGAACGCTTCAGAAATTGAGCAATGTCTTTATGACGCAAAGCTAAAAGAAGGCAGCTGGAGGCGGTAATGCGAACGGTCGTTAAACGCAAAAATCTCCTTGCATTCAAAATTTGGTTAGCCCTCTTGGGCTACCAGGTCAAAGAGATGCAAGACGGTCGCGGCTTTAATTTTAGATCTAAAAAGCAGTACGGAATGGTTACTCGTGAATTAACAGGCAATGAGTTGGCTAATTCACTTGGTAAAGAATTTGAAGAACACCTGAAGGCCTAACTCAGTGTTTCTTCCTGGAGAGAACAAATGTCAAATTTATCAGAATTAAATAAACACCTTTTTGCTCAATTGGATCGTTTAAGTAATAACGAACTTAAAGGTGATGCTCTTAAAGAAGAAGTTTCTCGAGCCGGTGCTGTAAACGAAATATGTAAGTCAGTTATTGAAAACGCTAACTTGCAACTTCAAGCCACAAAACTTGTTGCTGAATATCGAGGTATGAAAGAAGGCGCTGAAAACCTTCCTGAAGCATTCAAAACAACTCAACGGACAATTGGCCATGGCTAAACCAATCCGATATACAGCTGAGCAATTGGATTATGTGAAGTCTAATTGCACCCTTGAGCGTAAAGAACTTACTAAACGTTTTAATGAGAAATTTAATACAAATATCTCAATCGACAACATTAGTGGTCTTTGCAAACGAAACAAGTGGAAAACTGGCCGCACCGGTTGTTTTGAGAAAGGAAGTGTTCCACCTAACAAAGGTACGAAAGGTTTAACTGGTGCAAATCGTACAAGTTTTAAGAAAGGCCAATATCCCTGGAATAAAGAGCCTATTGGGTATGAGCGAATTGATAAGAAAGACGGTTACATTCATATCAAAATTGCTGAGCCAAATATATTTGCTCTGAAACATCGACACATTTGGGAAAAGCATTTTGGTCCTGTTCCAGATAAGCATGTAATTGCCTTTAAGAATCAGGATAAATCAGATTGTCGAATTGAGAACCTTATCTTAATGAAAAAATCAGAAATGGTGCGTTATTCACAAAGTTTTCATAAGTTGGCTAATCCTATAACGAATGAAACTTGTTTGATTATGGCAAAGGTTAAAACCAAAGCATGTCAGTTAAAAAAAGAGGATGTACAAAATGGTTAATGAAAAAGTTGAAAGAGAATTATTCGTTGCCTTCCTCAAAACCAAGGGCATCGTGAAAATAGATTGGAATTGCCTGGGCGTTATTACAAATATGGTTCGAGAAGCTGGCTGTGCTCTTGGTTATAACGACGTTGAATTAATGCAAGAAACCTGGATGGCTAAAGCAAAATTAACCACATGGCAACCTATCGAAACGGCACCTAAAGATAGAAATATCTTACTTCAGAATTCTGAAGGGGTTTTTCAAGGTGAATGGGATCCGAAGGATAAAAATTTTAATCCACTCATTTTGGAATATCACGGCTGCGGCTGTTGTGGTGGAGATGACCCACAACCTGATCGGTGGATGGAATTACCACTAGTTGTTGAATCTGGAGCTGAGCTATGAAGAAACTATTACTTATAACTTTATTGTTAAGTGGTTGCTCTTCTTCTAATGATGCAATCAAAGCCCTAAAAGCAAATGGATTTACAGATATCCAAACACATGGCCACGCCTTCTTTAATTGTAGTGAAGATGACACCTTTGCCACAAAGTTTACGGCCAAAAACAAAGATGGCCAGAAAATTAGCGGTGCTGTTTGTAGCGGCTGGTTGAAAGGTTCAACCATTAGATTTGATTAAGGTGATCTAATGAACATTATTTTAACTGAAGCTGATTTAGACGTAGCGCTAGAAAATGGTGATTCGTATACAGACATCCTTAACCATGTCGCATTCTTACTTATAGAAAAAGTATTGGTAAAAACTAGAGGTAATAAAACTGAAGCAGCTCAAATTCTAGGTATGACTCGAGAGACTCTATATAAAGTAATTAAACGCGTAAATGCTAAACGGGAGGAAAAACAAAATGCGACAAGCAATTAAGATTGAACCTGGTTTGATGGAAAAGCTTGTAGCTGTGGTCGAACGTTTAGCTCAAGCTAAAGAAGAGCGACGTGTTGGTCGTGAAGAATTTGCACACATGCTGAATATCGAACCTGAAACTCTAGATGCACGGATACGTGAAGGCAGATACCAAAGGCCACATAAGGATGGACGAAAAAGTTTCTGGTTGTTGTCCTATGTACAATCTGTCGTTACAGACACAAAAGAATCTGATAAAGTAGCCACCTATTGAGGTGGCTTTATTTTATACAAAGACATAGGTACTTTTTCAATCTTGAGTACCAAATTGAGTATCAAAACCGCATCAAAAATAAATCCTTTTATAAATCAGTGAGTTGAATCTAAAATGCTTCTAATGATCGACAATTACGACTCTTTTACCTACAACATCGTCCAGTATTTTGGCGAGTTGAATCAGGAAGTAAAAGTAGTTCGCAATGATCAAGTCACATTAGAGGATATTGAACGATGGCAACCAAAATATCTTGTGATTGGTCCTGGCCCTTGCTCTCCAAGTGAAGCAGGTATTTCAATTCCTGCAATTAATCATTTTGCCGGAAAAATTCCTTTGCTTGGCGTGTGTTTAGGGCATCAAAGTATTGGGCAAGCTTTTGGCGGAAAAATTGTAAGAGCCAAAACGGTGATGCACGGGCGTTTATCTGATATGTACCACAGCAATAAGGGTATTTTCAGTAATCTTCCTAGCCCATTCTCGGCAACTCGCTATCATTCTTTGGTGATTGATCAGCAAACACTGCCTGATTGCCTTGAAGTAACGTGCTGGACTAATGAAGCAGATGGCTCAATAGAAGAAATCATGGGTGTTAAACATAAGACATTGCCTGTTGAAGGCGTGCAGTTCCATCCTGAATCAATCTTGAGTCAGCATGGCCATCAAATCTTTAAAAACTTTTTAGAGATCTACGCATAAGCCAGCCGTAAATAGATTGTTTTAAAAGTAATTTGATAAGAATCCTTAATAAAAAAGCCAACTACGATCAGTTGGCTTTTTTTATGGCTGAATCAATTACAACTTTAACTGCTGCACAATCGATCCATCTTGTTTTGCCACCAAAGATTCGCAGAGTTGAATACGTTCTTTGGTTTGTTTCAATCCTCTTTCAACCCCGACCAATTCTTTAGTTCGTGGTGCAAAAAAGTCATTTAACTGTGCCGCTTTTTGTTGGCTACATGCTGCTCCACTGAACATTGCAGGAAAACGCCCAGCCGAAGATTTACCTAAACGATCAAACACGGCGTCATGATTTACCTTAAACCAAGACCATAAGCCACCTTGTTCATCTCCATAATTATTGATGGAGTTAATCACGGTATGAACTTCACCGACTTTAACACGAGGGTTCAAAATCAACTGACGTGCTTGTTGGCGTGTTGCTTCTTGGTTTGCTGAACCCAAAGCTGTAAGTATTGCAAGACGTTGTGTCGGTTGAGTCACGCGTTGTAGCTCTCCAGATAAACGATCAAAAGCTAGTTGACCTTTTTCTTGTACACGTACAGCCAAAATAGTTGGCAATAATTCAGGTGTTACTTGCGCAAAATTAAGCTGCTTTTGAGCAAAGAGAGCATCTGACTGTTTTAACAGTTGTGTACGAACTTCTGAAACTTGAATATCTAAAGCAAGAAATCTAACCAACTCACTACGCCATAAACTGTCTTCAGCTGGTTCACCTGTTTTGCTGACATAACCCAACTGATTTAATTTAGGTAAATATAAATTAGCTAAGACTTTTCTAAAATGTTCACGTTCAGCTTCTGTTTTCAATACATGACGATAAATCGTACTTAACTGGGAAAACAGCGCTGTACTAATTTGTCGGCTATTTGAATTGGCAAATTTCTTCGCAGCATCTACGACAGCCAATAAATTAATATCACCGTGGTTAAATGCCGCTGAAATCGCGTAGGCGTAAGCCAACTGTTCAGTGTTAGAAAGCTTTTCTGTAGCGGCAGTCAGACGAGTAAACTCTTTTTGTGGCAAACTAAATTGGTAATATCCTGCCGCATCTGCATTTGGTATATACCAACTGCCAAGGCTGGCACCTTTGAGTTCAATCTTGGTTTCTGCTTGGTCTACCAATTCACATTGCACTTTACTACCTGCATTTGGAACTTCATAACGTACACATAATGGTACACCCCACAGGCTTCTTGCATCACCTTTTGAGCCAACAGGTAAGTAACGGCTTTGCTTCACATTTAAAAAGACTTTATTGTCTTCTTGCTGTAATGCGGTGTTAATTAAAGGCACACCTGGTTGATCAAGAAAACTTTTCATCGCTCTAGTAAAGCGCTCACCTTGTCCAGACTGCTCTGCTAAAGCGCTAATTAAATCATTAGCTGTCGCATTACCATATTGGTGCTTATTAATATAATTGCGCACCCCTTGTTTGAATTTTTCTTCACCCAAATAGCTTTCAAACATATTTAAAACAGCTGCACCTTTTTGGTAAGTAATACCATCAAAAGCAGTTTGAATATCGGCATTACTTAAAATAGGCTGGCGAATACGGCGCACACTCACCAAGCTATCACTTTTCATCGCATCTGCAGTGTCTGTAATACGTTCTAGGTCAGCATTAAATTCGGGATGTAATTTTTGAGTAATTTTACTTTGCATCCATGTGGCAAAAGATTCATTTAGCCACAAATCATCCCACCACGGCATCGTGACGACATCACCGAACCATTGATGTGCAAGCTCATGTGCATTGACATTAAATGAATTCTGTACAAAAGAGACTGGCGAGTCCTTATCTAGCAACATCAAGTAGTCTCTAAAAGTAATTAACCCCGGGTTCTCCATTGCCCCAGCAGCAAAGTCTGGTGCTGCCAGTAAATCTAGCTTGTCAAATGGATAACCAAAGGCAAAATAATCTTCTAAAGTTTTTAAAATGGCTGGCGTTTCAGATAAGGCATGCTGCATTTTTTCAGCTTTTGCATCGGGTGCAATACCACGTAACTGGATCGGCTGCTTACGCCATGAAGTTGCACCAATATCAGGCCCTTTTTGTAATTGCCAAGGACCGACAGCCAACGCAAGTAAATAAGTGGGTAGTGGTTTAGTTTGTGCAAAACTGAGTGTTTTCCAACCTGACTTATCTGCTTGCTCAGATGTTTGTTGAGTATTGGCAAAACCTGAATATTTGCTTGGAATCGTCAAACGAATATTAAACGGCGTTTTAAAACGTGGCTCATCAAATGACGGAAATGACTGGCGTGCACTAATTGCTTCCATTTGAGTCATCACATAAGGTTTACCCTCAAACTCAATTTTATAAATACCGTCAAGTTGCTGGTCATACGCTGCATTAAAATCTAGAACGAGTTGATACTGTCCTGCGGGCAAGGTTTTGGCAAATTTAATTTTACTCACCCCATCTACCTCGGAGGCTTGCTCATATTTTGCTTTGGTTTTGACGCCCTCTGCCGATGTAATACTCACATCTTTCACCATCAAAGATTTACCATGAATCCAAATGTGATCTATGGCTTGAGCCAGCTTTAAATGAATAGTGGTTTTACCGGTATAGCCTTTTTGTGCGGGATCAATCTTAAAATCTAAATCATAAGATTCGGGTACGACCCACTCGGGTAATTTACCAATCGGGATTTGTTCACTGTTATTCGATGCAAAAATCTGTGTCGCCGATAAAGATAATAATGTTGTAAGTAGTAATCTTTTTTTAAATGAAGGCTTGACCAACATAAGGGATTTATCCTCTGTAGTTTTAAATAAAAAGATGCAGCAAATGCTGTACCACTTCGCTGCATCCACACATCATTCTTAGAATTTATAGTTAAACTCCAACCAACCTTGACGGCCAAATGGTGAATATGATCCTACTGGATAATACGGCCAACCGCCCGTGTCATCTCGTTTCACTTTGTCAAACAAGTTATTAATAATGATTGAAGCAGACGCTTTTGGAGAGATTTGATAAGTACCACTCCAGTTCACTAAATAGGTTGGGCTTAGGTAGACAGTTTGGTCACCGTTTGGAATTTTGCCATAACGATTAACTAATACTGTTGATGCCCAATCTCCAAAGCTCCAGCTGAGACTGGTATTAAAACGGTCACGCCAATCTGGAATAGTTAAATCTTTTAAGTAGTCATCTTTCTCGCCATCTTTTGATTGTTGATATTCATGTTCTAGTACACGGCTATAATTGATCGTCCAGAGAAAGTTACCAAAGCTCTCTGTTTTCCAGCGCCATCTGCTAGTGAAATCAATCCCGCGGGTATGGTCTGATGCAGCATTAATCGGAACGATATTTATATTCTTAATCACATTTGGGTCGACAACTGCATTTGCAGGGTTACGCTCCACACGTGCTAATGCATCAATACAAGCCGCAGAGTTAATATCTTGGTTGCCTAAACGACAATCTGCTTCTAAACGTAGAATTTTGTCCTCACTTAAGTTGGTCACAAGATTATCAATTTTGATATCCCAGTAATCGACGCTGATATCAAACTTACTGGTTGGCGACCAAACAAAACCTGCACCATAAGATTTACCCTCTTCAGGTTTCAATTCTTTGTTTCCGGTTAAAGTGTAGTTTGCCCCAGGCGAGTAATCTTTAAAGCTACATTTATCTAAAGGTTGTCCCGTTTGGCTACAACGTAAATAATCGGTCGTGCTTGCGAAATAACCTTTTTGCTTATTTAAGAACAGATAGTTCATATCTGGTGCACGAAAGCTAGTCGCGTAGTTACCGCGCACCAATAAAGTCGGATGTGGTCTAAACTCGAGACCCGAACCGAAAGTTAACTTATCAATACTGTTATCTGACAAAGCATAACGGTCATAACGTCCAGACAGCGTTAAATTTAATGGTTTTGCTAAAGGCAAGAATAATTCTGCACCAAGTGCTTGGCGTGTACGTGTGCCGCTATATTCGCCAGTAGAACTCGCATTATAAAACTCACCATTTTCAAGTGCCTGATCTGGCTTAATCGAAAAGCCTTGACGCCCAATTTCAGCCACTGCTGCAAGTTTGGCAGTTCCCGCAGGTAACTTAAACACATCACCATTCGCACTTAAGGTTAAACTTTGTGCCCACGATTTATCTTTTTCTTTTGTTGTGCGCGAAATACTTTCAAATTCACTTGCTGTTAGTGGTCGACTTAAACGATCTAAATGAGGGGAATAAATAGGAATACCATCTGCATCTGTACCAAGTTGCTGACCTAAGAAATATTCATCAACATTCGAACGTAATAAGCCTTGGCGGCGTAGCTGACTGGTATAGATGGAACCATTATAGGCCGCCTCATAACTCCAGCTCGTCTCCCCAATATCGCCTCGAATTCCAAAATTTAAGTTTGAAGAAAGTTCTTTCCATTTTTTATTTACTCGCTCTACCCCGCCTAATTCTTCAGGTGCAAAACGACGATTCCAAATTTCATAATTTCCCGAATCTTGATTGAGGAAATAACCACTTGATCCACCTAAAGATGTCCATGTCGGACCACGCGTATTGTTTTCAATTTGATTGGCGCCAATTAAAAAATCGGCAAACAATTGAGTTTTATCATTTAACTCATAGTCTAAACCGAGATAACCATTTTGACTGCGGTTTTGGGTTTGGACCGTCCAATAGGTTGGTCGTGCCAAACCACTAGCACAATTGTCTGCACCAGCTTGTCCTATATTACTGACTGAACCTTTGAATAAACCATTAAAGGCCTGACACCCACCAATGGAAAGATATTTTCCAGTATTGGCATTTTTACGACCTACAACCGTATCTGGTTTTTCTCCCAAACGAGTTCGGCTCGACATAAAATCTCGATCGGCTGCCCAAATCGGTTCACGGCCACTGAGTTCAACCCCATAAACAAGGCTGAGCTTGTCTAAAGTTTTACTACCACTCAGTTGTAAACGTAAGTTTTCACCACCTTCTTTTGTTCCGCCTGCCTTAATATTAAATTGTGTGCCGTCTGTTTTCTTTTTCAGAATAATATTTACCACACCTGCAATTGCATCTGAACCATAAATTGCAGAGGCACCACCGTTTAATATTTCAATACGGTCAATAATGGCAGTGGGAATATTGGCTAAATTCACGAAATTGACAGACCCATCGTACGGTACAGGATAGTCTGCAACCCGATGTCCATTAATCAAAGTCAAAGTATGATTCGGTCCTAAGCCCCGTAAACTAATAGCATTAGCCGCAGGCGTAAAAGTATTTCCATAATCGGCGCCTTGTACAAAACCCGTGTTCTGCGTCAAATTATTGAGTGCATCAAATGCATTACTAAAACCTTGTTTTTCAATATCGGCTGCGGTAATTACGGTCACACTCGTCGGGCCATCTTTTTGTGCTTTTGAAATCCGAGACCCTGTCACAGCAACACGGACTACTTTATCTGTTTTAGCTTGCTTTTGTGGTTGCTCTACAGCTTCTTGCGCATAGCTTTCCAGTGGATGAAACAGTGCAACAAATACAAAAATAAATGAGCGCTTATTTTTTAAAGCTCCTACATATTTCAAGTTATTTAAATACATATTTATTAATAGACAAAATAAAGATCGCCCTACTATATCCACTTTTATTTGACTGATTTATACGCATTTTTCCTAGATATATTTATGTTTAAGATATACCAAATGGTTAATTATTTATCATAAAAACTCACAACAAACTAAAACCTTTTTCAATGAATAAATTCTGTTTATTAATCAAACTAAAGTAATAAACCAGCAAATTTTTTAAAACTCGTATCGAACAACAAAAATCTTTGGTTATTTTCTGCTAACATAGCTCCCCGTAGCTAGTGAAACATGGAACGCAACAAGCTGAACATCCCACTCTTGATCAACTTCACCTAAAAATTTTAATCATTAATGCTGTAAATCATGACTATGAATATCCAACAGGCGCTCAACCACATTACCAAGAACATTCATTTGACTCAGCCTCAAATGGAAGAAATTATGCGCAGCATCATGCAAGGTGAGGCAACCGAAGCACAAATTGGTGCTTTGATGATGGGCCTACGCATGAAAGGTGAAAGCATTGACGAAATGACAGCTGCTGCACGTGTCATGCGCGAATTTGCGATCAAGATCGATGTTAGTGATATCAAACATTTAGTTGATATTGTGGGTACTGGTGGTGATGGCCAAAATTTATTTAACGTCTCTACAGCGTCAAGCTTTGTCATTGCAGCAGCAGGCGCAACCATTGCAAAACATGGTAACCGTGGCGTTTCAAGTAAATCAGGTTCATCAGACCTACTTGAACAAGCAGGTATTCATCTTGATTTAGATATGCAACAAACCGAGCGCTGTATCCGTGAAATGGGTGTAGGTTTCTTGTTTGCACCAAACCATCACAAAGCCATGAAATATGCTGCTGGCCCACGTCGTGAACTTGGTATTCGAAGTATTTTTAATTTACTTGGCCCACTGACCAACCCGGCTGGTGTAAAGCGATTTGTGATTGGCGTATTTTCAGATGAACTTTGCCGTCCAATTGCCGAAGTAATGAAACAACTAGGTGCTGAACACGTGATGGTTGTTCATTCAAAAGACGGTCTTGATGAAATCAGTCTTGCTGCTCCTACTGCTATTGCCGAACTCAAAGATGGTGAAATTACTGAGTGGACGCTTAATCCTGAAGATGTGGGAATTGAGTCGCAAACTTTAAGTGGTTTGGTTGTCGCTGATGCAACAGCAAGTCTAAAGTTAATTAAAGATGCTTTAAGCAAAAATAAATCCGATATTGGTGAAAAAGCAGCAAACATGATTGCGCTTAATGCAGGTGCAGGCATCTATGTGGCGGGCATTACCAAAACTTATGCTCAGGCTGTTACATTCGCTCAAGATATTATCTATGGCGGACAGGCTTTAGAAAAAATGAGTGTTTTGGCTGAATTTACCAAAACATTAAAGCAATCTCAGGCAGATTAAGGATTTCTCATGATTAATATTCAAAATACCATTTTAGGTAAAATTGTTGACCGTAAACATGAGGAACTTGCTGCGCGTTTAAAACAACGTAATTTGCAAGATGTTGAAGAATTAGCAAAAGCTGCGACTCCAGTGCGTGGCTTTGCAAATGCTTTAAAACATAAACGTCCGGGTGTGATTGCTGAAATTAAAAAAGCGTCTCCATCAAAAGGGATTATTCGCGCAGATTTTAATCCTGCTGAAATTGCAGAGCATTATGAGCAAGCTGGAGCAGCATGTTTATCGGTACTGACCGATGTTGATTTCTTTCAGGGTGCAGATGAAAATATTGCGATTGCCCGCAGTCATTGTGCCCTGCCTGCTTTACGTAAAGACTTTCTGATTGACCCATATAATGTAGTTGAAGCACGTGCTTTGCATGCTGACTGTATTTTATTAATTGTTGCATGTTTGTCTGACCAGCAACTCGAAGAAATGTCTAAAACTGCGTTTGAACATCAACTCGATGTACTAGTTGAAGTTCATGATGAAGAAGAAATGGAACGCGCTTTAAAGCTTTCTGAGCAATGTTTATTAGGTGTGAATAACCGTAATTTAAAAACGTTTGATGTAGATTTAAATACATCCATTCGATTGAAAAAATTACTTCCGGCCTCACGTTTATTAATTACTGAAAGCGGTATAGCGACACCAGATGATGTGCGCATGATGCAAGAGCATGATATTCACAGCTTCTTGGTCGGCGAAAGTTTTATGAAACAACCACGTCCAGATCAAGCTTTTACTGCCCTTTTTGGACAACCTCAAACGGTTTAATGAAGATATATGAGTAATAAAGATTCATCGCTTTCTAAAGAGCAACAAAAGTTATTGAAGCAATTTAAAAAGCAAATCTCCAATCCTCATTCAAGCAAAATCACAAATCAGCCTGAGACTAAAAAATCTCAGGCTGAGCCTGAAGAATTGGAAGATACCCATCTGTTTCAACAGGCTGTTGCAGGTGTTAAACGCATCAACAATAGCAATGTTGCCGATGTAAAAACACCTCGTGCCAGAAAAGTCGACGCACAAACGCTAGCGAAACGTGCAGCTGCTGAAGGTGGTCGTGATACCGAACATGCCGAGTTATCAGATACGCAAGCTGCTTTAAATCCGGTCGCAAGCCAAGCAACGCTAAGCTATCGCATCGCGACTCTGCAACATAAGGTTTTTGAAGACTTAAAAGCAGGCAAGATGCGTTGGTTTGAAGCTGTAGATTTACACGGCTGTACCATTGAACAAGCACGTGACGCAGTTTTACAGATTATCCAGATGGCAAAAGATGAAAATCAAAATGTCATCAAAATTGTGCATGGTAAAGGCCCAGAAGCGGTCTTAAAAACCTATGTCAACGGATGGTTACGTCAGCACCGCGATGTTTTGGCCTTTGTAAGTGCCCCTGAAAATCAAGGTGGTACAGGTGCCGTTCTCGTACTGCTTAAACGTGCAGAAAAAAATCCTAAGTTCGAACAAAAAAAATGATCCTTTGGGATCATTTTTTTACATCAAATACCTGTAATAATTGAGCAACTACTGCAATGGCAATCATTGCAGGTTGTTTCGATGAAATTCCTTCTACCCCGATCGGGCAAACCAAACGTTGTAATGTTTCCTGAGTATAACCACGTATTTGCATACGCTTTTCAAAAATAGCCCTTTTACTTTTTGAGCCAATCATCCCAACATAAGCAAATGGTTTTGCCGCAGGTTTCAAGGCTGAAAAACATAGTTGCAAATCTAATTGATGGTCATGAGTTAATATTAAAATTGCGCCTAAACGGTCAAAATGCTCGATCTCGGCTTCTAAGGTATCAGTCGTTAAGCATTGCACCTGTTGCAGTAAATCTGGTGGAAAAATATCATCACGTGGATCAATCCATTTCACCCGAACACCAATAGGTAATAAACAACGGACAATTGATTCCCCCACATGCCCTGCACCACAAATCAGTACTTGCATGGTATTTGGTTGAATCTGCTGGCTAAATTGCCATTGCTCACTACTGTCAGAATCAAACTCGAAACTTGGTTGTTGCTTCATATCCATAGTCTGCCAAGTGGATGCATATTGATGTGAGACGGTACGCGATATACGCTTTCCAACTCGCCATGCTTGCAAACTCACGGATAAATCCGATGTGACCGTAGCGGGTGATATTTTTTCAAACAATAACCACATTACTCCGCCACAACACTGCCCCAACCGAGCACTGAGGTTAAAGCGTTCAATACGCCTCACACAAGTTTCCGTTTCTTTTAACATTGCTTTAGCAATATCAATCGCCTGAAACTCTAAATGCCCGCCACCGATCGTATCTGACTGCTGCCATTGCTTTTGCAAATTAAACCGCAACAACATGGATGCACCAACCTCTCGCGGGGTTGAACCATCAGCGCGGACTACTGTGACCAATACCATAGGCAGAGCATCAACTTGCCACGCTACAAAATCAGTCCACCATTGTAAATGTTGCATAATCTTCTACATTTTAGCCTGTGGGCGAGCAGCCAAAGCTTGTCCCCGTCCAATAGCAATTGCACGTAAAATTTCTTCGGCAGTTGCTGGAGCATTGAGCACGAGCGGAGCTTTTTCGGGAATAGCCGCCTGTACCGCCTGACGAATTGCAGAGAAAACAGATAATGCCAACATAAATGGGGGTTCACCTACCGCTTTGGAGCGGTAAATGGTGTCTGCCTGATTTTGATTATTGAATAGTTTGACATTAAAAATATGAGGAATATCTACACTCGTCGGGATTTTATAAGTTGAAGGCGCATGGGTAAACAAACGGCCTGCGTGTGGTCCATGCGGCTGCCAATACAGCTCTTCTGTCGTAAGCCATCCCATCCCTTGAACAAAACCACCTTCAATTTGCCCAATATCAATTGCAGGGTTAATTGACTGCCCGACATCATGCAAAATGTCAGCACGTAATACTTTCATTTCCCCAGTTAGCGTATCTATTGCGACCTCACTGACTGCTGCACCATAGGCATAATAGAAAAATGGACGCCCCAAATGGTTGACCTGATCATAGTGAATTTCTGGCGTTTTATAAAAACCGCTGTCCCATAGTTGTACACGTGCCATATATGCCCGTTGAACCAAATCAGGAAAAGTCCATGAATGACCATTCACTGTTGAAACCATACTATCTTCAAAGTGGATTTGGTTAGCGTCACTGTCACTTATTTCAGCTGCAAGTTTTGCCAGACGCTCACGAATTTTAATACAAGCATTTTGAACAGCTTTACCATTTAAATCCGCGCCACTCGATGCTGCAGTTGCCGAAGTATTTGGCACACGAGAAGTATCGGTTGCAATTAAACGAACGCTATCGATTGGTAAACCCAACTCATGCGCAGCAACCTGACGTACTTTAGTATATAGCCCCTGTCCCATTTCTGTACCACCGTGCGTAATCGCAACAGTGCCATCCATATACACATACACCAGTGCACCTGCCTGATTGTAATGTACGGCATTAAACGAAATACCAAACATTAATGGGGTTAACGCAATACCACGCTTAATGATGTCATTGTTCTGATTAAAGGCATAAATGTCTTGTTTGCGTTTCGCATAATCACTACTTTGCAATAATTCGGCTACCAATTTTGGTGCAACATTATCACGGACTTCTGCCCCATAGTGCATACGGTCACGTCCAGCGCCAGGCTGTTCGGCAAAGAAATTACGTTGCCGAATTTCAACCGGATCACAATCTAAATAACGAGCAATGTCATCAATAATATTTTCGATGACAAACATGCCTTGCGGTCCACCAAAACCACGGTATGCGGTATTAGAAACAGTATTGGTTTTACAACGTAAGTTACGTAGCTCAACTGCATTTAAATAATAAGCGTTGCCAATATGGCAAATCGCACGTTCATTCACTGGCCCAGAAAGATCAGCCGAAAAACCGCAGTTTGAAGCCAGTTGTACCTTTAAGCCTTGCAGAACACCACTGTCATCAAAAGCTACAGACCACTCATAAGCAAAACCGTGACGTTTGCCTGTAGCACTCATGTCATCATCACGATCCAAGCGTAATTTACACGGACGACCTGTTTTTTTCGCTGCCAAAGATGCAATGCATGCCCACTGTGCCGACTGCGACTCTTTACCACCAAAACCACCGCCCATACGACGGCTTTCCACACTGACCTGATGCATATTCATGCCTAATGCATGACAAATCAGTAACTGCATTTCGGTTGGGTGTTGTGTCGAGCAATAAATTTTTAAGCTCTGATTTTCTTGTGGAATCGCATATGAAATCTGTCCTTCAAGATAAAAATGCTCTTGCCCACCCAGCTCAATCGCTCCTGAAAGTTGATGGGCTGCGTTTTGAAAAGCCTGTTCAACTTCACCATGGCTAAATTCAACAGGTGGCAACACCCACGATTCTTTTTCAATCGCATCTTGAATCGTTAAAATTGGAGTTTCGGGCACATACTCAATTTTTGCTAAGCAAACTGCCTGACGGGCTTGCTGATAACTCTCGGCCACAACCACAAACAAGGCTTGTCCATAAAATTCGACCTGCTCTTCGGCAAAAATTGGGTCATCTTTAACAATTGGCCCCCAATTATTTTCAACCTCAATATCTTTTGCAGAAAAAACTGCATAGACACCATCAGCCTGACGTACTGCATCCAAATCAAACTTACTGATTTTGCCTTTGGCACAATTTGAAAATCCGACAGCTAGGTGCATGGTATTTTCAAGCTCGGGTAAATCATCAATATAGGTTGCTTGCCCAGTCACATGTAAATGTGCACTTTCGTGTGGAATCGAGTCGCCTGCTTTAGCAGATTTTTTAGAAACACTTAAGTCAATGGTTTGATTCATCTTAGATCTCCACCATAGCAATCAAGTCATTCACACGAGTGATCGTTTGAGACAGAACTTTTTCTACATAAAAACGCTGTAAACAGTTTTTCGCGACGTGTAATCGATATGCCGAGCTAGCACGTCCATCATCTAAAGGCTGATAGTCTTGCGACAAGGCCTGCTGTGCCTGAACGATCAATTCTGCTGTAATTTGCTGACCTTCCAATATGGTTTCTGCATATTTTGCACGTTTGGGAATAGCCGCCATGCCACCAAAAGCAATTCTGACATTGTGAGCGACATGATGAATATCTAACTCACATGAAATGGCCGCACATACCGCAGAAATATCTTGCTCAAAACGTTTGGCAATTTTATAGCTAGCAAATTTAAAACGCGTCTGCCCTTCGCGAAGCGGAATAACAATCGTCTCAACAAACTCACCAAGTTGTAATGCTGTTTTTTGATAATCTAAATAAAAGTCTTCCAAGGCAATTTCACGGGTCTGCACACCTACACGCAAAATCAATCGTGTACCTAGCGTAATTAATGCTGGCATTGAGTCGCCAATAGGCGAACCATTGGCAATGTTTCCACCTAGAGTTCCTGCATTTTTAATCGGCATGGAAGCAAAACGGCGCTGCAATTCTTGAAAGTCGAGATAAAAATCTGAAATTTTAATGAGTGCATCACTCAAACTGACGTTTGCCCCAATCGTTAAAGCATTATCTGTGACTACAATTTTTTTGAGTTCTTCAACCTGGCCAATATAAAGCATATCGCCCAAATCACGGCCCTGCTTTGTTACCCACAAACCGACATCTGTGCTACCCGCAACAATACGCGCTTGCGGCAACTGCAAGCGCAATACGGCAAAATCTTGCAAAGTCTTTGGTGCAAAAAATTGTTGACCATGATCATTTAAATGCAATGCAGGTAATGTTCTGATCTCTTTTAATACATCAATTATTTTTTGACGGTTTAATAAAACGCGCGGATAGTCATATGCTTTTTGTGCTGCATCTAAAATAGGGCGATAGCCTGTACAGCGACATAAGTTTCCAGAAAGATAATCACTGATTTTATCTTTGCTTGGAGAATTTTGTTCATTTTCATACATTGACCATAACGACATGATAAAACCGGGTGTACAAAAACCGCATTGTGAGCCATGCATATCGACCATTGCCTGTTGTACCGGATGAAGTGTCCCATCTTGTACAGGCAATAAGCTACGAAGGTCTTCTACTGTAAATAGGGCCTTACCATCTAAAGTCGGTAAAAACTGAATACACGCATTCACACTGCGTAATTGCAGGTTGTCATTGACCAGTTCACCAATCACTACTGTACATGCACCACAATCGCCCTCAGCACATCCCTCTTTTGTACCAGTCTGCCTAGTCTTACCAGTTTGGGTATATTCTCGTAGAAATTGTAAAACCGTCATTGTGGGTACTACATTTTCTACTTGCTGCTGACCACCACGGAAAAAGAAGGTGATTGGACGTTCTAACATGTTTTATCCTTATGCTTTATAATAATGCTTCTGTGCAAATATGATGCCATTACGCGATCATTTAGAACTTACCAATATTAAGCGCACATTTCATGTCCAAACACTTGACTATTAACGATAAAAAACATGAAATTTATTCATCTTTTATTAAGCTTGCGCAAAACCAAAATAAATATAGTGCGAGGATTTATGAACATCAGGTCATGTTTCTGATACAATGCCGAGCTTGTCTAATAGAGTAAATTTATACGTCTTATGTCAATGCAGCAATCGTACGCAAATATCCTGACTGCCGTCGGTGAAGATCTTGATCGTCCCGGCCTTAAAGATACGCCTGTGCGTGCGGCTAAAGCTTTTTCATATTTAACTTCTGGCTATAGTAAAACTTTAGAAGAAGTCACCAATAATGCTGTTTTCCCATCAGATAACCATGAAATGGTATTGGTGAAGAATATTGAATTCTATTCGCTTTGCGAACATCATCTCCTCCCATTCTACGGCCGTGTTCATGTTGCCTATTTACCGGAAGGCAAAGTTCTCGGTCTATCTAAATTTGCACGAATTACCGAGATGTTTGCTCGCCGTTTGCAAATTCAGGAAAATCTGACTCAACAAATCGCAGAAGCTGTCGCAGAAGTGACTGGTGCTCGCGGTGTTGCTGTAGTCATCGATTCAGCACATATGTGTATGATGATGCGTGGTGTAGGTAAACAAGAATCTACAACCCGTACAGTTTCATTTGTCGGCGATTTTAAAACCGACAAAGAAGCGCGTCGTGAATTTTTAAGTGCAGTACCAGAAAGCTATTAATCCGGTTTTACTGCCAAAATAAAAGCCCGCCGAAGTTGGGCTTTTTTTATATCTATTTAAAGTACTTAACCTATAAAACATAACAATTAAATTAGGTGATTTTTGTTATAAAAGTACGCATCTTTAATTTTAAATAATTTATGAGTTAATCATGCGATTTAACAAGATTTCTTGCTTACTTTTATCTCCTCTTTTTATTTTTAATACATCAATTTATGCGGGCAATACATCAAAAGAACAAGAAATTAAAAAACTGGTAGATCAGAACTTTAAACCGTTATTAGAAAAATATGATGTGCCAGGTATGGCTGTGGGTGTTATTCAAAATAATAAAAAGTATGAAATGTATTATGGTCTTCAATCTGTTCAAGATAAAAAAGCTGTAAATAGCAGTACCATTTTTGAGCTAGGTTCAGTTAGTAAATTATTTACCGCAACAGCAGGTGGATATGCAAAAAATAAAGGAAAAATCTCTTTTGACGATACGCCTGGTAAATATTGGAAAAAACTAAAAAACACACCGATTGACCAAGTTAACTTACTTCAACTCGCAACGTATACAAGTGGTAACCTTGCCTTGCAGTTCCCAGATGAAGTACAAACAGACCAACAAGTTTTAACTTTTTTCAAAGACTGGAAACCTAAAAACTCAATCGGTGAATATAGACAATATTCAAATCCAAGCATTGGTTTATTTGGAAAAGTTGTGGCATTGTCTATGAATAAACCTTTCGACCAAGTCTTAGAAAAAACAATTTTTCCAGATCTTGGTTTAAAACATAGCTATGTAAATGTTCCTAAAACTCAGATGCAAAACTATGCTTTTGGCTATAACCAAGAAAATCAGCCAATTCGTGTTAACCCTGGTCCACTAGATGCTCCAGCATATGGGGTTAAATCGACGCTACCCGATATGCTTAAGTTTATTAATGCCAACCTCAACCCACAGAAATATCCGAAAGATATTCAACGTGCAATTAATGAAACACATCAAGGTTTCTACCAAGTCGGCACGATGTATCAGGCACTTGGTTGGGAAGAATTTTCTTATCCAGCGCTTTTACAAACTTTATTAGACAGTAATTCAGAACAAATTGTGATGAAGCCTAATAAAGTGACTGCCATTTCAAAAGAACCTTCAGTTAAGATGTTCCACAAAACTGGTTCAACCAATGGTTTCGGAACTTATGTCGTGTTCATTCCTAAAGAAAATATTGGCTTAGTCATGTTAACCAATAAACGTATTCCAAATGAAGAACGCATTAAGGCAGCGTATGCAGTATTAAATGCAATAAAGAAATAATCGTCTTGTTTAAAAACAAAAAAAGAGAAATGAATAAACTCATTTCTCTTTTTTTATACATTTATTCTTTAAAAGAACCAAACATATCCTAGACTTGATTTCATCCAGTCTTGATGGTTTTGTTGCTCATAGTCCCAATTCAATCGAACAGCATTATTGCGATTAATCACATATTGCCACTGAGTATTTACTCTCAAATTCCATTGGTTTTGATCTTCCCAATATGGCAATTCAATTTGCACCACAGAGTTGAAACGCTCAAACCATTGATTCATACAACCTAAAGTTGGCCCCATACCTACGCGCCACCCTTTATCTAGATTTGAACCTGTTTGTACGTAGGTCTGTACTTGTCCATAGCAAATATGCTTTCGCCCATAGTCTGCAAGACTGTAACCGACCTGAGCATTAAAGCTTGCTACGCCGTGTTGTTTGTCTTCACTAAAGCTTCCATCATGAATAGCTTCTTGACGCCAACCTAAGTTAAAACCCCAACTCAGTGGTGTTTTAAATGGTTGAATCGGGTTATAAGAGTTCACTTCTAACAGATCAAGACGTTCTAGTTTTAAATGGTCATCTCGCCACTGTGCATTACCATTTAAAAATAGTAATTGAGTACCTGCACGATAGCCTCCTTGAGGATCTATTAAATCATGATAGGCTTGGCGATGACCAAGTTCGATAAACTTATCGCCTTGAACCTCACCAGCTTTTAATGAAAGATTACGTGCGTTATGGCCTTGAGTCGGCTCCTTTGTTGGTCTTTTTGGTTCTTGACGTTGCTTATCTAAATCAATCTGACTTCTGAGTGCTAAAAGCTGACGTAACTGCGGCTGAGCAATGCTTTCTTCAACTTTACGACCAATAAACTGTAGATATAAATCATCGTAAGCCATCTCGAGGATTTTAGCCTGATCCTGCTCAGTAAATGATTTTAAAATCTGAGAAGACTGCTGTATAGGCAGCATCGCAATTTGATGAGCCACCTTCGCCAGTGAGGCGCCATGCTGATGAGCTTGGGCCAATAATTGGGTTTCTAAAGCAGGTCGATATACAGGAGCTTTGGTGAGCCCCTGCTGCTGCATCGATTTAATGGTTTCCATTGGAATCGATGCATAGGTGAATTTCTCTTGCAAGTTAGATTCAGGTTTTACTAAATCCACTAACCCCAACAATCGATAGGCACAGTTATCACTCACAAAATAATAAGGAAAGCTCACATGTTGCATTTCCCAAATATGGCTTACTAAAAACCGAGTTTCTTCAGGTGATAGATTTAACTCATATTCCCACAAATCGCGGCTTTCAAAATCACCATACTCTTTTACCTTACGATAATAAGGCATCAATGAATATTCGCCTGGATACTGCCCCGTTAAACCTTTCCATGCATATGACCAGTTGTCGTTGCCTGCCACAGTTGCTGCATAGTTTACGGCGTAAGAGACAAGGTTTAACTGCTGTTGATCTTTTGGGTCCAAACGCAATAACGTATGACCAAACATTGAGCTAGGATTGCCCATAAAATCGGTCGCATAAATTAAGGTCGCTTTATGAGGCTTAATCTGCCCAATCCAGTTTTCAAATTCGGTACACTTTACTTGAGGCAATTCATTTTCTTGAATGCCGACTTTTTGCATGAGCCATTGACTACGTGCCGGAAACTTACAACGAATCGACTGATTATCTTGAGCAGGCACAAATAATGCTGAAATGTCAGCTTTTAGTTCTTCTTTTAAGTTATTTTTTCCATTTTCTGATAAGAAATAGCCAGAATAAGTAACCTCACTTTTCTGATTTTTATTGGCATACATCAGCCTTTGCCATGTAATGTCTTGATCTAGATTTTGTTGTTCTGCAATTGACCAATATTTTTGAATAGATGGATTTATATCTGCTGAATAAGCAATATTCACTGCCAAAGAGGCAAAAACTAAAACAACTGACTTCATTAAGCTCATCAATTTTTATCATTAAATATAAGAAAAACCCTGCCATACGACAGGGTTTTCAGTTTCAAACTTATACGTAAGCTTTTAAAACGTCATCTTTAGCCATTACTGTTTGTAATGATGCTAAAACTTGAAGCGTATTTTGATTATTTGCAGAATAGATTTCACCAAAGTTTGCTTTTGAAACTTTAAAGAAACGATCTTTGTCTTGAGGTTTGATTTGCATTAACTCAGCAAGTACGTTCAGGCTTTCACCTTGGCCTACTGCCATATCACGTGCTAAAGCTTCAGCATTTTCATTTGTGAATGTAACCACTTGCGCAGTTACTGTTCCGCCTTGACGGCAGCCTAAAGTACCAAAAGTAATCCCTAGTAATTGGTTAGTAAAAATACCATTTGTTGTTGCAGCAAGAATTTTAGGCACCACTCCTTTTTGGCCAGCCCATACTTGCGTACCCACACCACAACCTACATCGTTATCAGCCATAGCAACACTTGAACCAGCTGCTAACAAAGCAGCTAAAGCTAATTTTTTTAACATAGATGTATATCTCCAAAATCATTATTGATTGTTTCTTATGTATTGTTATGTGTAATTCTTATTACACGATATTAAAGATAGCGAGAAGGCTGTGATTTAGCAATTAAAAAATAAATAATATGATGAAAAGTGCTAACGAAAAAATTTACCTTAGATTCCAGTTACCTTGATTATCTCGATGACCTAATATTTTAAGCACGAGAACCAAACTTAAAAGTAATAATAAATACCATGACCCCAGTTTACCCCAACCTACCATATGCCAAGCATCTACCTGACTTGGATAGAGCCAGATTTTATAAAAAGTACTAATATTTTCAGCAATCCAGATTAGAAAAGCGAGGGTCAACAATACAGGTAACATCGGGATTTTAAATTTATATTCATTTAGCTGAAAATAAAGTTTGGTCTTCCAAAAAATAAAAATACTGATCGCAAATAAAATATAGCGAATATCAGGTACAAAAAATTTACTCATAAAGTTTATATATGAGAAAAATGCGAGTAAAAGCATCGTTCCAAAACTTGGAAGTTTTTCAAAAGAAACCTTAAATAATCGGAGTGATCGCGCAAAAAAACTACCTACAGCCGAATACATAAAGCCTGCAAATAAAGGCACAGTTAAAATTTTAAATACCGCAGGCTGAGGATATTGCCATGATGCAATCGCAGGATGCGTTAAAAATATTTCCATGACCATCGCCATGACATGAAATAAAGCAATAACTTTAGCTTCTGCCCATGATTCAAGTTTTAAATATAAAAGACAGATCTGAATCAGCACTGCATAGATGAGTAAATAATCATAACGATAAAAACCCATATATTCATGGCTTCCCATCGGTGCTGTTAAAGCAAAAGCAATTAAAAGTAGAATACCAAACAAGGCTGCCGAAACAGCCTTGCCGATAAAATGAATTGGTAAAGTGAGATGGCGCACAAAAAACTATCCTAGATATTTAGCACTATACTCATGTACTGTATCTAAAAAGATTTTTGGTTGCGCAGGGTCTACCCACTGGGTAATACCGTGGCCTAAGTTAGCAACGTAACCTGTTTTTTCACCGTTTGCATAAGCATCGTCTAACATTGCTTTTACAGCTTTTTCAATTGAAGCAGCCGAGCCATATAAAACAGCAGGGTCAAGATTACCTTGTAGCGCTACACGTCCCGACACAATATTACGAGCTGTATTAAGTGGAGTAGTCCAATCTAAACCTAATGCATCTGCACCAGTCGTAATCATTGGCTCTAACCATTGACCGCCACCTTTAGTGAAAACAATAACAGGAATACGGCGACCATCTTTCTCACGTTGCAAACCAGCAATGATTTTATTCATGTAGTTTAAAGAGAATTCGACATATTCACGATGTGCTAATGCCCCACCCCAGCTATCAAAGATCTGGATAGCCTGAGCACCTGCATCAATTTGAGCATTTAAATAGTCAGTAACTGAATCTGCTAGATGATCAAGTAAAGCATGCAAAATTTCTGGTTGCGCGTACATCATCTGCTTGGTAAAACGGAACTCTTTACTTGAACCCCCTTCAACCATATACGTTGCTAATGTCCAAGGACTACCAGAAAAACCAATCAGTGGAACTTGGCCACCTAAAGCAGAGCGAATTGTGCTTACTGCATTCATCACATAATCAAGGTCTGACTTTGCATTTAGCTTGGGTAAATTCGCGACATCTTGTTCAGTACGAACAGTTTTTTGAAACTTAGGGCCTTCACCCGTTTCAAAATAAAGCCCTAAGCCTAATGCATCAGGAATTGTTAAAATATCTGAAAATAAAATTGCTGCGTCTAAATCGTAACGGCGTAAAGGCTGCAAAGTCACTTCACAAGCAAATTCTGTATTTTTACATAGAGATAGAAAGTCGCCTGCTTTTGAACGTGTTTCACGATATTCAGGCAAATAACGTCCTGCTTGACGCATCATCCATACCGGTGTGGTATCTACAGGTTCGCGTAACAAAGCTCGTAGGAAACGATCATTTTTCAAAGTCGTCATTACCAATCTCTATATTCTTTATGTGGCAGCATCATATCAAAAACATAGAGATTTTTATAATTTCAATTTCACACAAAAAACTCGTCAATCTACTAAAAAATGCATATTTACACAAAAGTCTACTGCAAGCAGCAAGGTTTTCTGCAATACTTGCAACATGTTACATCGGGTCTATTGATATTCTTTTAACCACTAAATTGCCAATCTTGGGCTCATAGAGATGAGTTATTGGTAATTTTATGCAATTTTAGATTAGATCATGCCCCTATTGCTTATATGAAAATTCTTAAGGTTGAATTACATGTTTGTTCGCTCATTACTCGCTATGAGTTTAAGTTGTATTATTGCTAATGTTGCTTTTGCTGCTTCAACAACTGAGCAACCCCTGAACCCTAAAAAGGTATCAGCTCCTGTAGAAGATCCGATTGATCCTTTAGCAGTAGATGCAGCTTCAACTGTAAAAGCTCAAGCTTCGACACAAATTACCGCTCAAGAACAAAGTGACTTAAATCGAGCGTCAACAACATTACAAAATTTGCAAAAAACTGAAGACCAAAATGCTGATTCAGGTATTGCCGCTTCAGCACCGGTAGCCGTAGCTAAAACGACCACAACAACTGCAAAGACTTCAGCTCCAGCAGTTTCTTGGACATTAGATAGCTTAAATTCGGCTGAATGGTATGAAAATATTGGTAAAGGCCAGTTTCCAGTTTACGCTCGTGCTCACGTCATGCTAAATAATGCACATGCATCACCAGGTGCAATTGACGGTATGAGTGGCAAAAACACTTTAAAAGCAATCTCTTCATTCCAGCAAATGAATGGTTTATCACCTACTGGTGAACTGACTAAAGAAACTTGGGATGCATTAGTTGCTAAGCAAACAAAACCTTCATTTATTGAATACACCATTACTGATGCTGATTTAAAAGGCCCATATGCACAATCAATTCCTTCTGATTATGCTTTACAGGCTAAAATGAAAGGTTTGTATTACACTCGTGTTAGCGAAATGTTGGGCGAAAAGTTTCATATCGATGAAGCTTTCTTAAAAACAATCAATCCAACAGCAACATTCAAAAAAGCGGGTGAAAAAATCATTGTTCCAAACGTACGCAATGATTTACCAGAAGACATTCATTTGATTATTGCGCATAAAGGTGCAAAACAATTGTATCTCTTCAATAGCCGTAACCAAATGATTGCGTCATTTCCTGCAACAATTGGCAGTACTGATACGCCTTCTCCGACCGGTACTTACAAGGTAGTTGGTGTGGCTCGTAATCCTTGGTATAGCTACTCACCATCAAACTTTATTCAAGGTAAAAACTTGAAACCTCTTTCTTTACCACCTGGTCCAAATGCACCTGTAGGTAATATCTGGATTGGTTTAAGTAAAAAATCTTTTGGTATTCACGGAACACCAAACCCGTCTTTAATTTCTAAAACAGCTTCTCACGGTTGTATCCGTTTAACGAACTGGGATGCTAACGATTTAGGTAATAAAGTACGTTCAGGCGTAACTGTTAAATTCCTTGAGTAATCCATCTAAAAAGAAAGCCTGCTTTACGCAGGCTTTTTTATTAAATTTTTACTATATCTCACTAGAATACTTAGTTATTGTTTTGATTATAAAAATAAAACCAGCCTAGGTTTACTAATTACACAGCAATTTTTGTATTTAGAATATTCAACATGGTTTGCATTTTAGCTTCTGTTTCTAACCATTCAGCTTCAGCATCTGATCCTTCCACAATCCCCGCACCAGCATATAAGCGCATTTTATTTTCACTGAGTAGACCACATCGAATCGTCACTACCCATTCTCCATTACCCTCGGCATCCATCCAGCCTACTAACCCCGTGTAATAATGTCGGTCATAACCTTCATGATCTAAAATAAACTGCTTAGCAACATGAGTTGGTGAACCACAAACCGCTGGTGTTGGATGTAATTCTAATGCAAGGTTTAATGCATTCGGTGCCTGTTGTTTGAGCATACCTTGGAATTCTGATGATAAATGCAGCATTGTTGATGTTTCTAAAATATCTGGAAATTCAGAAACCTTAAGCTCTACACAATGAGTGGCTAAATTTCTAATAATATTTTCAACCACAATTCGATGTTCATGTTGGTCTTTCTCAGAATGATTTAATTCTTGTTGGCTGACGAAATTTTTTTCAGAAATCGGTGATTTGGGCCTAGAACCGGCCAAAGGATTACTGGTTACAATACGACCTTGTTTTGATAAAAGCAGTTCTGGGCTTGCGCCTAGAATATAATTATTATGTTCTACTGGAATCACAAAATTATAAGCATTTGGATTTTGTTTTAATAAAGCAGCCAATAAATTTTCTGGCTCTTGATGATGGTTAAACTCATATTCAACAGCCTGAGAAAGAACAACTTTTTCTACCTTCTTTTTTTCAAAAGCATCTAAAGCTAACTGTACTGTACCTTCAAATTTTTGGCGTTGAATGAGTAATGATTTATTAATTACCTCAATGTTATTACGTTTTTTTAATGAGTTAATCGTAGAAGATGCTTGTGTTATTTTTTTATGATCAGCATAAAAATTTAAGCTACTTTTCTTTGTAATATCAAAAGGTATAGCACCAATTAAAACTGGATTTTGATGGCCTTGCTTTTTAATTTCTTCAAAACATTTTGCAATCTCATCATTAAATAGTGCGGTATTTGCTGCAGGTGTATTTAGCGTTTTAACGAATTCGTTCACTTCGAGATAATAATTTTTCGTAGAGAAACATGAAAATTTCTTTTGACCGATATGATCTAAATTTTGCTCTACTGATATTTGAGTCTGCATCATCTGTATATCACCTCTCACATTGATTTTTTTTCAAGCAAATTCTGTAGTACTTCTTTTTAAATATAGGAGTATAAAAATACTGAAACACACATTAATGCAAATGATTATTATTATCAATAATAAAATTAGTTTTCAATGCAAGAAATTGTAATTATCTCGTTATTTGTATAAAAAAATTGAACTTTAATCTCTAGATTTATCCCGATTGAACTTTCTTGACTAAGATAAAAATAAAGAAACTCGCCATCTAGTTGTTTAAAATTTATATTTTTAAAATCAATAATTTGCTTATATTTTAAATAAATTACTTTAATGATACTTTCTTTAGCAGAGAATATTACCAAATATAAATATGCTTGTTTTTTTTGCAGCTTTTCAATTTCTGCTTGTTCATTTTTATTTAGAAAAACATCATAAAACTCATCTTTCTTTTGAAAAAAAATATGATGTTTTTGAGACTCTATATCGATTCCAAATATTTTTTCTTTAGCCGTGGTATTTCTAGCATATGCGATGGCATGACATGATTTTTTTGATCCAACATGGCTAATCCCACCTATCACTCCTTCGGGCCATAGGGGTTCCCCATGTCTACCTTGATAGACAATAGAATGTTCTAAATTGAGGCTTTGTAATGCATATTTTGCTGCTAAGCGTCCCGTCAAGAATTCTAATTGTCGAATGAAGCGTGAGTTTTTTATCTTCGGTGGAAGAAATATATTCAGCTCCTGATAGATATGATCAAGCTGAGGTATTTCTTTGATTTCACTGAGCTGGACTTTATGTATATCTAGCCCGAAAGCTGTTAGCTTTTCATATTGAATATTTATTTCATCCAGACATGAGTTAGCCCTTCTACTTAACTGCTTCTCCGTATTCATAGCCTGTACTTTATTCAATATTCACGGTCAATGTTTCAACGATGGCAGCAATGTTTTTAAGCATCTTTAGTCGGGTCTCGGGATTGAGAAAGTAGAAATGGTCCCCTTCAAACTCAATACTTCCTAACCAATTTTCTGTGTGTTGTTGCCATGCATCCATTATTCTTTTGTTAGGAATATCAGGGTCCTGTTTGCCATAAAATGCAACGATCGGAACCTCAGTCTTGTGTATGTTCTCGCTAAGCAATTGATCACTAAGATAGAAGTCGTTACGAATGATTTTGAGAAAGAATGTGAGTGCATCCTGATTATTTAAAATTTCATCAGGAAAATTATTGTATCGTTTTAATTCATCAATAATTTTTTCATCAGTTAACTCATGCTTGTACCGCATATGTTGAATATAGTGATGCTCAGGTCGGCTACTTATAACGATTAATCTCAACTGATCAATTATGGTTTTTCCATTCAAATAATTGAGTACTTTCCAAATCAAGCCACCTCCTACACTATGTCCAAATAAAATAAACGGTGTGTCTGAATAAGCTTGTATTTCATTGGCAATTTGCATAGCCAATAGATCAGGATCATCGATCAGTGGTTCATTTATTTTTATACCATGCCCCGAATATTCAATGGGAATAATACGAATATTGTCAGAGATCTGCTTTTTCCATGGATGATAAATACTCGCGCTACTCCCCGCAGGCGGTAAACAGAACATATTATATTGAGGTTTATTCATTTAAGAATTCTCCAAATATTAAGCATTTTTCTTTTATAAAAAATGCTTAAATCAGGTTTCTGCGCTATTTTTTAAACAGAAATTGAAGCTAAATTTATAGTTTGAGTCGGTTGCCAAATGGCTGAATCACGATGTGTCACAAAAATAACCGTAGAAGAAAGAGTACGTATCGTTGTAACGATTTCCTGCTCAGTCTCTTCATCCAAAGCAGAGGTAGCTTCATCAAGTATTAAAATCGGCGCATTTTTGAGTAATGCTCGCGCAATTGCGACCCGCTGACGTTCACCACCAGACAATGCGGTGCCTTGCTTACCCACCGATTGATTAATTCCTTCTGAACTACGGTCAATCATTGCGCCTAATGCGGCATCTCTTGCAGCCTTTTCTATTTCATCATCAGTTGCATCAGGTTTTCCTAAACGGATATTTTCAGCCAGTGTTCCTGTGAACAAAATAGGTTCTTGTGTGACATAAGCGATATTCGAAACCAAATCTTCATATTTCATTTGATCAAGAGCTATGCTACCAAGGGTAATTTTTCCTCTTTGTGGATCATCAAACCTTGTAAGCAATTCAAGTAAAGTACTCTTACCACTACCGCTTGGTCCGGTAACCCATACTCTGCTCCCCGATGCGATGTCGAGAGATATATTTTCAATTGCTGGCGCATAGCTAACGTCTTGTATCGAAATATGATGGCCAGTAGGAATTTGAGGGTGTAATGGCTCAGGCAACTCAGGTGGATGGGTGATCTGATTAAAATTGCGCAGTGCGGCAAACAAATCATTGATATGCAACCCTGCGGTAGCAAGTTCACCTAACGGCGCTGCTGCACGTCCAATTGAGACGAGTAATGCCAATACCAAAGCAGCATGATTGACTCCAGCGATCACCAGATATGTTGCCATCCCAGCAATCGGTAAAACACTTGCCAAGGTTGCAACAAAACTTGCAAATGCAGCAGCACGATTAATCCGTACTAAAGTCTCTTCTTGCTCTTCCCAACGATGTTCTAGCCTTTGGACCGCACGTTCTGGTCCCGAGGCTGTGCGTAATAACTCAACATGATCAACCAATTCCAACGTTGCTTGTGAAGCAGCTAAATCGGCATTATTACGTTTTTTATCAATATGCATGAGTGCACGTTGTGCTAGGAATTGAGCAAATAAAGAGAGTAAAAGTAAGCCTAAAGCGACAAATGCTACGCCTGCTCCAGCAAGCAGGCCTATTCCTATTGTTAGAAATAAAGGCATAAAAGGCGCATGTAAAAAGGTTTGCAATTGATGAGCAGGGATACTCATAAACCCAGGAATTCCCTGTCCAGCAATTGTCTTAATCTGAGCACGCTGTTCATTGGTAAACCAAGAGAGCTTGGCACGAGCTAAAGATTTGCCTAACTCAGCAAATAGGTCTCCTGCTAAACGCACACCAGTAAGGAAGCCAGCACGAGTGACTATAACTGTCACTAATATTGCTGCAATTGCACTGATGAGAACCCAACTTGGAGACCATTGATTGACAATTGCAAATGCCAAGACGGTATATGCGATTGCTTCAATTGCGGCAACAATGATCCATCCGATACCAACAATAATTAATTTTTGCTTGGCTGCACGAGGAAGCATCGAAAAAATCTGATCTTTATTTAATTTAGCAGGAGTATTCATAAAGATTTCCCTGAGTCAGTTGGGCCTTTAAGCACTAACCTGTTGTCGGCATGAGCAGCTAAGGCAAGATCATGAGTGACCATGACGATGGTTTTATTCTGGTTTTTAGCTAAGTGGCTTAATTCCAATATTATTTTTGTCGCATTGGTCTGGTCGAGTGCGCTCGTTGGCTCGTCTAATAAAATAATAGGAGCTGAGGATAAAAACGCACGCGCTATTCCTATGCGCTGTTTTTCACCACCTGAAAGTAAAGTTGCATCTGCATTTAAATCTACTTTTAATTGGGCCTTGAGTAATGCCTGCTCAAGTTGTTCATCATTTGCATTAACGGCAGATAAGGATAAGTTTTCTCTTACTGTGGCCGGTAATACATCTCCACCTTGTGGAATAAACAAAACCTTTTCATGTCTTAGTTTTTCATGTAATTGCAAAATATCTGTTTTTGCTAATTGAACGACACCTTCTTGCAATACAGCGAACCCAGCAAGTGCTCGCAGTAAGGTTGTTTTCCCAACTCCACTTGGCCCTGTAATTGCAGTCATTGAATTTTTTGGAAATGAATAACTTAATCGATCCAATACTTTTTGATTTTCAATTGTAAAGCTTGCATTAACTATTTCGAGTGTTACATCTTGCTCAATCTGTTGTAGATTGCCCGATGAGAGTACTGGCTCTTTTAAGAATGCAGATAAACGACTAGCTGCAGCTCGCCCAGCAGCAACATAATCAAGACCATGCCCTAAACGTAGTGAAGGTGTCACGATGGCCAAACTAAAGAAAAGTGTTGCAGCCAAGGTCATGCTGTCGTATTGATAAGCCACGAGATAGGCTATGGCAAAGGTTGCAGCAGCTTGTAGTAATGCAGTGGCAACAGCAGCGAGTGTTGCGACTTTACTCACCCAAGACACCATATTTTGAGTGAAATTTTGTGCTGATTGGGTATAGGCAGTTAAAGCGCCTGATTGTTGCCCATATATTCGATTATCACGAATGCCGCGCGCATAATCATCAGCAGAACCAATAATATCTAACATGACCTGCATACGTGCAGCACCATCCCGTTTTGATACATGGGGGACAATAATTAAATAATAAAGTGAAGCAATTGCCCCAGGTAATAATACCCAAAGAGCCATCGGGCCAACTAACACAACTAATAAAACAATAGAAACTAAAGGGATTACAGCAAAAATCGCAATTTCCGACGGTAAATGCGCCACCATATGATGTAAAGTTGCGATATCGTCTGAAACCAGTCGTTTTAAGCTTTGGTCACCCTGTTTTGATAGGGTTGTGGTCGGTAACCGAATTAAATGATGAGCAATTTGACGACGTAATCGTGCCGAAAATCCAGCCTCTGCATCATGTACTAACCATGAAGCCAGTGCTGCCAATGCTGCCCCGACTATCCAAAAAACCGCTGAAAAGATCACCCAATAAGAAGATAAATAACCAATCAACTGAATCATGCCCCACAGGGCTGTTAAAATGGCTAAACCAGAAAATACGGCAGCAAGTGTTCCTGCAAATAATTTAGGAAATGCTGGCTTGAGTGCAGGTGCCAAGGAAGAGTCTGTCATCAGATGAGATAACTTTAAATCAGACATGCTTATCTCTCTTTATATTCATAAAAAAAGCGGTACTTAAAATGAAATCTCGCTTCAATTGACCAGCAAGAATTGCCTTTTTCGGCTTTAAAAAAGCATGAATAAGAAAATCGTATAAAAAGTATTTTTTAAAAAACTTTAATTGCATCAAAAACTTCCTAACCACCCTATCAAAATATTTTTAGATCATTTTCTAGACTGTAAAAATTAATAGGGATTTGTCTAAATCATCTTGTTTGATATGACTAAAAACCAACTGTACGTTTAGAGGCACCTTGTAGATCAAAAATAACGTCGTCAATTAAGCTATCAATCTGACGTGTATCTCGGTGATGTGCCGTAGTAATTAAATGAGCCATATTTCCAGAGGTTGCCAGATAATGCTTTTTCCAGATGTGTTCAGAAGGACATGGAAATACCACAGTGATTGAATTCGGATTCCGCCAAGCAGGAATCCCAACAGCCTGAAAGCGATCAACTGCGTACTGGGCCATTTTGAGGCAATGTTGAATTCTCTGCCGTCTTTGTAAATTGGTTTGGCTACGTATTGCCGCCCACATCAACAAGACAGTATGGCCATTGCGAGAACCACTAATGGTTTGATCACGTGTAGAGATATAGTCAACATCTACCGATATACGCTCTACATTTTGGCGTTTGGCCACAACAATGCCACATGGAATCGGTGAGCCAATCATTTTATGACCAGACACACAAATCGAGTCGATGCCATGAGCAAAGGAAAACGCTTGAGGATGATCAACAAAAGGTAAAATCATGCCACTCAAGGCAGCATCGGCATGAATATAATAATCTCGGCGCATGATTCCGATTTGCGCTAAGCGCTCTTGAATTATTTCAATATCATCAATTGCGCCGGTCATGGTCGTACCAATATTTGCAAAAATAATGGGATGACTTTCTTTATTGGTTTTTATTTTATGGATTAAATCATCATAGTCGATTTCACCATTATCCAATGATTCAACCACGCAAGATTTCATCTGCAATAATTTGGCGATTTTTCCCACCGAATAATGCGTATCTTTTGAGTAATATAATGTGGAATCTGGAAATAGCTCACGCGCCAGATAGCAGCCAAACATATTACCTTCTGTGCCACCATTGGTTACGTATCCCCAGCTTTCCTCAAAAGGAATTTGAAAAATTTCAGCAAAATATGCCATCACATCTTTTTCAAAATCAAAAGAATTCAATGCGTAATTGCTATAGTCTTTCCAATCACCACAATTATTAATAGAGAATTTGAAAAAACGAAATAAAGCGGAATAATCAAAATCTGCAGATTCAGGATACCCAATATTGAAGTATTGATGTTTTAAACAGTAATTCCAGAATGTCTCTATTTTCTCTTGATCAGCAGGCGATAAAATCATTTTTTGCTCCGTTAATATGACGATTACAAGTCGTCTAAGGAGTCGCTATCAAAGATATAAATTTTATGTATAAATTTAGCGACCAGGATTTGTCGTATGCCTTATGATGGCAACCCTCTACCCTGCAATCCTTTGCCGTGCATCAACCAATGACCACCAATTTGATAAAGTGGGTGTGCGTCCTAATTCTTCAAAACTAATATTGATTCCCTGTGCTTTGAGTTCCGAAGAAAACTGCATAATTCGTAATGAGTCCAATCCATAAAGAATCAGGTTTTCTTCGGGATCTAATTCATCTTCTTCAATCAGTTGCTGGACCTTTTGCTCTAGCCAAGGTCGTGTAATGCCTGTTGCCACCTGCCCCACTACAGATTCGGTATCAATGACTTGACCACAACGTGAAGACACATATTTCAAAGCTAAGCGGTGTTCTTCTTCTGAAAAATCGGCAACTGCATCCCCAACCAGAAAGGGTTGTATGTCGCTCATAAAAGCTTCAATTGCCGTAACCATACAACCGATATGGGCATAGACACCGCCAATAATGAGCTGATCACGATTCCAGTTTTGCATTCTTTCAAGCAAATCCGAACGTTTAAACGCGCTATAACGCCATTTCTTTAAGACAATGTCATGTTCAGCAGGAGAAAGTTGATCAATAATTTTTTGCTGATCGATTGTTGAGGCTGGCAAACCCGGTCCCCACATCGCATTCAGTAATGCACGATCTGCCTCTGGTTGCTCATAAGGCTGTGCTGTATAGACAACAGGAACATTGTTCTGATGTGCCCAAGTTCTTAGTTGAACTAAATGATTAACAACCGTTTTAATTAATTCACTTTCAGCATCGTAAAAATTTAAAAAGTAACGCTGCATATCATGAATTAATAAAACTGCTCGAGAAGGATCTAACTGCCAGTCTGTTTTATTATTTGGATAACTCTCTCTTTCGGGCATGAGATAAGTAGAAATTTTTGAAATAGCCATATGCTGCTCAATATTTATTAAGATGTTGTAGATGTATTTAAAATGCTGCGAAGTTGTTTTTTGTCCACCTTACCGACTGCAGTCAGTGGCAAACTTTCGATTAATTTGATCTGGTCTGGAAGTTTGTATTGTGCAATACCCAACTCCATGAGATGGCGTCTGAGCACAACAGCTTTAAGTTCAGGATTCCGAGAAACAATAAAGGCACAACTTTTTTCACCGAATTGGTCATCAACAATTGCGACCAAAGCTGCGTGCATAACTTCCGGATGTAGAAGAATAAGTTTTTCTATTTCTTCCGAAGCAATCTTTTCACCACCACGGTTAATCTGGTCTTTAATTCTTCCTACTACACGTAAATTACCATCCGAAGTACGCTGTACGAGATCGCCCGAATAGTAATAGTTGTCCTCATCAAAGACCTGTGAATTATGTTCAGGACTTTGGTAATAACCACAAAAGGTATAAGGTCCCCGAGTCGCAAGCATCCCTATTTCACCTTCTGGAACCTCTTTATACTGTTCATCCACAATTTTGATTTCATCATCAAAACTGATAGGACGCCCTTGTGTCGTAAAGATTTGCTCATCGGAGTCATCTAGTCTGGTGTAATTGACCAAGCCTTCGGCCATTCCAAATACTTGTTGTAATTTGCAATTGAGGACTTCAGGAACTTCACGCGCTAAAGACTCAGGGAAGCTAGCTCCACCTACTTGAAGCAACTTTAAAGACTGGATTTGATCTTTATATTGAGCGGCTTTTTCTAGCCACATAATGACAGCACTCGGCACTAAAGATGCCATATTGACTTGATGTCTTTGAATAATAGAGAAGCAATTGAGCGGTTCAGGATTTGGTGCCATCACAACACATCCACCTGCATGTAAAACGCCTAATGCACCGGGTGAACTCAACATAAAGTTATGCGGAGCTGGCAGAGCGCACAATAACCGGGTATTTGAGTTTAAACCGCAAATCTCGGCACTGGCCCGCACACTATAGTCGTAGTCATTATGCGTTCTTGGAATAAGTTTTGGTGTTCCCGTACTTCCACCTGACAACTGAAAGAAAGCAACTTCATCAGCAGGTGTAGATGAAAAATCGACTAAGGTCTCTGCTGGTGTTTCAATCCAGTCTAATAGTCCGAAATCGGTAGCTTGATGATTGAGCATCAAAATAATTTCAGGACTTAAATTTACATCATGAAGTGAGTCAATGAACTGATTATTGTTAAAGACTTCATGCTGACGCGAACCAATTAAAAGCTTAGGTTGAATCTGTTTAATAAAGGCATTTAGTTCATATTGGCGATGGCTATATAGCGCATTGAGTACGACCACACCAGCCTTAAGCAAGGCAAAAAAGACAATATAAAACTCTGCAACATTGGGAAGTTGTACTAAAGCAGTATCACCCTTGCCCAAGCCTTTCTCAGCTAGTCGAGAAGCTAAATTTGTTGATAGCTGGTCCAGCTCGATATAACTCAACTGACGCTCACCACAAATAATTGCCGGCGAATGCGGATGCGATTGAACCCCTACCGTTAAAATGCGCGTCAAAGGTTGGTCAATCCAATAACCTTTATTTCGATAGTGTTGCGCTCTCTCTGGAGACCAGCGAACAAACTCAATCAACTGTTTTTTCATGACATTCTAAATATTCAATTTAATTTAATGGTTATCAAGCTATTGATTCTTCGTAAATTTTCTTACATATCGGCATAAATATTTAATTTGAATACCGACAAAAGAAAACTCTTAAGACGGACAAGCTATATATTCACAGCAAAATTGGAAATGATTAACAAATGCAACTGGTAATCATTTTCATTTGTTTGTATGATGCTGAAACAAAATTAATTTGTCAACCGAGTTATCATTCAATGTGTGAATTAACTTCGATGCAAGCGGCCTGCTGGTTTGGTCGCTCTGGCAACGCAACTTTAGGTGGGGTTGCTGCCCACCTCTATGCAGAATTTGACGGTCAATTTATTGATCTACAAAAATTACATTTAGCACTTCAACGACTTTATAAAGAACACGCTATTTTGAGATTAAGTTTGAGTGCCGATGGCATCGCAAACATCATGGCTGAGAAGGCTCAACAGATATTAGAAGTCGATGATTTTTCAAAGCTTAGCGATCATCAAATTGAGCAAATGCTCATGCAAAAACGGGAGCAATGGACCCATCAAAAACTTGATTTAAGTCAGGGCCAGACTGTAAGATTTTCTGTAAGTGTTCTTAAAAAGAATATTTTTCGTTTTCATGTAGATACGGACATGATTGCTATAGATCCGTCCAGCTTCTTGAATTTAATGGAAGATCTTTCTTTGTTTTATGAAGACCTAGAAATATCATTCTCCCGTCCGCCTAATTTTTTTGACTGGTATCAAAAAAAACGGACAGACCCTGACCTAAAAAAATTAAACCAACGAGACCGCTTATGGTGGAAACAACGTCTGCCTCATATTAGCCCTGCTCCGTCTCTACCTTTCATACATCAAGAATTCAAAACAGCAAAAAGTGATCGTTTAAGTACGTGGTTATCGCCGGAAGAACGAAAAGCATTACAACAACTTGCTAGAGAACAACACATTACTGTGACTAACCTGATATTAGGTTTATTTGCCTATACGCTTGGTCATGCAACCAAAGATCACAGCTTCCGATTAAATATTCCTACTTTTTGGCGTGAGCCGGTTTTAAAAAATGTCGAAGGCACTATTGGTGATTTTGCTAATTTAGTCATCCTTGATGTCGATATGAATGAGACGACTACCTTAGCCGCATTCTGCAAACAAATAGCAAATCAAATGTTTGAGTTATTAGAGCATTCACATTATTCGGGTGTTAATGTTCTACGTGACTTATCCCGTTATCATGGTAGTGCACAGATTGCTCCCGTGGTATTTACAGCGGCACTCGACTTAGAAAATGATAATTTACTTTCCGAACGTGTCCGCCGTGTTTTTGGCTCAATGAATTGGGTCATTTCACAAGGGCCGCAAGTTGCACTTGATGCACAAGTTGCTCATGTAGATGACGGTATTTTAGTTAACTGGGACATCCGTTTAGATGCTCTACCCAAAGAATGGATTACGAATTTATTTGAATCTTTCATTCATTTACTTAAAAATCTTGCAGTGCACCCTGAACAACTTAATACACAAATTATAAGCCCAGCCCAAAATACTCCATCAGATCGTACGTCTCAAAAACCATTAAATGCATTACAGCAAGCCTACCTATTAGGCCGAACTCAAGCCCTTCCTTTAGGTGGTGTTGCCATGCAAGAGTTTAGGCAGTATCACGGCAAAATGGATATTGTTTTATTAAAACAACGATTGACAGAAATGGTACGGCGGCATGACAGCTTACGAACCTATATTGATAAAAATAGGTTAGTACAATATGTAAGCGATCAAGTGAGTGTCAATTTAAAAGAAATAGACCTAACTACATGGGAACCTGAACGTGCTTCTCACCACATCCAGTCCTATAAAAATAGTTATACGCATGAGCTATTTGATTTAAATCAGTCACCTTGGAATATCACTGTATTTTTATTAAAAAATAATCTATTAACGATTTTTGTCCGCTTTGATGCATTAATTTTAGATGGCCGATCTATAGCTTCACTTATGTTAGAGCTGTTTGATGGACAACAAAATGATATCCAAACACAAATAGAAAAAAATGAAGTTGAAAATAGCTTATCTGTTCATCAGACAGATATGGCTTACTGGGAAAGAAAATTTGCTAAATTATCTAACATTCCAGCGCTTCCGTGGAAAACACCCTTACAGCATTTACCGACTTCACGTTACCAACGTAATAGTCTGGTTATAGAGAAAGCTCAATTTAAACAGTTGTCTAAAATAGGTGCAAAACATTCGCTGTTTAAAAACTCAATCATCATGGCGATTATTTTGGAAGTGCTATCTCATTGGAGCACGGACAAATCTCTATGCGTTGCTGTCCCTACACTTCCCCTCTATGCCGGACCATTTTCCAATAGCTCTACGTTTATTGCTGTTGAATGGAAAACTTCAGATCAATTTGTTGAACAAGCAAACCGTTTGCAAACTGAAGTTTTAGAGGGTTTACAGCATCTTTCATTTTCAGGCGTTGATCTCGCTCGGCTATTATTTGAAAAAGTTGGCACTGCTCCAGTATTACCGATTGTAATTACAAATGGTTTATCATGGCCTGTATTATCTGAATCTCATCCTATTCAGCAACAAGATGGCCTTACTCAAACACCTCAAGTTGCAATTGATATTCGCTTTAGCACAAGAAATGACGGCGCTTTAATTTTCGATATTGATTATGCTCAAGAAGCATTTCCACCTCACATGATTGAAGATTTCTTGAATGCACTACAATTAGCAATCAAGCAAATTATTGGTTCAGAAATATTCAGTTTTGATCTCAGTAATTTTTTCAGTGAGCTTCAAAATAAACGACTATATTTTAAGAATAATGAGTCTGACCACTCATCTATACCACTTGAAAATAATGCTAAACAGCAAAATCAATTACTCGACATTTATTTAGAAGTGATAGGCCACACGCCAAATAAGAAAGTGGACAACTCAACTCATTTTACTCATCTCGGGCTGCGTCCACATCATTTAAAGGTCGTTTCAGAACGTATTAATGAAAAATACGCGATTCAGCTCTCACCTGTTCAACTTATTCAATGTCGCAATATTGCTGATGTAGAGAAATTACTAACACCACATTAATTCGTCTTTTTAACTTTCATCATTTTGGAAACAGATAAAGTATAAACATGAAAAAAATAGATATTACCGGAATTGGTATTGGACCATTCAACTTAGGTTTAGCTGCTCTTTTGTCTCATCATCCCGAAATCAAAAGCGTATTTTTAGAACGTAAACCAGAATTTCGATGGCATGAAGGGTTGCTATTGCAAGGTACGACATTACAAGTTCCTTTCTTTGCCGACTTGGTTACTATGGCCAACCCTTGCCATCCCTTAGGCTATATTAATTATTTACATCAACATGATCGCTTACATCAGTTTTATTATTACGACAGTTTTTTAATTCCACGCCGTGAATACGACCATTATTGCCGTTGGGCTTCAAAACAATTGCCGGATTGTCGATTTGGAGAAAACGTAAGTCATGTGGAATATGACGGCAAGCTCGATAAATTTATTATAGAAAGTGAATCAGCCTCGGGCGAAAAACAAAAATATATAAGCCAAAATCTGGCGATTGGTATTGGGACTAAACCTCGAATTCCTACGTGGCTTGAAACATGCAAACACCCTTTAGTAAAACATTCTGCGGAGTTTGCAAAAATTCAGGAACAACTCAAACAGTGTAAACAAGTCACGGTTATTGGCTCGGGCCAGAGTGCAGCAGAATGTGTACTTGCTTTATTTAATTCACTTACACCAGAACAAGTAAAAGCAGGTGCATCTATTCGTTGGATCACACGTTCTGCTGGCTTTCACCCAATGGAATATTCTAAACTTGGGCAAGAATGTTTTACCCCTGCATATATGCAATATTTCCAAAGCCTGCCTAGAGATAAACGCCGCGATATTGCTGCTAGTCAGGGCCTGATTTATAAAGGAATTAGTTTCTCAACCATTGGTGATATATATGATGTACTTTATGAGCGTTCAGTGGCAGGTGAAAAATCCGGTTTAAGCCTATACACAAGCTGTGAGGTTGAATCGGTTGAAGAACTTGAATCGGGTTCTCTGCGTTTAAACTGTTTGCATACCCAACTCGATCAACGATGCGAATTAGAAACTGATGCCCTTGTCGCAGCTACAGGCTATGTTCATGATTGGCCTGAATGGTTCCAAAATATGAAAGGTTCTATTTTATCTGTTGATGATAAAAATGATTGTATTGTTCAAGAAGACTTTACCGCTTTACGTTGTGATCAAGGAAAAGGTCGTATTTTCATTCAGAATGCCGAGATTTTTCAGCAAGGTGTAGGTTCTCCTGACTTAGGGATCGGGGCAACCCGAAACTCAGTCATTATTAATCAATTACTAGGGCGTAATGCTTATCGAATTCCTAAACAGTCTTCTTTCCAGCACTATGGTTTGCCAGAATAAAATATGAATATCATAAAAAACCCGCGATTGCGGGTTTTTTTATTCGGTTGAAGATTACAACAAATTAAAAGTCATATGATACAGATAGCATATACGTTCTTGGTGCGCCTAAAGCCAAATTCGTCAATTGTGGCTGTGCCCAATACGCTTTGTTGGTTAAGTTATAGATATTGGCACGGAAAGTAACTGGGTGGTTCTCGACTTTCGTGCTATAGCGTGCGCCAACATCTAAGAGCGTACGTCCAGGTACGGACAAGGTATTTTCTGCATTAATATATTGCTTGGAAACTGCATTGATATTTCCTGATAAGGTTAAAGTCCCTTGTGCTACTTGAGTATCCCACTCTGCTCCAAGCTTAGCCTGATTTTTTGGCACAGCAACTGCTGTATGACCATCGTTTCCTCCACCGTTAGTCTTAGTAAGTTCAGGATCAAGATAGGTAAAGCCACCCATTAAACGCACATGTTCAATTGGTGAACCAAAGAATGACCATTCAATACCACGATTTCGTTGTTCTCCATCCGAAACAAAGGTAGGTAAGTTATCCACAAGCTGTGAAGCATCTAAATAACTACTTGGTTTGGTAATTTCAAATGCACTCAATGTATGCGCAAATGTCCCCAAATCAACCTTCAAACCAAGTTCCTGTTGTTTAGTTTTTTGAGGAGGAAATATTGTCCCCGCATTTGATGCAGTTGCAGGCGCCTGATCACCCTTTGTCAAACCTTCAATATAGTTTGCATAAACAGAAATTTTATCATTCGCTTTAATCAGTAACGCGACACCAGGCGTGGTTGCTGATTTAGCATTTTCAGGTAATGTATTAACAGAACTTGTTGCTTTTACAGTCTGATGACGAAGTCCTAAAGTCAACTGTACTTTATCTTGAGCAAACGACAATGTATCGGCTAAACCGAAGCTAGAGGTAGAGAGTGTCGAATGAAATAGAAACGGCGGTGTAAACTCCGGTTTAGGCCCCCAATTTGGATTTGGATCATAAATATTCGTAATAACAGGCTTACTAAAACCTGGGATAATTCTATAACCATAATCATCTTGTGCATGATTATAGTAAGTTGCGTTGGCGACCCATTGATGTTTCACAGGCCCCGTCTCAAACTTGCCTTTAAAACCTGCATCTGCTGATTTTTTATCGACTTCAAAAGCAAGTTGTCCAAGCATTGAACTCAGTGTTCCAGTGCTACTCGTAATCGTCCCTGCACTTGCCCCATTATATTTATATTTGGTTGTACTTTGTCCATAAGCCGCATATGCCATCAACTGATCAGAAAAATCATATTCGCCACGAATCATGGCACCTTTATCTTTGGTTTCCACAGAGCCCCAATCCGGACTAAGCAAGGTATCCGCTTTCGGTGGTTTCGGAATTCCAACTGCTGTAGAGACGTTAACACCACGTGTCACACCATCAACATGATCTAAGGCATCGTAAGCATCAACAAAAACACGTGCTTTTTCACCTTGCCAATCTAAGCCAAGCGAAAATAAACGACTTTCTTTCGATTGATCATTAACTGCTGCATCACCATCTCTATACATCCCATTGATACGAACGCCGAATTCTTTATTTTCACCAAATCTTCTTCCAACATCGACATGTCCACCAAACTGAGCATCCGACATATATGTCGTAGTCAATCGTGCAAACGGTTCATCAGCCGCATATTTGGTCACTAGATTTACCGTTCCACCCACCGATCCTGCTGGCGGCATCCCATTTAACAAAGCGGAAGGACCTTTCAACACCTCAACGCGGCTAAACATTTCCGGAGAAGTTCGATAAAACGGTGTGATACCAAAAAGTCCGTTCATTGACATATCATTCGTGCTCGAAGCATATCCACGAATATAATAGTTTTCACTCCAACCACCACTTGCACCGTTGGTATATATCGATGGATCAGTTGCTGCAATCACTTCTGTAATATCTTTTGCCTGTTTATCTTCGATATATTTATCGGTATAACTAATCGTATTAAATGGCGTATCTAGAAATTTTTTACTACCGAGAAATCCAACATTGCTCGATGTTGCAACTTGTCCACCTGCATAAGTATCGTCTTGTTCAGCTTTTACGGTAATTGCTGGTAAAGCTGCTACATTTGTTTGAGCAGCTTGTTGTTCTAGAGTTTTTGTTGAATTATTAATAACAGCAGCATAGGTATTTGATGCACATAGTACAAATACAGTGCCTAATGCATAGCCTAATCGAAGGGCTATTTGTGCAGATGCAACACCATTTAATATAAAAGAACGGTGATTAATTCTTTGATCATTCCCACTTTTAAAATTACGGTTATCGCTAACGTTGTTCATTGAAAGACCTTTAATGTTGTGATTCATTTTTTATTAACTATCTGCTTAAAATACAAAGCAAAATAGTGAAAATTTATGCTGTAAAATTTGATTAAGTGATGTACCTAAAAATTTATTGGTAGCCTTTTTTCACATCTTCCATCACTATTTTGAGTGAGGTTGGGCTTGCAGCCGTGGTGTACCACGCATCGGCATCGACAAAAATGACACGACCGTTTTTCCATGCTTTGGTTTGACGTAATAATGGATTTTCAACACTGGCAGCATTAATTTTTGAGCGATGTTCCATCACAGCAGTTCGGTCCACGATATAGAGAATATCTGGGTCCGCTTTTTTGATGAATTCACTCGAAATAGGTTGCCCATGTAGACTTGTATCCATCACACCACTTGCAGGCTTTACCCCAAAAGCATTAAAAATAAAGCCATAGCGTGACTGAATACCAAAATTACTAAATGCCCCATTGTTATGAAGAACGACTAACGCTCTTTCTGGGCGATTGGCCGTTACGGCTTGTACTTGCTTCAACTGTTCATCGAGTTCAGAAACTTTCTGGCGGGCTAAATCTTCTTTATTAAATATTTTTCCTAAGGTCATCATATGGTCTTTAACCAAACCAATATGATTACTCGCGCTATTGTTGAAATTAATATCGTAATGAATGGTCGGGGCAATTTTGGACAGTTCCTGATACTGATTAACGTGTAATGGCGTCATCAAAATCAAGTCTGGTTTTAATGCATATATCCGTTCCATATTGGGCTGCACAATTGCACCCAAATCCTGAATCTGTGCATCTTTTTTATATTTTTCCAAAAAGTGTGGAACATAATCTTTTGGCATTCCCATAATCGGGACATTGAGTTGATCTAGAAAGTCAGCTTCATTCATATCAAGTACGGCAACGCGTTGCGGTAGATGATCTATCACCGTAGTTCCAAGCGCATGTTTTACCGTAATCGGTTCTGCTAGCTTCTGAGAAGCTTGAGTGGTATCTGCAACTTTTTGATCACATGCTTGTAGAGTGACAGCTGCCGCTATGATGAGGGCTACTCCCCCATACTTTTTCTTCCAGTTCATATGTATTCAAGCTCCAGATGAGTTGAAGTAATTACACATACAGCCACGCTCACTGTATGTAATTTCAAAATCAAGCTCGTACAGATCATTTAATTGCGCCTCTGTAATCACTTGTTCGGTTAACCCACTGAAATGAAACTTGCCGTTCTTCAGCGCGACAATATGGTCCGAATAATTCGTGGCAAAATTGATGTCATGAATGACTAAAATCACAGTGCGCCCTTGTTCATCACATAAGCGCCTGAGTGCGCGCATAATTTGAACGGCATGTTTCATATCAAGGTTATTTAAGGGTTCATCTAATAAAAGTACGTCTGTTTGCTGTGCGATCGTCATCGCCAAAAAGGCCATTTGCCTTTGACCACCACTAATTTCATCGATGTAAGATTTGCGCAGTGGTTCTAAAGAAAGAAACTCAATAGCCTCATCAACCACCTGACGATCTTGCTCGGTTAAAACACCACGGCTATAGGGAAAGCGTCCAAATGAAACCAGCTCTTCTACGGTTAAGCGCAAATTAAAGCCAGGTGCTTGACGTAAAGTCGCGACATGCTTGGCGTAAACAGCGGTTTTAATATCCGCAATATTTTGATGATTAAGAAAAATCTCGCCTTTATCTGGTTCAATTAAACGTGCCATCATCATGAGCAAAGTCGATTTTCCAGCTCCATTTGGACCAATGAGTGACGTCACCTGACCTGTAGGAAATTCAACATTTACGTCAGTCAGTATTGGCTTATTTCCATATGACTTATTGATATTCTTGACATGAATCATGCAACACCTCGGGTACGAACCGTCAGCGCAAGGAAATAAATGCCACATACCAGATTGACCAAAATGCTGACGGTCGTTTTGTAATTAAAAACGTGCTCAACTAAAATTTGAGCAGCAATAAATATGGCAATCGTGATGGCACAGCCCATGGGCAGCGTTAATTTATGCTTATAACTTCTTGCTAGTGCATAAGTAATGTTGGCAATAAATACGCCCATAAATACTGTCGGGCCAATCAGACTGGTAGATACCGCAACCAAAATAGCGATTAGGGCTAAATAGAAACTGACATAGCGGTGATGATGAATACCTAATGAAATGGCTTGCTCACGTCCTAAAACCAGAACATCCAAAACAGGGAGTGCTTTTCTACCGAGGAATAGAACAATGACTACGGCTACACTGGCATAAAATAAAGTTTCTGGTTGAGAGCGATTAAACGAAGCATAGCTAAGGCCTTGGAAAACAGAAAATTCACCAGGGTTAATTTTGAGTTGAATAAATTGAGTAACCGTCCCGACGACCATCGTAAGAACTAACCCTAAAAGCAACAGGAGAAAGACATCATTTCTGCCATATGGCAATAACCACTTATGGATTACCCACGAATAAAGCAGCATTAAAACGATTGAGATAAAGAAATTACCATTTACCCCTAACTGACTTACTCCATGTGTTCCCCAAAAAAACAACAACAAAACTTGCCATAAGAGATAAATCGCTTCGTAGCCCATAATTGAGGGAGTCAAAATACGATTACCGACCAGTGTCTGAAAAACAATCGAGGAAAAAGCAACGCAAATACCGGCTATCACAATCGTGGCAAGACGCAGAAGTCGATTAGGAATGACGTAATCAAAATCTAGTCCTGAGTTTAAAAATAAAAAACATACTGCTAGGCAGATGACAATCAGATAAATCATCCATAGCTTTGTAATACGCATTATCTGAACTCCCTCAAAATGAGGATGAGGAAAATAATTCCCCCCACACCACCTGCGGTAAGTCCGATTGGCACTTCAAATGGATAAATAATCGAGCGACCAAGAATGTCGCAAACCAGTAATAGAGACGCCCCACCTAAAGCCACAATGGGCAAGGTTTTAGCTAAGTTTTCTCCGTATTTCAGTGCGACCAAATTGGGGACCACAAGCCCGACAAAAGGAATGGCGCCAACAGTAATTACTGTGGTTGAAACTGTAATGGCAACCAGTATTAAACCAATGGCGGCTATAGCTGCATAACTAAGTCCCAAGCTAGAAGCCATCTCTTCACCCATACCAATCACGGTAAAGCAATGTGCAAAAAGATAAGTCAGGACAACAATCGGAAAAATAATGTAAATAACTTCATAGTGGCCTTGAACAATTTTTGAAAAATCTCCTAAAAGCCACCCTTGCATACTTTGTAAAATATTAAAGCGATAGGCATAAAACTCAGCTAAGGCACTCAGTACACTGCCGTACATCAAGCCAATAACCGGTACTAAAACCGTATTTCTAAAACGGATCCGCCGAATAATTGCGATATAAATTAAACTGGCAATAAAACAAAAAATGATCGCAAATATCATCTTGCTCAGCGTGCTGGTTACAGGAACTAAAGTTAATGACACTAAAATTCCCAGTTTGGCAGCATCTAAACCGCCCGAAGTTTCCGGTTCAACAAACTTGTTACGCACAATATGCTGCAAGATGACACCACATACCGCCAACCCGATACCGGTAAGCACAATGGTAATCAAACGAGGAATACGGCTGGCTGTAAGAGTGAGCCAACTCTCATGAGAAAAAGAAAATAAGGTAGACCACTGTATTTGCTCAGCTCCGAGCAATAACGAACAAATACATAAAAGGATAAAAATACAGAATAAGCCAAATCGCATCAGTGGCGTGCCCCACTTGAGCGTAATAAAGCCAATGCAAATTGCAAATTTAGTCCCATCAAACCAAAGCGAGGGAAAATTTGTTCAACATTTGATGGGCTTATTAACCTTTCATGATTGAATATTCTCATGAAAATTCCTCAATTTTATCGAGACAACAAAATAAGTTCCTTTTGAATAGGCAAAATCACAGCCCTATTCTGAGGATCGTTTTTTTCATCTTTAAATTATTCTTGCTGAACCAATTTCGAATTAAATAATATTAATCAATTACTTATTATTTATTTTCTATTTTAAAAATTCGTCATTCTCAATTGGCACCATCTTCTTGCAAATAATAATCTTGATGTAAATGAGAATCAATTATAGTATGTTTAAAGGTAAAATGTAACCCTACTGTTACATCAGTACAGTTCATGTGGACATCAACTCATTAGAAAAAGGTCAATTTTTGCAAACAAGCAAATCTATAACATTATGAATTATATGAAATTTAATCTAATGTAAAAAATTTGCGAAATAAAAATTGATGAAAATAGCCATTTGATAAACCAGGATTCATTTATGTTGGAACAATTTTCCAAATCGCCCTCTCTCCTTTCGGTTACTGATTACGAAGAACATATCTGGATGTTGCAATTACAGCAGCCTGAACAAGTTAATCGACGTTTTAATCTGTGGAAAGTTAATCAAGGTTTAGACATTCAACTGCTGATTAAAGCAATTCAAGACATTATTAAAACTACGCCTGACTTAAATGTCCGCTATACATTTAGTGACGAAGGCGATTTATACAAATATCCATTTGATGACCATTCAGCTTGCCTAGAATTAAAAAAGAGCAATACAGAACAGGTATTTGAGCAGGTAGCTACCTTAAAAGCGCAATCATGGAATGCAGAATTTCATCCCCCTTTTTTTACAAGTCTCGTAGAAACTGAACAAGACTATTTTCTTATTTTAGCGCTCCACCCGATTCTTGATGAAAGCTATCAAAAGTCAGATTTCATTCAGGCTATACAAAATCGATATCAACAATATTCACCAAATAATATGCCATTGGTACTGACTGAAATTGATATCTCACATCATCTAGATACAAGTTTCGCAAAAGCGCCACAACAACCTAACCAAACCTATGTTTCAGAAATTATTTTAGAAGAGTTCCGAAATACACTCGCTGAACCAGAAATGAGCCAACATGATGACTTTTTTGATTTTGGCGGCCATTCACTCTTAGCAACACGAATTATTGGAAACCTACTCAATAAACATGGAATTGAGATTCAATTTAATGATTTCTTTAAATCCCCATCTGCTGCTGACTTAGCCCAATACGCTTTCGTTAAATCTGCAAAAACTGAAAAATCCACCTTACAAAGTGTCGATAAAGCCCCGCTTACTTTAGCTCAAGATTTCCTGTGGCAAGCTTATTCTGCGTTCGATTTTAGCCCAATTTATAACTTGCCATTTGCCGTAGAATTCCTTGAAGAAATTAATGAAGATATTTTCTTTCAAGCCTTTACAGATATTGTTGAGCGCCATGCAGGTTTACGCACAATTTTTAATACCGACAATGCTCAAACCTATCAACAGGTGGTTCCTACATCTGAACTTCATCAATTCAAATGGTTTTGGAACAGTGCCGAAAGTCACGATGCAACGCTTGCAAGTGAAGCTTCATATAAATTTGATTTAACACGCGAACTTCCATTAAGAATTCGTTTAATTCGAAATGCTCAAGGCCGCCAAACTCTATCGTTTTTAGTTCATCACATGGTGATTGATGAATGGTCTTTAAATACCATTATGGCTGACCTTGCGCATGCTTATCTTGCTCGTTCAAATGCTCAAGCACCAAACTGGAAGGTACCCGCCCAATCTATTCTTGATTTTTCTTTACTCCAGCAAAAACAAGGGATTAACCAAGACCATCTAAATTATTGGACTAACCTGCTAACAGGAGCAACCAAAGGTTTACATCTCCCTGTTTCGGAACATGAGTTAAATGCTGAAAAGGAAAAACCTCCAGTCCAATGGCTCGAACTTAAATTTGCACCGGAAATGCATGAAAAGCTTCTCGCATTTTCGAGACAACACAGCTCTTCTATTTTCGCGGTTCTCTATACTGCAATCGCCAATGCGTTACAGCAACAAGGTAATTTAAAAGATATTGTGATTGGTACTTCTGCATCTGGACGAACTGATCCTGAGTTTTTTGATACGGTGGGTTACTTTACGACCATGGTGGCGCATCGCACACAGTTTAGCCCTTCAGATTCATTCCAATCATTGCTCCACAATATCAGCACAATGATTAATACCTCGATGGCCTATGCAGATATTCCTATCAACCATATTCAAAATGCATTAGGAATGAGCGCCGATGAAGGACTGTTATTTGATGTGTTTATTCATATCCATTCAAATAACGCTTTAAACGGCGCGCTCAAAACACCTCAGGGACAAGATCTTCCTTATCGTCAGATCTTGCCAGAACGTGATGAATCGATGTTCGGATTACATTTTGAAATTATGGAAAATGTGATTGATGGACAACATCAGTTAAGCATGATCATTACGTATCAAGCCCACCGCTTCCCGACAGCAACAGTGCAAAGTATCTGTGAAAAAATTAAGGCAACCTTAGCTCAAATCTAGTTGCCCTAAAACCAATCATGTGCTTAAAAGCAAACATCTCAACTCCGCTTTTAAGCACATTTCAATTTTCTATTTTATTTGCTGCTCTACTTTATTCACCACATCCTGAATTGTTTTGCAGCTAATGAGTGTATAAAAATCAATTTCTGTATTGAGCTTTTGAGAGAGTTTCTGAGCAATACTCATGAGTTGTTTCGGACGAACTCCTATCGCTAATATTTCACTTCTATAAAAAATATCCATTCTTTCAGCTTGGCTGTCAGCGATGCATTCACGGAAAACCGATAAAACCGAGTCTCCTACCTCAGCGACTGATAACTGTGTTTTAGAGGAGTTTGTAGACAACATAGAAGATACGTAAATTTTCCCCTGAGCGATTTCTTGCACAGCTTTACGATCAATTTTTCCATTTCGGGTCAAAGGAATGGTTTCGAGGACCAAATATTTCGAAGGAATATGTGAACTCGGTAAATGCACTTTTAAAAAGTTCTTTAATTCAGGGCTATTTAAGCGAGTAGTTTTGTATTTATTTTCTAGGGTGTAAACGGCGACTAACTCTTGAGTTTCAGTCGTTGGGTGTACACAACTTACTATCACACAGTTATGAATATACGGATTCTTCGTTAAAGCATTTTCAACCTCGGCCGCAGAGATTCTCACACCTTTTATTTTTAAATAACCGTCCTCACGTCCAGCAAAAATAATATTTCCATCTTCCCTAAAATATCCTTGATCACTCATGCGAAAAGCAGTTTGAGTTTCATTTTCACTCACTTGAATTTCAACGAAATCTTTATAATAAATTTCCCCATCAAGTAAATAACCATTAGATAAATTCAGGCCGGACATATACATCGTACCGACCTCGCGCATTTGGCAAGGCTTCAGATTTTCATCCAAAATATAATAACGGTTATTTTCTAAAGCTTTTCCATACGGAATAATTTCCTGATCTTGCTCATTTATTTCATGCCATATACTCCAAATTGTGGTCTCGGTAGGTCCACCTAATGAAAATAAACGAGTGTTAGGCAATTGTTCTCTTATCTTCGAGACGAGTGAAGGTTTGATATAGTCGCCGCCTTGGGCAATTAAACGCAAAGACTGTAGTTGTTCTTTTTGAGCTACACTGAACAGCATATCGACAATGGCAGGCACACTGCTCCAAAGCGTAACCTTGTAACGATCTACTAAATTGGCCCAGACAACAGCATTTTTACTTTGCTCAAAAGATGGAACCACCAAAGTTGCACCCACTGCCATTGAAGCAAATACATCAAATACCGACATATCATGATGAAATGGTGTTACAGCCATAATCACATCGTCAGCAGTAATTTTCCATTCCGAGATCGTCTGTTGTAGCGTGTTTTCTGTGGCTTGATTATTTAAGACCACACACTTCGGAGTCCCTGTACTTCCCGAAGTATATAAATAATATGCCGGACGTCGGTTGATTTCGGCATTAAAGCTCGGTTTGTGCTCAGTTGTAGCCGATAAAATTTCATTAATATTTAGGTTTTGAACACCTGCAATGGATGAGTCACTCACCACAACATCTGCCCGACTATTCGTCAATAAATAGTTCAGTCTCGATGGCGGAGAATCCATATCTACAGGAAGCCAAATGATGCCAATAAGCGCACATGCCAAAGCGGTATAAATATGCTCAGGACTTTTTCTTAAGCAAATGGCTACCACAGACCCTGTCGCCAAATCTTGCTTTTTTAGCGCATACATGACTTTGGCGACCTGAGCCCCTACCTCAGCATAACTAATGCTACGGTCTTCAAAAATAAGTGCTGTTCGATGGGAATTTTGATCAAAAATATTTTCATAAATTCGCTTTAAGAAATTTTCTACGTTGTTATTTTTATCATTCATTTGCCCTAAATTTTGACTCAAATCTTTTAGCATTTATCTTGGTCCTCACCCTATTCTTTATGCAATACCACCCCACCTAATATTCAAAACAAAGTTATAAAAATGTCGTCTTTATCGCTGTTTGTTCGAATAATAGATATCCCAGCACAATAATACAAATGATAATCATTTACAATTAATATTGTGAGAAATATCAATTTTCCCCCTTTAAAAGCCATTTATGAAAAATGATAAATATCAAAACAATAAGATAATTTTTAACCTTAGGTCTAATCGTTTAGAGGTCTATATTTAGATCTAAAAACCACAATTAATAATGATTATTATTTACATCTAGAGCCAACTTGGTTATCGTAATGAATAGAGAGACTACATCTATATCAATTATTACGCTCTATAGTAATCATGAAGCTTGGGTTATATGTATGACAAAAATTGCAGAAAAATCGAAACAAGTATATGGCGACTTACTAAAAGAAAAAGACCATTTACAAGATATGGAACAGCTTGAGATGACTATCGTCTCGATCCATACGCCGTATCCGTCCATTGTCAGAATTCAAGGAAAAATCAACACATTACAGCCAGAGCTTTGGCAAGCTCCCAATTTAGCAATTCGGTTAATTGTGAGCAATCCGCCAGAGGGACAACCCATCTCACGCGTCTATACGGTCCGTTCATTCAATCCTGTAAATGCTCAAATCGAAATTGATTTTGTTAAACATGAAGATTTAAGCCCAGCAATGGAATGGCTTAATTCAGCTCGAGTGGGTACAAAAATCGGGCTTATTGGCCCCCGCCCTCATTTCATTCCCAATTTCATACATAAAAAACATGTGGTCATGTTTGCCGACGATACGGCTGTACCCGCGTTATATTCGATACTGAATGAATGGAAAAATGGCGTAAGTGCGGATATTTTCATTGAGAGTTTTGAAAAAGATATTGCTAGCCAATTACCCCGTCATGACCACGTCAAAATTCATTCGTTCCATAAAGAACATCACAGGCCACAAAAAGGTCTTCTTTTAAAAGCAGCATTTGCACTAAAAACTTATGACAATATTACGATTTGGGCGGCTTGCGAACGCAAAGAAGCCAGAGCTTTACGCCAGTTTTTTCTAGAAGACAAACAGTTTAATAAAAATGACGTGCGTATTGCTGGCTATTGGAGAGATGGCGTATCAAGTTCAGAACTAGACATACTCCGTGCTCAACATTATCAAAAACATATTCAGCAAGGTAAGACCTTGAATGAATATGATGACCTTGATTTAGCGAACTAAGATCAGTAATCATTTGAATAAAGCCTGCCTTGTGCAGGTTTTTTTATGAGTCAACATATATCTATAAATATAAAACTATACGACCATATCAATTATGCAACGACATGTTGCAGTTAACCTATTTTTTAGCCCCACATAGAACATTATTATATTTCTCAAGAGATAAATAAAAATTTGGGAGATTAGATCATGAATGCTTATCTACATCGTAGTGAAGATCGAGGTCATGTAAAAGCAGGCTGGTTAGAGTCTTATCATAGCTTTTCATTTGGTAGTTGGTATGACCCTAAATATATGGGTGTAAGCGCTCTACGTGTAATTAATAACGACCAGATTGATGCGCATAATGGTTTTGGTACGCACTCCCATGACAACATGGAAATCTTAACTTGTGTGCTAGATGGTGCAATTTCACACCGTGACACCATGGGAAATGAAGGCCAGATTAAAGCGGGTGAATGGCAACTCATGAGTGCCGGCACAGGTGTTGCTCACAGTGAAATCAACAACACTAATACGCCTGTACATTTACTACAAATCTGGATTATTCCTGATGAAAGAGACGCAGAGCCAAATTACCAGCAAATTAATCTTGACCCACGTAAAGATCCAAACAAATGGCATTTAATTGCAGGGCCTGATGCAAATGCACCAATGCATATTCGCCAAAATGCAGAAGTAAAATCTGCAGTATTGGAAAAAGGACATGAGTTAACTGTTGATACGGTTAAAAAAGTGAACTATGTGCACGTGATTTCAGGTGTAGTTCGCATTGGCGATCAAGAAGTTAAAGCAGGCGATGCTTTAGTTTTTGAAGATAAAGCGACAATTCACGCAATTGAAGACAGTCAATTTATCTGGTTCGATTTACCTTAAATCATCAAAAGCCCTTTGCATAAAAGGGCTTTTTTTAATCTCCCCCGCCACCACCGCCATCACATCCGCCTGAATCAGAAGATGATGATGAACAGTCATTTGAGTAACTAGAGCTATGATGATGACTCGGACTACTATCGTGAAAATGATGTGTTGAAGCAGATGAATGATCATGCTCACCAGATGGTGAATAATTTTTTAAATTTCTGAGTAGCGCGATTAAACAAATGAGTCCAATACTAGAAAAAATTACTATGAATATAATAATAAATAACTTCAAATAACGACCTCCTAGATCAAGCTATAGAGATGCTTGTTGCGTTCCCATTTATTATATGAGTCATGTTTAATAAACAAGTTGTTTTTTGATAAGTTGAAATATTAGCTATAAAAAATTTTAGAAAAAGACACTCTAGATTGCTCGGCCTTCGCATCATAATTTTGAAAACCAGCATCAAAAACCCATCTTTCAATTTCAGATTTTTTGACTAAATTTTGCAAATGAAGCTGATGATGTCGGTCTAATTCCTCTTTGAGAGCTTGTAGCATTACTTCATTTAAACCAGAGGGAGGATTCAGACCTGTATCTAAAATACTAGGGGCAAATGCCACACTTTTCAGTTCCAGTTGATGCGTTGTCTTTACAACAGTTTTTATCGCGGTCTTGATTCTCTCTAACGTAAACTCTTCTGGAGCACCCATTCCCGTTGTTGGCTCACCAAGGCAAACTGGTCCTGATCTGCACGATTGACGTTAAACTGTTCAGCCACGTTTTCGGCAGTCTGGGGCATGGTATCTACACCATACAATTCTTTAAGTTTAGGGTTAATGAAACGCCATCCCATGGTGGTATCTTCAATCTTCTGGCTACGGCCAAAAGCACTGTCTGACTTACCCATCACATAGGGTGCACGGCTCATGCTTTCTACACCACCGGCAATCACCAAATTCGCTTCACCTGCCTTGATGGCACGGGCAGCAATGGCAATCGCATCGAGTGATGAACCACACAAACGGTTAATAGTGGTTGCCGGTACTTGGTATGGTAAACCTGCAAGCAGTGCTGACATACGGCCGACATTACGGTTGTCTTCACCGGCTTGGTTGGCACAGCCATAGATCAAATCATCGACCTGTTCCCAATCTACACTTGGGTTACGCTGCATGAGGGCTTTAATCGGCACAGCCCCCAGATCATCGGCACGGACAGGAGCAAGGCCACCGGCGTAACGGCCGAATGGAGTACGGATGGCATCGATGATATAAGCATTTTTTAATGTCATTTCCCTACTTCCTTACCCTTGAGTCGCATCAATCAAAGTTGCACCAGTCAAAGCCTGTAACTCATCAAAGCTAAGACCTTCCACTTTCTCAATTACCTTTAAACCATCTTGAGTCACGTCAATCACACACAGGTCGGTGTAAATACGGTCAACACATTTCTTGCCTGTCACTGGATAGCTCAGCTCAGCCACAATCTTCGGTTCACCTTGTTTGGTCACATGGTCTGTAGTGATAAATACTTTCTTGGCACCCACAGCCAAATCCATCGCACCACCTACCGCAGGAATCGCATCCGGTGCTCCCGTGTGCCAGTTTGCCAAGTCACCATTCGCGGCAACCTGAAATGCACCAAGTACTGCAATATCAAGGTGACCACCACGCATCATCGCAAATGAATCGCCATGGTGGAAAAAGCTGCCGCCTTCAAGCATGGTCACAAACTCTTTACCCGCATTAATCAGTTCAGGATCTTCTTCACCTGCAGCTGGCGGTGGGCCAAAAGCCAACAGGCCATTTTCAGAATGAAGAAAATTATCTTTATCGTCAGGTAAGTAGCTCGCGATCTTGGTCGGCAGGCCAATACCCAAGTTCACATAGGCACCATCTGGAATATCTTGTGCCACACGTTGTGCAATCTGGTCACGGCTGAGTTTCTGGTAGCTCATGTTATTTCTCCTTATTGCTTACTGTGCGGGCGCTACTTGTACAACGTGCTGTACAAAGATACCCGGGGTGATAATGTGCTCAGGGTCTAATCCACCGAGTTCAACCACTTCAGAAACCTGAGCAATGGTGACATCAGCAGCCATGGCCATAATCGGGCCAAAGTTACGTGCAGATTTACGGTAAACCAGATTGCCCCAACGATCGCCCTTGTAAGCTTTAATCAAGGCAAAGTCAGCCTTGATCGGATATTCAAGTACGTAATCTTTCCCATCAATCTCACGGGTCTCTTTACCTTCGGCCAAAAGTGTTCCAAAGCCTGTTGGAGTAAACACAGCGCCTAGGCCCATACCGGCTGCCTGAATACGACACGCCAGATTACCTTGCGGTACCACTTCAAGCTCGACCTTTCCAGCACGGTACAGTTCATCAAATACATAAGAATCTGACTGACGTGGGAAAGAACAGATGACTTTTTTAACCGAACCGGCTTTAAGCAATTTCGCCAGACCATAATCGCCATTACCGGCATTGTTGCTGACAATGGTTAAATCTTTAACACCGAGTTCAATCAGACCATCAATGAGTTCAGCGGGTTGTCCTGCGGTACCGAAACCGCCAATCAGAATGGTTGCACCATCTTTGATTTGCGATAGAACCTCGCTTAGTGAGGACTTACTTTTGTCAATCATATGGAAAAGTCTCTTAAAGCCTTAATGCACAAAATCGATTAGAAACGAACGTTCTTGAACGTTCGTTTCTTTAAGGAACAACTATGATTTTTTCGCGAATTGTTGTTTAGCAAATTTACCAATGGCTTCCGCTAAAGCTTTCGGTTGCTCTGGAACTAAGGCATGACCTGCATTTTTAATTTCGACTATCGTCACTCGATCCCCTAAAGCACCTTTTAAAACACCTCTTAAAGGTTTAGGCGCAACTGTGTCATATTCTGGTTGAATATCTAAAATTGGTGCTTTGCCAGCAGCAAAATAGTCATCTACAGGAGTGTTATTACGCGCATAACCTTGTGCATCGTGTGCTTCGTGGTGCCAACCAGTTAGCCATACGCGCGGATCATTCATTGGTGCAAAGAATGCACGTTTTAAATATTCAATACGCTTAGCTTCTGGAAGCTCTTCATTTCCAGCATTATCAATCGCCTCACGAATCTCAGGTCCAATTGGTTTACCTTTATATCCCTCAGGCACTTTACCTGCGGAAGCGCCTGCTAACACCACCCCTTTAACCAAATCTGGACGTTGCGTTGCGACCATACGGGTTGGGAAATTGCCCCATGCATGACCGACTACAATTGCAGGACCAGCTTTAAAATGTTCGATCACTGCTGCAACATCATTTCCATAATCTTGAATATGCAGTTTTTCCATTGGACCACGGCTTAAACCAATTCCACGAACTTCAGGTCGAATCACTCTAAAGCCTTGTTTAACTAAATCTTGTGCAACCACATCATAGTCACGTACAGAACGTCCTAGTGACGACATAATCACAATAGTTGGTCCCTTCCCTTGTACGTAGGCTTGAATAGAAACATCACCATACTTCACCATCTCATAAGGCACATTGCTTACCTTAGAGGCAGCTGCCGTATGCGTTGCTGGTGAAACGTTTGTTTGCTTTGCTTCCGTAACTGTTGCTGTGACTAATAATATTGCTGTAGATAAAATAGCTAAGGTTTTGTTCATCTTAATCAACTCCATGTTTTAGATGATTGTGGTTTAAAAATTAAATAAGCAGATTTAAGTCAACTAATTGGCTGAATAAACTTGTTTGGAAAATTTGGCTATCGCATTTGCCATCGCTTCTGGTTGTTCTGGTACCATCGCATGACCTGCGTTTTTGATGACCTGTTCAACAACTCGTTCAGGCAAATACTCTTTCATTACATTTTTGACGACAACGGCATCGTACTCTCCTTGTAAATCAAGGATTGGAATCGTTTTTCCACCTGAAAAATATTCATCAATTGGCGTCACAATTCGTGCATGCGCTTCAGCAGCATGGTTTTTTTCATACCAACCGTTTAACCACACATGTGGATCATTCATAGGTGCGAAGAAAGCTTGTTTTAGATATGAAATACGTTGTTCTTGAGGAAGCTTATAATTGCCTGCGTTATCAATTGTATCTCTTAAACGCCCATACGGTTTTTCAGTTGAATCTTTAGGTAACTTACCTGCTGAAGCAGCGGCCATGACAATACCGCGAACTAGATCTGGTCTGTCAGCAGCAAGCATACGTGCAGGCTGACTTCCCCATGCATGTCCAACGACTACCACTGGTCCAGTTTTTTCAGCATCTAAAACTAAAGCAACGTCAGCAGCAAAATCATGGAGAGTTAAATTCTCTAAAGGTCCTGTACTGCCATTGATACCTCTAGGTTCAGGACGTATTACTTTAAAGCCTGATTTTGCAAGATAATCTGCAACAACATCAAAATCCCTAGCTCCACGACTTAACGAAGGCAATAATACAATTACGGGGCCCTTCCCTTGTACATAGAACTCAATTGAGACATCACCTTGTTGGATCTGCTTTTTATGAACAGAGAAATTTGAAATTAAATTTGCTTGATCCATATTAGATTCAACCTTATCAAGACTTGAGCATCCCATGAGGCTCAATGATGTCGATAAAATTACAGTTAAGTATTTCTTCATGGTGATTCCTCACTGACCCAGTGGTTCCAACCCACTGTTGGTCAAAATACTTGCTGCTTGTTTAGACTTTAAAAACTGTACAAATTGAGCTGCGATTTGAGGATGTTCAGCTTTTTTTGAAATAACCGATGAAAACTTACTAACGTATTGCAAACTTTCAGGTAAAGGTGCAACAAAGGTAATCCCTTTAGTATGCTTAAGCTCACTAATCTGTTGCATTCCCACATCAGCCTGATGTTCTGCTAACACTTCTCCGACCAGTTTTTTGCCTGGAACCTCAAGCCCTTTTGTTTGCATTTCCTGTTCAATATTCAATTTTTTGAATAAGGTTGAACGAATATAGACACCACTTGAACCTTGAGAGTAGGCAACTTTTTGAGCAGACAATAAAGCCGCCTTTAGGTCTGCTTCATTTTTTAACGGCGGTACTTTAGTACCTTTACTCACAGCCAAACCAATTTTTGAATTTGCCAATTCAGTGCGACTAGACAAGTCAAAATTTTGACTCAATTCATTCGATTTAAGTGCATCATCCAAAATAATAGCCAAGTCCATTTTTTCATTGTTTTTAATTCGCATTGGTAATGATTCAGGAGACTTTCCGGCAGATGGCCCCCATTCGATATGAACCGTATTTCCAGTTAATTTTTCATACATCGGAATAAGGATATCCATAGCACCATGAAAAGAACCAGATGCAATAACATTTAATTGCGCTGCATGTGCTGGCACGACCATAGCAATTGATAAGCCCATTCCTGAAACTAGTTTTTTTAAACTCATTTTTTAACTTCCTTTTAAGTGAAGAAGTATTCAGTCAATGAATACTTCATTGGTTTTAAAACATTAATTTTCTCTGAAATATAAATTCCGTGGATTATCGACAAATACGGCTTGTAGTAATTCAGGCGTATCGAGTACTTTTAATGCAAACTTTAAAAGCTCATCATCATTAGGAACCTCACCTTTTACATTTGGATGAGGCCAATCTGTTCCCCACACCACGCGGTTTGGTGCAAGTTTGATTAACTTCTGAACCCAATTCAGTGAAGCATCCCAAGTGCTGGCAGGTTGTCCATTCTGTGCGCGATCAATTCCGGAAATTTTTAGCCAATGCTTCGGATTAATCATGACTTGTTGCAACTTGTTAAAAGTATTTTCTGCATCTTGTGAATCAAGCAAATTAGGTCGTGCCATATGATCAATCACAATATCGACATCTATGTCTTGCCACGCTTCAATCGCTGGGAAGATATCCTCAATTTTTCCGTGTATCTGAATATGCAATCCGAGCTTTGCAACTCGTTCAACCAAACCTCGTAATGCTTGTGGATCATGATTTCCAGGCAAATGCCCCATCATGTTAAAGCGAATGCCACAAATTCCGCCGTGCTTTAATTCAACAAGTTGTTCATCTGTAATATCGTGATCTACTAAAGCAACTCCTCGATAATTAAAGTTACTTTGTTCAATCGCATCTAAAATGATGAAGTTATCTGAACCATAGGCAACAGCTTGAACAAAAACACCATGTTCAATTCCTAAACTTTTGTGTAATTCAAGCAACTGCTTAAATGTTGCTGGTTCAGGATGATATGCAGCATCTTCAGGTAACGGAAAACGATCAAAAGGCCCGTATATATGAAAATGGCAATCCCATGAACCTTTTGGCAAATTAAATGACATAGTACTTCCTAAACAAATCTTATTAGGTTCAACAAATATTCCATGTACCTCACATATTTGGAGTTACTCAGAATTCACCTTAATCACAACGTGCAGTCATTCCGCCATCGACCACAATTTCTGTTCCAGTAACAAAACGGGCTTCATCACTTGCTAGAAACAGAGCAGCAAAAGCTGTATCACGACCATCTCCCATAAAACCTGCGGGAATTCGTTTTAAACGACTTTCAAGCAATTGATCGACATCACCGCCAGTACGTTGTCCTGCTAAACGGACCTCAACCATTGGAGTATGTAATTGACCAGGCAAGACAGTGTTTACGCGTATTCCTTTAGGGGCATATTCGACAGCAGTCACTTTTGATAATTGAATAATCGCGGCTTTACTTGCGGCATAGGCAACTTGCGGAGCACCTGTAAAACGGATTCCAGAAGTTGAAGCCGTATTTACAATCGAACCACCGCCTTGTTGCTCCATATATGGAATGGTGTGCTTACAAGTTAAAAAGACGCTTTTTAAATTTAAGTCGAGTTGTTTGTTCCAAGCTTCTTCTGATAATGCGACAGCTCCACCAGCGGCAGAACCACCTACGTTATTAACTAAAATATCGACACGACCATATTTCTCTACACAGGCTTCAACCATGGTTTTAACTGACTCACTGTCAGTCACATCACATGCAAAAGGGGTTACTTCACCACCGAAGTTTTGAATACGATTTAAAGTCTCTTGCATTGCATCAATCGAACGATCTACAGCAAAAATTTTTGCCCCTGCTTTAGCAAAAAGTACTGCCGCGGCACGACCATTTCCCCACCCCGGACCAACACAACCTGCACCCGTAATGATTGCAACTTTGTCTTGCAAACGTCCTTGAGGATTAATTTCATCAAACATATTAAATTCCTGCTTTTGGAGTTGGTAATTCAGGAGCTACACCTGCTGGTGGTGGAACTTCGAAAACATTAATCGTCATAGAAATAAGGGTGTAATAGCCTGCAATCGCGACTAAATCGATTAATGTATCTGTCCCAAGTAGTTGCTCTATTTCTTGATAAGTCTGATCAGAAACCCTTTTGGTCTCGTGAAGCTCACAAATAAACTGATAAATTAATTGTTCGTCCTTATGAATAAATGCGGGTTGCTCACCTAAACGAATAGCTTCAATGACGTCTGTATTTAGGCCAGCCTCAATTGCATATGGTTTATGAGCAGCCCATTCATATTCAGCGAGCCAGTGTCTACCCATTAGTAAGATGGCTAATTCACTCAAACGCGGCTCTAAACAACTATCGTATCGGCAATATTGACCAAGACTTTGTGCCAAATTGGCTAACTTCGGATGATGCAACCAGATCGCTAAAGGACCTCGCACCCCTTTACGTGGACCGCTTGCAATTGCATCGAAAACAACTTGTTGTTCAGCAGTTAAATGTTCTGGGTCTATCGCTTTTAAACGCATGTCTATTCTCGATATAAGAAGTTGAGATAATTAATGAGATTTATCTAAAACTTGACTTGATTGATTTGAATCGGAGGCTAATGGTGTCTCTACCAAAGAATCTTTCGCCCGTAGCAAACTACGTTTAGGTCTCTTACCTGTTTGTTTTTCAAAAGCATCAGCATCGAAAGCATTTTCCCAACGAGCAACCGCATAGACTGCAAGCGTGTTTCCAATAATGTTGGTAATTGCCATGATAGTTGCCATAATTCGGTCAACACCAAATAACAGTCCCAAACCACCGAGTGGTAAAGTTTTTACAGACTGTAAGGTCGCCGCCAACTTAATAAAGGCGCCGCCAGCGACAGTAGTTCCCCCTTTCGATGTAAAGCTTAAGATTGCTAATAAAACCAACTGGTCGATTAAGCTCAAAGGTGTGTCAGTTGCTTGTGCAATAAAGCCCACCGCAATTGCCATATATAAAGCTGTGCCATCTAAATTAAAGCTATAACCTGTAGGTAATACGAACCCGACAACAGCCTCGTCACAACCCGTTTTTTTGAGCTTTTCAATCAGTTTTGGAAAGGCAACTTCACCTGATGCTGTACCGAACACCAAAAGTATTTCGTCGCGAATCACTTTTAAAATGGTGAGAAAAGGTAGACCAATAATCCATGTCACTGCACCAAGGGCAAACACCATAAAGAAGAAGCATGCTGCATAGAAAACACCAATTAATTTCATTAAATAAATGAGTGTTTCACCGCCGTAACTACCAATTGCAGCCGACATCGCACCAAATGCACCGAGCGGAGCAAGTTTCATAATAAAGCCCAGCATCTTGAACAAGATGGTTTGCGCTTCATCAATTCCTTTAACAATTACAGAGTCTGGGCCACAACATAAATTGATAGCCATACCCGCTAAAATCGAAACAACCAATACTTGCAATACGTTTCCGGTCGCAAAAGCATCTACGATGGTGTGCGGAATCATATTTAAGAAGAAATCAACCGCCGAAAGTGTTGCTGAACCTTTTGCCGCATCAGGTTCGGCTAAATCGGTTGCATGAAGTCCTGAACCGGGCTGCAACACATTGACAAATACAAAGCCAATCAGCATTGCTACAGTTGTTAGCACTTCAAAATAAATAAGCGACTTAACACCCAAACGGCCCAGTTTTTTCATATCTTTAATATGAGTTAAACCATGAACCAAGGTAAGAAAAATCAAAGGAGCTAAAAGCATTTTGAGTAAAGCAATAAATGCTTGACCTAATGGCTTCATTGCCTTTGCCCATTCAGGAGAGACTAAACCCAAAATAATGGCAGCAATAATTGCAATAATTACCTGCACATGTAGTTTTTTTAACATGTCGAATTCCTATATCGAAACTTTAAAATGCTTGTGCTTGAACACATCCCTGCATTTTTTGGCAAACGAATCCCCTATAAACAACATTCATATGTGTTTAGATTTAAATTTAACGGGGGGTTCAATTGTCTAGAGTGATTAACTCATCGAAAAGCTAGATTTAAAAGATAATCTGTCATAGAATCAGTCCTTAATCATATTTTTCCAAATAAACCTGATCAATCCTATTTACTAGATCAGGTTAAAAATCAACAATAATATCAATAACTTTTGACCAAAAAATTGATATATTTTGATAAAGCATCACGTAAATAAGAACCTTATCTATAACTTTCCATACAAGTTCCGTTCATTACGTCTGAATTCATTGTTATATAATCACCATCTTTATGGAATAGGATTTAGGCACTATCAGATATGAATGAAATTAATATCGAACAAATCGACTTAAATCTTTTGAAGTGCTTTGAAATCCTATATGAAGAGCAGAATGCTTCGCGTGCAGCGGAACGTTTAGGAATTACTCAGTCTGCGGTCAGTGCATCTTTAAGACGCCTCAGGGATATTTACCAAGATCCACTTTTCCAACGGACTGGCCGAGGTCTAGCACCCACTACTAAAGCCCATGCTTTAAAACCATTGGTCAGCAATGCCTTAAATATTTTTAGAGAAACACTGATATCTCTACCAGATAATACCAATACATTACAGCAAAGAATTATCACTCTTGGTATGTCAGATGATTTTGAAATTGCATTTGCACAAGAGATTATCGAGCAAATTAGATTAAAATTTCCGCATTATAGAATCGTGATAAAACAGACATACATGCATATTATTGCTGAAATGTTAGTAAAACATAATGTTGATATTGGAGTGACTTCTGGTGGTATTTACTATCACTCTTTGTACCGAGAATTAATGGTTTTAGGTGATTATTCTTGTTTAGTCACTCACCCTGAAGATGCTGTTGATCTGACCTTGGAAAAGTTTTTAGGTTTTGAACATCTATTAATTTCTAATACAGCACAGATCGGAATAGTTGACGAACATTTAACAAAATTAAATAAAACCAGACACATATTTGCATCCACCTCTCATTTTGCAGCCATTCCTTGGTTATTAAAAAGAAAAGGAACGGTTTGTACGCTTCCAACCCATGCTGCAAGAAAAATTTCTGAAATTGTACCCTCACTGATTTATACAAAATGTCCAATTTCGATCCCGACCTACCCGATGGTTCTTTCATGTAGAAAAACATCTCTAAAAGACAAAGCTATTTTGGATCTACAAGAAGTGATTAGATCCGTTATAAATAGTTATAAATAGGATTGTTTTATACGTTGATTTTTTCATTTGTCCTAAACAAATCCCGCCAAAAAACAATCCAACACCTTTTCCCTCTCAATTGCCGCATCCGGGCTTAAAAGCTGAATGATTGCGCCTTCAATCATATATAAAAATAATTTGGCATCCTGAAAAGTCGCATCGTTTTTAAGTATTCTAAGTTGGCTATAGATTTCATTGATGAGCCACGTTCTATATCTCACTGCGGTGATATAGGCTTTTGGATAGGTCAGTTTCATTTCAAAAATTGCTTTAAACAATAAATAGTACAGTCCCTCTAAATCGGTATGTAAGAAATAAAGTTTCTTAAGTTTATCCTTCACGTTTGTACTTTGATCGTACTCACCAATTGCATCCACTTTTTCTTTTAAGCGTTCTTTTTGCACGATCAAACAGATTTCTATAAATCGCTCTTTAGAATGAAAGTAGTTATAAAAAGTTGCTTTTGGAGTGTGAGACTCTTTCACGATTCGGTCGACCCCAACCGTATGAAATCCGTGATGGTGAAACAAATGAATCGATGTATTAATGATTTGGATCGCACGTGTTGAGAGAACTAAATTTGGCATATTTTTACCGTTATAAATTCTTGTTGTTTCTAAACGAGATACTTTTTGGGAGAAAAAAGGCATAGCAAAGCCGTAAGACTGTGCTTGGCACATCTCAAGTTTTATTGTTGATGCAAGTTTTTTGAGCCGTAATGACTTAAAGCCTGAAAACCCTAAAGGGCATCAAGCTGCTTTAAATTTTTAAGTTGTGTCGTTATAGCTTTTGGCAAAGGCTGCCAAGAAATTAAGAATGTGCAAAGCCAACTCCTTTTTATAGGGAGTTCTGCCAGACATTTATAGAATTATGGTGGCAGAACGGAAGAAGGTTGACAGACTAGCATGAACTCAGACTAGCACACCCGAGGGTGTCCCTCTCCCGTCCTGAACTGCACCCCATAAGTTAGACTTTTAAAACTTATGAGGTGTGCTCTATGCCAATTCCGAAGCATTCAAAAGAGTTAAAATTAAAAGTCATTCAAGCTTATTTAGAGGGAAGTAAAGGATATAAAATCCTTTCACAAGAATTTAATGTAGATCTCCAAACCATCCGCTTATGGATTGAAAACTATAAGGCACAAGGTGAAGATGGCCTGAATGTTAAAACTAAAAAAACCTACTACTCTTCCGAATTTAAAATCAAGGCTGTACAAATGCTTCTTGATAAGATACCGGTAAGAGAAGTTAGAAGACGGTTAAATCTGAGCGGGACGTCAATTTTAAGAAGGTGGCTAGCTCAGTATCATAAAGAAGGGATTGCTGGGTTTAATACCACGAGGATTTATACCAATATGCTTAAACAAGATAAAACTAAAATAACCAAGTCTGTAAAAGATGACAAAGATAAATCTCAGCAGGAGCTCATTGATGAAGTGACCGCTTTACGAGCAGAGGTTGCCTTTTTAAAAAAGCTAAAAGCCTTAAAACTGAAGCAACGTACCTAAATTCAATTTCTACTGCAGACAGTGTTCAAGTTATTTCAGAATTAAGGCAAATTTATCCATTAAAGCTCTTACTCAGTATTGCCAAGATCGCTCGTAGTACTTATTTCTATCACATGAAAGCTGTACGCTCTAAGGATAAATATACTGAGTTAAAACAGCAGATCAAGTCCATATATCACAAGCATAAGGGATGCTATGGCTATCGTAGAATTACTCTTGCTCTGAAAAGTACAGGAATAATAATCAACCATAAATGTGTATATCGTCTTATGAAAACTATGGGACTTAAATCACGTATCAGAGCACTAAAATATCGCTCATATAAAAGTGGTTGTGTCGGGATGGTGGCCGATAACATTATGCAACGGCAATTTAAAGCGAACCGTCCCAACCAGAAATGGGCAACTGATGTGACGGAATTTAATGTTAACGGTGAAAAACTTTATCTATCACCAATTATAGATTTATTTAATGGGGAAATTATTACCTTCCGGATCCAACGTAAACTCAATTATGAGTTAGTGAAAGATATGCTCATTCATGCTTTAGCTAAACTTAAGCGACATGAGAAACCAATTCTCCATTCAGATCAAGGATGGCAATATCAAATGGCTCATTATCAACAGCAATTAAAGCAACATGGTTTAATTCAAAGTATGTCTCGTAAAGGAAATTGCTTAGATAATGCTGTAATAGAAAGCTTCTTTGGAATATTAAAATCGGAGTGCTTTCATGGTGAAAAATTTCAATCAACTGATGAGTTAGAGAAAACTATACGAGAGTACATTCATTATTATAATCATGAGAGAATCAAGGTGAAGCTACAAGGTTTATCCCCTGTACAATATAGAAACCAGTTTTTAAAAACTGCTTAACTAACTGTCCAACTTTATGGGGTCAGATCAT